>JBKBWW010000041.1:0-27208 GCA_046314475.1 Hydrogenophaga sp.
ACCCGGCTGCCCCGGCCTGTGGAACGACGCGCAACAAGCGGGCTTCAAGCGCATCGTGGACTTCACCCACAGCAGCCACGCCCACATCGGTATCCAGCTCGGCCACAGCGGCCCCAAGGGTTCCACGCAACTCGGCTGGGAACGCATCGACGAACCGCTGGCCTCGGGCAACTGGCCCGTGATCTCGGCCAGCGCTGTGCCCTATGGCGAGCAAAACCAGGTGCCGCGCGCCATGAGCCGCGCCGACATGGATGCCCTCACCGCGGCCTTCGTCGAGTCCACGCAGCGCGCCGCCGCCGCCGGCTTCGACTGGCTCGAACTGCACGCGGCCCACGGCTATTTGCTCTCGGCCTTCATCTGCCCGCTGACCAACCTGCGCACCGACGACTACGGCGGTTCACTGGAGAACCGCTGCCGCTATCCGCTGGAGGTGTTCACCGCCATGCGCGCCGCGTGGCCGGCCGAGCGGCCCATGAGCGTGCGCATCTCCGCCCACGACTGGGCGCCCGGCGGCAACACGCCCGACGACGCGGTCGAGATGGCGCGGCTGTTCAAGGCCGCCGGTTGCGACGTGATCGACGTGTCTTCCGGCCAGACCACGCGCGCGGCCAAGCCGGTCTATGGCCGCATGTACCAGACACCGTTCGCCGACCGCGTGCGCAACGAGGCCGGCATCCTCACCATGGCCGTGGGCGCCATCAGCGAAGCCGACCACGCCAACAGCATCATCGCCGCCGGCCGCGCCGACCTCTGCGCCGTGGCCCGCCCGCACCTGGCCGACCCGGCCTGGACCCTGCACGAAGCCGCCAAGCTGCAGACCCGCGCCCTGCAGTGGCCCCGCCCTTACGAGAGCGGGCGCGACCAGCTCTACCGCGAGACCGCCCGCCTGCAAGCCCTCAACAACAGCGACAAACCATGAACGATTCACCTCTGGACCTGGAAGCCCGCGCCCACAGCGAACATGCGCACGAGTTGCGCCTGTGGCTGCGCCTGCTCACCTGCTCGCAGCTGATCGAGAAACGCGTGCGCGCCGGCCTGCGCGAGCAGTTCGACACCACGCTGCCGCGCTTCGACCTCATGGCCCAGTTGGAGCGCCACCCCGAGGGTCTGAAGATGAAGGAGCTTTCGCACCGACTCATGGTCACCGGCGGCAATGTGACCGGCATCACCGACCAGCTGGTGAACGAAGGCCTGGTGGAGCGGCTGGACGTGGACGGCGACCGCCGCGCGTTTCGCGTGGCCCTCACCGACCTCGGCCGTACCACCTTCGCCGAGATGGCGCGCCAGCACGAGGCGTGGATCGTCGACGCCTTTGAAGGCCTGAGCCCGCGCGATCTGGAGAACCTGCACAAGCTGCTGGGCAAGGTGAAAGCGCACCAACTCGACATCAACCAGCGGATCGAAGCATGAAACACCCCATCCCCGACCACAACCCCATGCGCGGCCAGTACACCGCCATGGCCGATGCACGCCCCAGCCACTTCGCGCTCGCCGTGAACGACGGCGTGGCCACCGTCACGCTCAACCGCCCCGAACGCAAGAACCCGCTGACCTTCGACTCCTACGCCGAGCTGCGCGACTGGTTCCTGGCCCTGCAGAAAAGCACCGACATCAAGGCCGTGGTGCTCACCGGCGCGGGCGACAACTTCTGCTCGGGTGGCGACGTGCACGAGATCATTGGCCCGCTCACCACCATGACCATGCCGGAGCTGCTCGCCTTCACACGCATGACCGGCGCACTGGTGAGCGCCATGCGTGCCTGCCCGCAGCCCATCGTGGCCGCGCTGGATGGCGTGTGCGCCGGTGCCGGCGCCATGATGGCCCTGGCTTCCGACCTGCGCCTGGGCACGCCACAAGCCACCGTGGCCTTCCTGTTCACCCGCGTGGGTCTCGCCGGTGCCGACATGGGCGCCTGCGCCCTGCTGCCGCGCATGATCGGCCAGGGCCGCGCGAGCGAGCTGCTGTTCACCGGCCGCGCCATGACCGCAAGCGAGGGCCACGCCTGGGGCTTCTTCAACGCGCTGCACGAAAACGCCGCGCTGCTGACCGCAGCGCACAAACTCGCCACCCAGCTCGCGCAAGGCCCCACGTTCGCGCACGGCATGACCAAGACCATGCTCCACCAGGAATGGGCCATGACGCTGGACCAGGCCATCGAGGCCGAGGCGCAGGCGCAGGCGATCTGCATGCAGACGCAGGATTTCAAGCGCGCGTATGAAGCCTTCGCGGCCAAGCAGCGTCCCGTCTTCGAAGGAGACTGACCATGGTCGCCTTCGAACACCCCCACGGCATGCACCCACCGCAAGCGCAGTGGGAACTGCCCTTCTTCGACACTCACCACCGCGACATGGCGCCGCGCCTGGCCGACTGGGCTGCGCTGCAGGACGTGAACGAAGCCGACGACCGCGCCGCGTGCAAGGACTGGGTGGCGCGCCTGGGCGAAGCGGGCTGGCTGCGCTACTGCGTGCCCGCGGCCCACGGCGGTGAGTTGCCTGCGCTCGATTCGCGCGCGCTGGTGATCCTGCGCGAGACACTCGCTTTCCATTCGCCCCTGGCCGACTTTGCATTCGCCATGCAAGGCCTGGGCAGCGGCGTGATCACGCTCGCCGGCACACCCGCGCAACAAGCGAAGTACCTGAGCGCTGTGGCCAGCGGCCAGAAGATCGCGGCCTTCGCGCTCAGCGAGCCAGACGCCGGGTCGGATGTGGCCGCCATGGCCACACAAGCCGTGCAGACCACCAGCGGCTGGACTTTGAACGGCACCAAGACCTGGATCAGCAACGGCGACCTGGCCGACTTCTACGTGGTGTTTGCCAAGACCGATCCGCAAGCCGGTGCGCGCGGCATCAGCGCCTTCATCGTCGACGCAGGGCAGCCCGGCCTGGACAGCAGCGAGCACATCCACGTGATGGCGCCGCACCCGCTGGCCACGCTGCGTTTCAACGACTGCGCCATCAGCGGCGACGCGATTGTGGGCAGCTTGCACGGCGGCTTCAAACTCGCCATGCAGACGCTGGACATCTTCCGCGCCTCGGTGGCCGCCGCCGCGCTGGGCATGGCGCGCCGTGCATTTGCGGAAGCGGTGTCGCAGGCCAAACACCGCAAGATGTTCGGTCAGACCCTGGCCGACTTCCAGCTCACGCAGGCCCGCCTGGGCGAGATGAGCGCGCTCATCGACGCCGCCGCCCTGCTCACCTACCGCGCGGCCTGGCAGCGCGACTGCAGCACCACCCAAGGCATGGGCACACCGGCCTACACCACGGCCGCCGCCGCCGCCAAACTCACCGCCACCGAGAACGCGCAGCGCGTGATCGACATGGCGCTGCAGATGTTCGGCGGGCGCGGCGTGCAGGTGGGCCAGAAGGTGGAGAGCCTGTACCGCGACATCCGCTCGTTGCGCATCTACGAAGGTGCGAGCGAAGTGCAGCTGTTGATCCTCGGCAAGGCAGCACTGCGGTCTTCCTGAATGCACACCACCATGACCACACGCCTCATCCCCAGCGCCCAGGCCGACCACTTCGTGCACGACCACCTGCCGCCCCCCGAGCAATGGCCCGAACTGCGCTTCGACCGGCCCGAGCTGCAGTTGCCCGCGCAGGTGAATGCGGTGCAGGCGCTGTTCGAGCGCGTCACCGCCGCCGGCCACGCTGATCGCCCCCTGTTCCGCAGCGACGAACGCACGCTGAGCTACGCGCAGGCGCAGCTTGAGGTGAACCGCATGGCCAACGCCTTCACGGTGGAACTGGGCCTGGTGCCCGGCAACCGCGTGCTGCTGCGCGGCGGCAACTCGGTGGCCATGGCGCTGGCCTGGCTGGCCACGGTGCAGGCCGGGTTGATCGCGGTGGCCACCATGCCGCTGCTGCGCGCCAGGGAGCTCGGCGCCATCATGGCCAAGGCGCAGCCTGTGCTCGCGCTGTGCGACGTGAAGTTGCAGGACGAACTCAAGTCCGCGCTGGCGGCCGACCCCGCCACCGCCGGCACGACGCTGCTGGTGTTCAACACAGGTGGCACCGAGGTGCCGAATTCGCTGGAGGCGATGGCCAAGCGCCAGTGCGTGCACAGCGCACCCTGCCCCACCGCCGCCACCGACATCGCGCTGCTCGCCTTCACCTCCGGCACCACCGGCACCCCCAAGGCCGCCGTGCACACCCACCGCGATGTGTTGGCCGCCTGCGAGACCTGGCCACGCCATGTGCTGCGCGCCACGGCCGAGGACATCGTCATGGGCTCGCCACCGCTGGCCTTCACCTTCGGCCTCGGCGGCCTGCTGGTGTATCCCATGTGGGCCGGCGCGTCGGTGTACTTCCCGTCCGTGCCCTACACGCCCGAGGGCATGGTGCAACTCATGATCCGCGTGGGCGCCACCATCTGCTACACCGCGCCCACCTTCTACCGCCAGATGGCCGCGTTCGCCAAGGTGCACGGCATCGGGAAGTTGCGCATCAGCGTGAGCGCGGGTGAGGGCCTGCCGGACGCCACGCGCCAGCTCTGGAAAGAAGCCACCGGGTTGGAGATGCTCGACGGCATCGGCGCGACCGAGATGTTCCACATCTTCATTTCGTCACCGCCCGAGTCGGTGCGCCGCGGCGCCATCGGCCAGGTGGTGCCGGGCTACCAGGCGCAGGTGGTGAACGACGCCGGTGAGCCACTGCCCATCGGCGAAGTGGGCAAGCTCGCGGTGATCGGCCCCACCGGTTGCCGGTACCTCGACGACGATCGCCAGACCCACTACGTCAAGGGCGGCTGGAATTTGCCCGGCGACGCCTTCCGCATGGACGCCGACGGCTACTTTTTCTACCAGGCGCGCACCGACGACATGATCATCACCGCCGGCTACAACGTGGCCGGCCCCGAGGTGGAAGCCGCCCTGCTGGAGCACCCGGCCGTGGCCGAATGCGGCGTGGTGGGCAAGCCCGACGACGAACGCGGCCAGATCGTGCAGGCCTTCGTGGTGCTCAAGCCCGGTCAGGCTGGCGATACCGCGCAGGTGAAGGCCTTGCAAGACCACGTGAAGCACAGCCTGGCCCCTTACAAATACCCGCGCGAGGTGGTCTTTGTGACCCAGCTCCCGCGCACCGAAACCGGCAAGCTGCAGCGTTTTGCGTTGCGCCAGCAAGCCACCCAACAACCCTGAGACAACCGAGATGAAACACCTGCAACCGCCCGGCTGGGCCACCCCCAAGGGCTACGCCAACGGCATCGCCGTGCGCGGCACCCACGTCTTCGTGGGCGGCCAGATCGGCTGGAACGCCAGCCAGACCTTCGAGAGCGACGACTTCATTGCGCAAACGCGCCAGGCGCTGCTCAACATCCGCGACGTGCTGACCTGCGCCGACGCCGGGCCGCAGCACATGGTGCGCATGACCTGGTACATCACCGACCGCGTGGAATACAACAACCGCCTGCGCGAACTCGGCGAGGCCTACCGCGAGGTGATGGGCAAGAACTTCCCGGCGATGACCTGCGTGGAGGTGAGCGCGCTGGTGGAAGAGCGGGCCAAAGTGGAGATTGAAGTGACGGCGGTGGTGCCGGACTGAAGACAACGAGCGCCCACGAAAAAGCCCACCGATCAGGGTGGGCTTTTTCTCGAGCGGGCGAGCCCGCTCAGGCGCAACACTCAGGCAGCGCGGCGGCGGCGGGCGAAGCCCAGGCCGGCCAGACCCAGACCCAGCAGGGCCAGCGAGCCTGGCTCCGGCACGCGGTTGGCGCTCCAGGCGATGTTGTCGAACTCGAAGGCGTACTGCGTGCTCTTGAACACCACGCTGTCGAAGCCTTCGGCCAGATCGATGTTCACGTAGTAGGTGCCAGCCTGGCCCTGGTTGCCGGTGGCTGCCGGGGTGACGTTGGTGCCGTTCAGCGAACCCACGGACAGACCGTTGTTGAAGAACTCCATCGTGTTGAAGGCATCCACCGAACCCCACAGCAGGCCGAAGTAGAACTGGTCGGCGCTGAAGTTGATGGTGATCTTGGCGTTGCTGTTGGCATCGGTCGAACCAGTGGTCAGGTAGCGGGTGGCGTCCAGGCCGTTAGCTTGGTCGGTGCCGCCAGCACCAAAACCCACGCCATTGTTGCCCGACAGGAAAGGCGCTGCGTAGATGCCGTTGGCGCTGCCGGTCACAAAAGCTGCGTTGGGCGTCACGACCACGGAGCTAAGGCCCGTGCCCACGGGCGCATCGCCATTCAGATTCCACTTGTTCACACCGGTCGGTGCGCCACCGACAGACGAAAACACGGTCGGGGCTGCGGAGGCAGCGCCCACGGAGGCAACCAGGGCGGCAGCGAGGGCAATCTTGGCGAAGGAGGTCATGTGATTGGTTTTTGTCAATGCACTTTTCGTGCGGGATAGAGACTACCTTGCAAGACGCGGGCCAACTTGGTGCGCCCATGATTCGTAACGGATTGTTTTCGAAGCGCACCGACAGCCTGCGAAAACTGTCAAATACTCCGACAGTTTTGAGCCCCAAGGCTGCGCGCGCACCCGGCGCGAACGGAGAACACGGCTAGCACGCAGCGCGGGCATTCCGAGCGGCGCAACACTCAAATCCCCACCACCGTTGTGGCTTGCACCGCGTTCTGATTTCCCTCCAGAATGGTTTTCCCGAAAAGTGGTTTTCGGGAATCTAAAAACCCTCAGAGGAGACAAACATGAAAAGCACAAAACTGTTGCTGGCCTTGATGGCCTGCGGCCTGGCCACCAGCGCGCTGGCCCAGGCTGGCAAAGACAACCTGGCCACGCTCAAGCAGATGAAGGTCTCAGGCGTCGACCTGAACATTCCACCGGTGCCGCAGGAAGGCAAAAATGCCGATGCGATCCGCGCCAACCTCAAGGCCGTGAAGCTGCCCCCGGGCTTCAAGATCGAGCTCTACGCCGTCGTCCCCGACGCGCGCCACATGGCGGTGGCCCCCAGCACCAACATGCTGTTTGTCGGCACGCGCAAGACCCGCGTGTGGGCCGTGACCGACCGCAACGGTGACGGCGCGGCCGACGAGGTCAAGCCCTTCGCGCCGTCGATCAACTTCAAGGTGCCCAACGGCGTGTGCTGGACCAAGGACGGCTTCCTGGTGGTGGTCGAACACAACCGCGTGCTCAACTTCCCCGCCGCCGAGTTCTTCTACGAAGGCCCCGATGTGGCTGTGATCGAGGTGGTACCGCAGGGCGGCCTGATCCCGGTGGAAGAGGAGTCGTTCAACCACGGCGCACGCACCTGCCGCGTGGCCGACGACGGCATGCTCTACGTGACCCTGGGCCAGCCGCACAACGTGCAGCCCGCGAACAAGGTCGACCTGTACGACAAGCTCGGCATCGGCGGTGTGGTGCGCATGAACGCCTTTGACGGCTCCAAGCGCGAGGTGTTTTCGCGCGGCATGCGCAACTCGGTGGGCATGGACATCAACCCCAAGGACAAGTCGGTGTGGTGGACGGACAACCAGACCGATGGCCTGGGCGACGACATCCCGCCGGGTGAGCTCAACCGCGCCACCAAGGTCGGTGAACACTTCGGCTACCCCTACTGGAACGGCAAGTACAAGGTGGCTGGCTCGCCCGCCGCCACCGATCTGAAGGACATGAAAGAACCCGCCAACGCGGTCTTCCCACAGGTGGAGTTCCCGGCCCACCAGGCCCAGCTCGGCATGACCTTCTACAACGGCAAGCAGTTCCCGGCCAAGTACCAGGGCGGCATCTTCGTGGCCTCGCACGGCTCGTGGAACCGCAGCCAGGCCACCGGCGCGCTGATCAACTTCATCCCGCTCAACGCCAACGGCACCGCCGGCAAGTCCGAGGTGTTCGCCGAAGGCTGGCTGGACGGCAATGGCGTCTACAAAGGCCGCCCGGTGGACGTGGCGCCCATGAAGGACGGCTCGCTGCTGATCTCCGACGACTACGTCGGCGCGATCTACCGCGTCACCTACTCGGCGAACTGACAGCAGCGCTTCGCTGCGCCCTCGCGCAGGCGGCCCACGCGGGCCGCTTGCGCGGTTTCACGCTTGAACGGACCCCTCTTCCCATGCGAACTTTCCTCCTGATCGCTGCCGCACTGAGCGCGGGCGCCGCGCACGCCGCCGACCCCGTGGTGGGCCGCACCAAGGCCAACATGGCCTGCGCCGTCTGCCACGGACCCAACGGCATGTCGATGATGCCCAACGCACCCCACCTCGCGGGCCAGCCCGCCATCTACCTGGTGGAGCAGCTCAAGAACTACCGCAGCGGCAAACGCCCCCACGAGGTGATGGGCGTGATCGCCAAACCCCTGACCGACGCCGAGATCGACGACCTCGCCGCCTGGTATTCATCGCTGCAGATCAGCGTGCAAGCGCCCTGACACCCTGGACCCTGCCCGAACATGCACATCCGAACCCTGGCTCTTTTTCCCCTGGCCGCGTTGCCCGCGCTGCTGCACGCCCAGACCAACCCCGCACCGCCTGAAGCAGACGGCGGATCGCTCGCGCCGGTGGTCATCACCGGCAGCGGGTCGGCCGACCAGCGCTGGCGCGGCGCGGCCACGGTGGACGTGGTCGATGGCCGCGAGCTGCGCGACGGCCAGTTGCAAATCAACCTCTCCGAAGGCCTGGCGCGCGTGCCGGGCCTGGTGATCCGCAACCGCGAGAACTATGCGCAAGACCTGCAGGTGTCCATCCGCGGCTTTGGCGCGCGCTCCACCTTCGGCGTGCGCGGCGTGCGCCTGTTCGTCGACGGCATCCCGGCCAGCGCACCCGACGGTTCGGGCCAGGCGGCCAACTTCCCATTGGGCAGCGCCGACCGCATCGAGGTCGTGCGCGGGCCGTTCGCTGCGCTGTACGGCGCCTCCAGCGGCGGCGCCATCCTGGCCTACACACAAGACGGCACCCGGCCCGGTGAGCTGCGCGTGGGCGCGGCGCTCGGCGCCAACGGCCTGTGGCGCCTGTCGACCCAGGTCTCGGGCCAGACCGGCACGGCGGAAGTCCCCGGCTGGTCGTACACGCTGGACGTGGGCAAGTTCGCCACCGACGGCGCGCGCCCGCAGTCGGCGGGCGACCGCACCAGCGCCAACGTGAAGCTCTCACGCGCCCACGAAGGCGGGCGCACCACCCTGCTCTTCAACCGCCAGATTGCATTTGCGCTCGACCCGCAGGGCCTGAGCCGCCCACAGTTCGATGCCGGCACGCCGTTGACAACGCCCCAGGCCATTCAGTTCAACACCCGCAAATCGGTCTCGCAAACGCAAGCGGGACTGGCGTGGGATCAGGCCCTGGGCAACGGTCACAAGGTCGAGCTGATGGGCTATGCCGGGCAGCGACGGGTGATCCAGTTCCAGTCGATTCCGGTGGCCAATCAAAACCCCGCCACATTCCCGGGCAACTCCGGCGGCGTGATCGATCTGGATCGCGACTACTGGGGCTTCAACGCCCGCTGGCGTTTGCAACGCGAATGGCAGGGGGGTCAGTTGAACCTGAGCGCCGGCTTGGCGGGCGACCGCCAGACCGACCTGCGGCGCGGCTACCAGAACTTCGTGGGCAGCACATTCGGCGTCACGGGCGCCCTGCGTCGCGACGAGACCAACAGCGCGACCACCCTCGATCCCTACGCGCAGGCGGCGTGGCAAGTGCAGGACTGGACGTTTGAAGCAGGGTTGCGCCGGGTCGGGGCGCGTTTCGAATCGTCCGATGAGTTTCTCTCCAACGGCGACCAGAGCGGCGGCAATCGCTACAGCGCGTGGCTGCCTGTGCTGGGTTTGCGCTGGCAGCTTTCGCCACAGACGCAGGCCTTTGCATCGGTGGGCCGCGGCCTGGAAATCCCCACGCTGAACGAAGCGGCCTACAGCGTCGGCGGAGCCACCGGTTTCAACACCGCACTCAACGCGAGCAGGAGCACGCAGGCCGAGGTCGGTCTGCGCGGACGCAACGGCTCGGGCTTGTGGAACGCCACGCTGTTCGACATCCGCACAAGCGACGAAATCGTCTCGGCAGGGACCGTCGATGGACGCGCCAGCTTCACCAACGGCGGCAGCACAAAGCGCCAAGGTCTGGAGCTTTCGGCCGAGTACGGCATGGGCAACGTGACGCTGAGCAGCGCCTACACCTACCTGCGCGCGCGCTACGGCAGCGGCACCGCCAGCATTCCCGCCGGCAACCGCATGCCTGGTTTACCCGAACATCAGCTCTTTGCCCAGGTGGCGTGGGCGCCGGCCATGGCGGCGGCCATCGGGGGCGTTTTCACGCTGGAGGCGCGGCACACCGGCAGCGTGTTCGCCAATGACGTCAACTCCACCAGCACGGCGCTGGCCGCCGGCCACACGCTCTACAGCATCGGCGCCCGCTTCGAACAAACCACCGGTGTCTGGACCTGGCGCGAGTTCGTGCGCGTCGACAACCTCACCGACAAGAAGCACGCCGGCTCCGTGATCGTCAACGACGGCAACAGCCGCTTCTTTGAACCCGGCCTGGGCCGTTCCGTGTCGGCCGGCATCGAGCTCACGCGGCGCTTTTGAGCACGGGCAGCGCTGCCCTCAGGCAGGCAGCCGGCCGAACTCGCTTTCGGGATCGATCACCTGCGCCGGCAGGCTGATCGCGAAGGTGCAGCCCTCACTCGATGCGGCTTCGCACCAGATGCGTCCGCCGTGCCGCTCGACGATGCGCTGCGCCAGCGCCAGGCCGGTACCGATGCCCTCGTAGTCCATGGAGTGGTGCTGGCGCTGGAACAGCGCAAACAGGTTGGGCGCGTGCTCCAGGTCAAAGCCCACGCCGTTGTCGCGCACGAAGACCACACGTTCGCCGGTGCTGTCGGTCCACTGGCCCACTTCGATGCGGGCCGGTGTTCGGGTGCGGGTGAAGTTCACCGCGTTCTGCAGCAGGTTGCGCAGCAGCTCGGCCAGCAGGATCGCGTCGCCCCGCACCTGGGGCAGGTCGTCGTCGATCGACCACTCGATCGAACGCGCCGGGTGCTCGGCCTGCAGGTGCCGCACCACGCCCTGCACCAGCGGGCTCAGGGGCACCTGCTGGCGCGCCAGCTGCACGCGGCCCATGCGCGCGTACTCCAGCAAGCCTTCGATCATCAAACCCATGCGTTTGCCGGACTTGGCGATCGAGGCCTGGTACTGCAGCAACTGGCTGTCGCCGTTGGGCCCGATGCGTTCCTGCGCGAGCGCCACAAAGCTGGAGATGTGGCGCAGGGGCGCGCGCAGGTCGTGCGAGACGCTGTGCGAGAACACGTCGATGTCCCGGTTGGCGGCCACCAGTTGGCTGGTGCGCCGGGCCACCCGCTGCTCCAGTTCGCGCTTGAGATCGGCCACCTCGTGTTCGGCGCGGCTGCGCTCGGTGGCGTCCGTCACGACCGCACTGGCGCACAGGAACCGGCCTTGCGCATCGAGCACCGGCTCCATGCCGAACTCGGCCCTGAACACCCCGCCTTCTGGCCCCTGAATGTCCAGCTCCAGAGGCGCAACCGGACCCCCGCGCGCGAGCAGGGCCAGGTGTGAACCCAGCAGCGCGCGCGGGTGCGCGTCGGTCAGGCCCGCGAGGCTGAGGAAATCGGTGCTGCTGGTCGGACACCCCTGCACGAAGGCGGCGGCGTCCAGCCCGAGCCACTGGATCAGCGTGCGGTTGAGGTGGACCACGCGCAGCTCGGCGTCGACGCAGACCAGACCGCAAGGCGCCTGGTCGTAGAGCGCGCCGGGGCCCGTGGAGAGTTCAGGTGAAGCCGGCTTGTTGTCCATGGCGTCTCGCTCGGGTGGGATGCAGAAAGGTCGATCAGCGCCCCGCCCTGCGAACCTTGAGCGGTTCACGGGTGGGGTTCCGCGTTTCAGTATCGACCAAAAGCTGGCCGGCCGGGTCCACTTTTTGGCCATGGAACAGACGCCGAACAGGGGTCGACGCTCACTTGGGTTTGAGGTCCCAATCGGGCACTTCGCGTGGAGCCGGCATCACGTTGCGCCCCTCCAGCCGCAGCGCGGCGAGCTTGGCCGTCATCTCCAGCGTCTTGAGGTCGTCGGGATTCGGGTTGTCGTGCGGACTGAAGGAGAAGCTGCACAAAGTGCCGTAGACCTCACCGCTCTTGAGCACGATCGGCGTGCTGATGTGGGTGCCGATGGGAAACGGCAACTGGTCCAGCAAGGCACTGGCCACCGGATCGGCCCGCGCATCGGCCATGAAGCGCGGCAGGCGCCCGTCGACCACACGCTGGCACCAGCTCTGCTCCAGTGCGTCGGACCCACCCACCGCGATGGTGGGCCGGGTGCCGCTGGTGGCCACCTGGCGGAACACGCGCTGCCCGTCCACAAACTCCGAGCAGAAGACCACATCCATCTTCAGGCGGTCGCGCAAGGTCTTGAGCACGTCGGTGATGGCACGGTCCAGCATGTCGTCGGACTGGTCGGCGGTGGCCACCATCAGTTCGGAGACGGTCACGTGCAGGTCGGTGGGTTCGTAGCCCAGATCGTGAAAGTTCGGTTTCATGGCCCCGATTGTCTTCGTGATCACCCCCCGCACAGGGCTGCGGGGGTGTTTCCAGATGTTTGAAAAGGTCAGATGTCGTCGGCGCTGATGAGGCCTTCGCGGATCGCCAGGCGCACCAGGGCGGGCACGTCGTGCACGTCGAGCTTGGCCATGATCCGGCTGCGGTACGACTCCACTGTCTTGCGCGAGAGGTGCAGCTGTTCGCTGATGGCCACGCTGGTCAAACCGCGCACCACCAGCTGGATCACCTGCCGCTCGCGCCCCGAGAGTGCCTCGATCGGTGTGGGCGCGGCGTCCTGTGTCATCACCTCGATGGCCAGCTGCGCCACCTCGGGACCGAGGTGCTTGCGCCCGGAGGCCACGGCCTCCACCGCCTTGAGCACCTCGCTGGCCGGCGAGCCCTTGAGCACATAGCCGGCCGCACCCAGACGCAAGGCTTCGGCCACGTGGCGCGGCTGGGCCGACATGGTGAGCACGATGGTGCGTGCGGTGGACTTGCGCTTGTGCAGTTGCTCCAGCACCTCGAAGCCCGAGCGCTGGCCCAGGTTCAGGTCCAGCAGCACCACCCCCGGCGAGAGGCGCAGCACCTCGGCGAGCGCGTGGGTCGGCTGGTCGGACTCGCCCACCACGTGGTGGCCGGCGTCTTCGAGCACGGCCCGCAATCCATCACGCACCATGGCGTGGTCGTCGATGAGGTAGATGTCGCTCATGGGTCTCCTGCGATCAAAGCGGTGTTCAAGGGCTGGGCGCTGCCGGACTCGCTCACCCACGTGAGGGCAATCACGGTGCCGCCCGAGGGCGAGCCCTTGACGGACAACTGCCCGCCGATGGCCTGCGCCCGCTCGCGCATGCCCACCATGCCCAGGTGGCCGGGGCGGCCAAAGGTCAGGCTGTCGTGCAGGCCGATGCCGTCATCGCTGACCGACAACGCCAGCCGGCCCGCAGCGCCGTCCAGGCGCAGCTCGATCGAACCGGCCGAGGCGTGCAGCAGCGCGTTGCCGGTGGCTTCGCGCGCGATCATGAACGCGGCGTACTCGACCTTGGGCGACCAGCGCACGCCCTCGGCACCGGGGCCCACCTCCAGCGTGAGCACCACCGACTCGGCCTCGATCGAGCGCACACGCACCTCGTTGTCCAGCGCGGCCTGCAGGCCCAGTTCTTCCAGCAACGGGGGGCGCAGTTCCACCAGCGCCTGGCGCACCTCGTGCACGCTTTGTTCGACCAGCTGCCCGATCGAGCGCAGGCGCTCCTGCTCGCGGGGGGCCAGTTGTTCGAGCGCGCGGCGGCTGAACACATCGAACGACAGCCGGGTCGCGCTCAGCGTCTGGCCCAGCTTGTCGTGCAGCGTCTGGGCCAGGCGGTGGGTGGTGTCCTTTTCCTGGTCGAGCAGGCGCTGCGCGAGCTCGGAGAGTTCCATGCGGTATTGGGCCAACGCCTGCTCGCTGCGCACGCGCTCGCTCACGTCGCGCAGGATCGCGGTGAGCAGCTTGCGCCCGCGCACCGTGACCTGCGAGATGGAGGCCTCCAGCTCCAGCAACTGGCCGTCGGCGTGCACCCCGCGCACCTGGCCGGCGGCCATGGGCCGGGTGGTGGCGCGGGAATCGGCGAAGCGCTGCATGTAGCCCCGGTGGTGGTGCCGGTCGTCCGTGGGCAGCAGGATGTCCAGGTTCTGGCCGATCATGGACTCGGCCGAGCGGCCGAAGATGCGTTCCGCGGCCGGGTTGAAGAGGCTGATGCAGCCCTCGACATCGACGCTGATGACCGCGTCGCTGGCCGAGTTGATGACGGCCGCGAACACCTCGCCCTGCTCGCGCACACGCCGCTCCGCCGTGAGGTCGTGCACCTGGGCCAGCACGCCGAACGAGCGGCCATCGACGCCCACCACCTTGATCAGGCGCCACTTGCCCCACATCTCGCTGCCGTCGCGGCGCAGCATGTGGCCCTCGAACTCCCAGGGCCCGCGGCCCGCGGCCACCTCGGCGCGCATTGCATCGCGCTCCTGTGCCCCCGAGGCGCTGGGCAACACGTCGTTGATGTGCTGGCCATGGGCCTGTGCCGCCGTCCAGCCAAACACCTTCTCGCACGCCAGGTTCCAGAACACCACGCGAAAGTCGTCGTCCACCAGATACACAGGGGCGGGCAGGTGCTGCAACACGGCCTGCAGGCGGCTGGAGTCGTACAGCACCTGCGCCAGCAGGTGCTCGCCGGGTGCGTTGCCCGCCCCGGGCCTGGGCAGGCGGCGCAACTGCTCGGCGATCACCCGCAGGTAGGTGTCGGGTGCATCGGTGGTCTGCGGGCCGAGCTGGTCGGCCACCGCGTCCAGCATCTGGCTGTAGGGGCGCGCCAGCCGGCGCGACAGCCAGAACCCGACCGCGCCCAGCACCAGCACGGTGGCGCCGCCCAGCAGCAGCACCGTGCGTTGCAGCTCCGCCACCGGCAGCAGCACGGCGTCCAGCGGCTGGCTGGCCACCACCTGCCACCCGGGGCGCAGGTTGGAGTCCGCGGGGTTCACCGAATTGCGCGACAACAGGTGCTGTCGGCCGTCGGTGCCCTGGTGGCGCAGCTGCTCACCGGGGGCGGTCTTGAGCACATCGCGCCAGTTCTCGCCCGTGCCGGGCTGCAGCGCCCCCAGCAACACCTTGCCCTCTTCATCGACCAAGGCCAGTTGCAGGGAGCGCTGGGACGCGGGTGCGCCCAGTATTTCCATGCGCATGCGGTCGAAGAAACCGGCATCCAGGTGCGCCGCCACGACCCCCTGGAGCAGGCCGTTCGCCCCCACCACCGGCAGCGCCAGGTCCGCCAGCTCGGCGGGCACCGGCAGGTTGGCGCGCTGCAAGGGCTCGATCAGGGCCTTGGGCGGATGAAAACTGCCAAACCACAGGCTCTGGCTGCCGTTGATGAAGACCGGGCGCTGAGCGATCGACACGCCCTGCAGCAAGCCGTTGGTGCCCAGGCGGACCACACCATCCAGGTCGGTGACGCCGATCCACACAAAGGCGTTGGTCACGGACTTCAACCGGTTCAGCTCCGAGCCCAGCAGATCGCGCGGGACATCGGTGCCCGCCAGCAAGGCGACCAGCTCCAGTTCGCCGGCCCGGCGCGCCAGCACGCGCTCGATGCGGTCGGCGTAGAGCCCGGCCGTCTGTTCAACACGGGATTCGGCCCGGCTCGTGAGCTCGCTGCCCACGATCCGGTCGGTGGCGATCAGCAGCAGCGCCAGCAGCAGGATGGCCAGCAAGGCCGGCAACAGCGGCAGCAGCCAGTGAACGGAACGCTGACGTTGTCGGATCGCAGCCATGTCGAAACCCTCCCCTGCGGATGGGGCCTGAACGGCCCAACAACCCGTTACAGAACATCATGCACCAAAACCGGTGAGGGTATTTCTCGCGCAAGCCATCCAGCTTTCCCTACACAAGCTGCCGTGGCAACTGCCGATTCCATCAGGACGAAGTCAACGTTACCGGAGGAATCCACCATGAAAGCACGCCTCGCACCCCTGCCCCGCCCCGCCCACAGCGGCCCAGGTCGGGCCTTGATCCTGCTGGTTTTGCTCAGCCTGATCGGTTTTGCACAGACCGCCCGCGCACAGACCAGCACCTCGACCTTCTCCGTCACGGCCACGGTGCTGGCGAGCTGCACGGTGGTCGGCGGTGTGCCGCTGGCGTTCGGCGTGGTCACCCCCGGTGTGCAGCGCGACGGCAGTGTGGCGATTTCCGCCGTCTGCACCGTGGGCACCCCCTACACATTGGCGCTGGACGCAGGCACCGGTACCGGCGCCAGCGTGGCCAGCCGGCGCATGACCAGCGGTGGCGACACGCTGGACTACACCCTGTTCCAGGACGCCTCGCGCACCACGCTCTGGGGCGACGGCACTGCCGGCACCAGCACCCGCAGCAGCACCGGCACCGGTCTGGCGCAATCCTTCACGGTCTATGGCCGGGTACCTTCCAGCGCCGCCGCGGCGGTGGGTTCGTACTCCGACACCATCACCGTGACGGCCACCTACTGAGACGGTCATGTTCACCCGCGCGCTGGGCCGAGCCTTTTCGTCGCTGCTGGTGGGGGCAGCCCTGCTGGCGGGCCACGCCCAGGCGTTCCAGGTGCGCCCGGTGCGTCTGGACCTCGGCAGCCGCCAGCCCACCGGGCAGCTGGTGGTCTCCAACCCCACGGCGCGCCCGCTGCTGATCCAGGCCGAGGCCTTCGACTGGTCGCAAACGCAAGACCGCGACCAGCTCCAACCCAGCAGCGACCTCATCGTCAACCCACCCATCTTCGAGCTGGCGCCCGGCGCCCAGCAGGTGGTGCGCGTGGGCCTGCGACGCGCGGCGCAGGACGGCGTGGAACGCCCGCACCGCATCTGGCTCACGCAGGTGGCCACCACGCCGGACGAGGGCGACACCGGTGTGCAGATGCTGCTGCGCCTGAGCCTGCCCGTGTTCGTGGTCGGCACGGGCACCGGCGCTGCACAGGCGAACTGGCAGCGCATGGGCACCGAAGGCGTGGTGGAACTCAACAACGCCGGCGCGCGCCATGTGCACGTGCGCGAACTGCGGCTGGCCAGCGACGACGGCGCGCCCACCACCCTGGGCCCCTGCTACGCGCTGCCCGGCGGGCGCTGCCGCTGGCCACTGCCACCGGCCCTGCGCCACAAGACCTTGCGCATCGAAGCCGACAGCAATGCCGGCACGCTGCGCAGCCAGATCGATGCCGTGGCTGCGCAATGAGCGACGGGTCGTCCTGACCACCGCACTGCTGATCGGGTCGGGCCAGGTGCTCGCCGCCCACCAGGTGCGCCTGCTCGATGTCTGGATCAACGGGCAGTCGGCCGACGCCAACGCCTTCATCGTGGAAGAAGAAGGCCGCTTCTTCGCCTCGGCCCAGGCCATGGCGGCGTGGCGCCTCAAACCCGCCGATCTGGCGCGCACCTTCGACGGTCAGCCGCACCACAGCCTGCACCCCTGGCAGCCGCAGATGCGCCCGAGCACCCAGCGGCTGGAGATGACCGCGGCAGCCACCGCGTTCACCGGTCAGGTGGTCAACCTGGGCGACACCGCCAGCCAGGCGGCCGCCCTCAGTCCGTCTCACCTGGGCCTGGCGCTGGACTACACCCTCAACATGGACCGCGACCAGAGCGGCAGCCAGAGCAGCGCCTTTCTTGACTTGCGCGCCTTCGGCCTCTCGGCCCAGGGCGGGCTGCGCCACAGCGGCCTGCTGCAGCTGGGCGACCAGCCCGGGAACGGGTCACGCTTTCGCCGGCTCGACACCGCGTGGCAACACGCCGACCCCGACACCCTGTGGCGCACCACCGTGGGCGATGCGTTCAGCTGCGGCGGCGAGATCGCGCCCACGCTGCGTTTTGCAGGCGTGCAGGCGCGCTCCGACTTCGGCCTGCAACCCGACCAGGTGCACCACCCGCTGCCCTCGGTGCAGGGCAGCGCCCAGGTGCCCAGCGGCATCGACCTGCTCATCAACGACCGCCCGGCCGGCAGCCTGGCCGTGGGCTCCGGCCCGTTCTCGCTGGAGACCCTGCCCACCCTGACCGGCGCGGGTGAAATCCGCATCGTGCAGCGCGACCTGCAAGGCATCGAACAGGTGCGCACCCTGCCCTACTACACCAGCCCCCGCCTGCTGCGCTCGGGCCTGACCGACAGCTGCTTCGAGGCCGGCATGCTGCGCCTGAACTACGGCCTGCCCAGCGACCGCTACGCCGGGCACTTCGCCGCCGCCTCGGTGCGCCACGGCTGGAGCAACACCCTGACCACCCAGGCCCGCGTGGAAAGCAGCGATCTGGTGCGCAGCCTGCGCCTGGGTGGGCACTGGATCCCGTCGCAGTGGGGCGTGCTCAGCGTGCAGGCCGCGCTCAGCCAGGCCGAGGGCCTGGGCAGTGGCCACAGCATGCGGCTGGCACTGGAGCGCACCACCCGGCAATACCACCTGAACGCCAGCATGGAGCAGGCCAACGACGGCTTCCGTCAACTCGACGGCAGCCGCGCGCCGCTGCGGCGCACCACCCTCTTCGGCGGCTGGACCCTGGGCCAGACCAGCTGGTCGGCCGGCGCCATCTGGCAGACCGGCGCCACCGGCCTGCACACCCGGGTGCTCACGGCGGCGGTGCAGCGGCGCATGGGCAACGACTGGCAGATGGGCCTGAGCGCCTTGCAGCGCGAGCACCGCTGGAGCATGGCGCTGATGCTCACCCGCCAGCTCGACCGCGACACCACCACCGCCGTGCGGGCACAAACCGACAGCGACAGCAGCCTGGCCGTGCAGGCGCAGCGCCACGAGCCAGTGGCTGGCGGTCAGGGCTGGCGCGTGCAAGGCAGCAGCGGCCAGCAGCGCGCCATGGGCGCCTGGAGCTGGCTGGGTGAGGCCGGGCGGGTGGAGCTGCAGGCGGCCCGGCTTGCGCAATCGGGCAGCACGGCGCTGCGCGCCACCGCCAGCGGCGGCCTCATCTGGCTCGGTGGCATGCCGGTGGCCGGGCGCGCCCTGGGCGACGGCGTGGCCGCGCAGATCGAGGTCGAGGGCATGCCCGGCGTGGGCATCCGGCTCAACCACCGCGACGTGGCCGTCACCGACGCCCGGGGCCGCGCCTGGGTCCACGGCCTGCAGCCCTGGGAAGACAACGTGATCGGCATCTCGGCCGACGCCCTGCCCATGGACACGCTGCTGGCGTTTCCCGAAATGCGCTTGCGCCCACGGGCCCAGTCGGTGGTGCGGGCGAAGTTTCCCGCCCGGCGCAGCCGCTCGGTGCTGCTGGAGGTGTTGCGCCCGACGGGCGAACCCGTGGCCGCCGGCTCGCGCGCACGGCGCACCGACGACGCCCCCGGCAGCGGCGCGCCGTTCGCCCAGGGCGGCAAGGTGTACCTGAACGACATCGAAGACCTCAACCGCATCCGCATCGACGGCCCGCAAGGCGTCTGCTACCTGCTGTTCAAGGCCCCCGACGCGGCCATCATCCAGCCCGAGATCGGCCCGCTCACCTGCCAGGCGCACCCGCTGTGATGAAACACTTCACGCTTGCCAGCCTGCTGCTGCTCGGCGCCCTGGGCGCCACCGAGGCCCGCGCCAGCAGTTGCACCGTGGCGGTCACCCCGCTGGCCTTCGGCGCCTACACCTCACCCGGTGGCGCCCGCGTGGACAGCTCGGCCAGCGTGGTGGTCACCTGCACCCCCACCTACTTGCTGCTGGCCTGCACCACGGCGTACACGCTCTCCTTGTCCAACGGTGTGGTGGGCGGGCCCGGCGCACGACAAATGGCTGCAGGCGCCGGGCGCCTGCACTACGGACTGTTCAGCGATGCCGCCCGCAGCACGCCCTGGGGCGACGGCGGCGCCAGCGGCGGCACGGTGGGCGGCAGCATCACCACCGGCCTGCTCAGCCTGCTGTGCCTGCCGGGCGCGCGCAACCACACGGTGTACGGCCGCCTGCCGGCCAGCCAGAGCGTGCCCGCGGGCAGCTACGTGGATCAGGTCGTGCTGACCGTCACCTACTGAATCTGCATCGAAGGCCGGACGCCGAAATGGCGCTGGACCCACCAGCCCGTGGCCTTGGGCAGCTCCGACCAGTGCCAGTTGCTGCAACGGGCGTGTGGCGACGGCTGGCCAGGTTCGTCGAAATTCATCACCACCAGATCGGGCCGGTCGCGCCGCAGACCTTCGCTCAGCCAGCGGTCGCAGGCCCGGTCCAGCCGCGCGTCGACGATGACCAGGTGCGGAGGGCATGACCTGGCGCGGCGCATGGCCTCCTGGGGATCGGGCGTCCAGTGGATGTGGGCGGCCTGCGGCCAGCGGCTGGCCAGGCTGCGCACCCGCTGCAGGTGTTCACCGCGCGCACACACCAGCAACACCTGCAGTGGCGAAGGATCGGAAAGCGTGGGGGCGGTGGCGGCGGTGGCGGCGGTGGCGGCGGTGGCGTTCATGGTGGACTCTCGGCAAATGGCGGTGCAAGACATCGCACCTCGGGCATGGCTCCACTGTGGCGGGCATCGGAGCCCACGACTGCCGGGAATGCTGGATCGCCCCCGCCGGGATGTCACGCCCGTGCGGCGTGAGGATCCCCGCCTGATGCTTCATTAGTGATTCTGATGAATCACCCGATTCATGGGCCCAACACTTAAAATACGGGTTAACCCTAGTGAGTCCCTATGTTGAAGTTTTTCCAAAGTTATTTCCAGACGCCCCGTTTCCCGGTGGGCGTTCGTGTCAACCGCCTGCACCAAGGCAGCCTCGACCGCACCGACGGCCGCGTCGTGGCGCAGACCGCCGAGGGCGTGCTGGTCGAGTGGCCGCGCAACGGCAGCGGCTGGGAGCGCCCTCAGGCGCTGTGCCAGCAAGGCTGATCGATCCACCGGCGGCGCCGGCCCCATGCAAAACGCCAGCTTCCGCTGGCGTTTTTGGTGGTGGCGGTCGCGCTCAGGTGCGCACGCGGCCGTCCCCGGTGAGCATGGACAGCTCGGCGTAGCGCGAGGCCACGTGGTTGGTCGGGCTCAGCGACACCGAGTAACCACCGATGGAGGTGGTGCCGATGGACTCCAGCCCGCTGATGAGACCGTCGCGCGTGATGCGCGAGCCCGCCCGGCGCAAGCCTTCGGTGAACAGCCGCGCGGCCAGGAAACCTTCCATGCTGGAGAAGTTGGCCTGCACCTTGTTGCCGCCCTTGCCGATGGCCTCCTGGAACTCGCGCGAAATCGGCTTGGAGGCCGCGTACGGCGTGGGCATCACCTGCGAGACCACCACACCGGCACCGTCTTTGCCCAGCTCGTCGGCCAGCGCCTGCGTGCCCACGAAGGACACGTTGTAGAAGGTGCCACCGTAGCCCGCCGCCTTGGCCGCACGGATGTAGGCCGCACACGATTTGTAGGCGCTGATCTGCACCACCGCGTCGGGCCTGGCCGCGGTGATGGTGGCCACCGCCTGCGCCACGTCCACCGAATTGCGCTCCACCGTGGCCGTGGCCACCGGCTCCAGGTTGCGCGATTTGAGCGCCAGCAGCGTGCCGTCGAGACCGGCCTTGCCGTAGGCGTCGTTCTGGTGGAACACCGCGATCTTTTTCAGGCCCAGGTTGGTGAGCTGGCGCACGATGAGTTCGGTCTCGTCGTTGTACGAGGCACGCAGGTGAAACGCGAGCCGGTTGAACGGCTGGCGCAGCCCCATGGCACCGGTGAACGGCGCGAAGAACGGCATGTCGGCCTTGAAGGCCAGCGGCAGCGCGGCCACGCTGGTGGGCGTGCCGATGTAGCCGAACAAGGCGAACACATCGGCGGAGATGAGCTTGTTGGTGTTCTCGGCGCAACGGTCGGGCTCGTAGCCGTCGTCGAGCTGCAGGATCTCGATGCGCTGGTTGTTCACACCCCCCTGGCCATTGAGCTGGTCAAAAAACAGCTTGGCGCCCGCGTGGAACTGGATGCCCAGCTGCGCCGCTGCGCCAGTGAACGCGGCCGACTGCCCCAGCACGATGCGGTTGCCCGACTGCGCGCGCAGGCTGGGCGCACCGAGTGCGGCCACGCCGGCCACGAGGCCACTGAAACGGCGGCGCGAAATGCCGGGAGCGGTGGTGGATGTCATGGGCTATGGGCTCCAGAAGGGGCGAGGGGCGTGCGCTTTTGGCACAGTGGCCCCGAAGACATTGCAAGAATTTGTGTTTCTTGATGCTACCCACCCGGGTACCGTACGCAGGCGCAGTTGGTCCACCCAGTCAACCGCTCATCGGGCTGAGCGGTGCCCTGCACCACCGCAGTGCCCGATCCTCAGTCGTCCAGCCTCAGGTTCGGGAAGTCGCTTTCCAGAAACTCGCCCGCACCTCGCGCACCGGCCGCCTGCCGCTCCACCTCTTGCGCGCGCAACTGGACGCGGCGGATCTTGCCCGAGATGGTCTTGGGCAACTCGCTCACAAACTCGATGCGGCGCACGCGTTTGTAGGGCGCGAGCTGCTGGCGCGCGAACGCAAAAATGGCCTCGGCCAGCGCCGGGCCGGGCGTGAACCCGGGTGCGAGCAACAGGTAGGCCTTGGGCACGGCGGTGCGCACCGGGTCCGGGCATGGCACCACGGCCACCTCCACCACCGCATCAAACTCGATCAGAGCGCTCTCCAACTCGAACGGGCTGATGCGGTAACCCGAGGCCTTGAACACGTCGTCGGCGCGGCCCACGAAGGTGAGGTAACCATCGGCGTCGCGCGCGGCGGTGTCGCCCGTGTGGTAGTGGCCGCCGCGCATCACCTCGGCGTTTTTCTCGGGCGCGTCGAGGTAGCCCACCATCAGGCCCAGCGGGCGTTCGCGCAGGTCGATGCAGACCTCGCCTTCGTCGGCCTCATGGCCGTCTGCGTCGAGCAGCGTGATCTTGTAGCCCGGCAGCGGCAGGCCCATGGAGCCAGGCTTCAAAGGCAGGCCCGGCGCGTTGCCCACCTGCGCGGTGGTCTCGGTCTGGCCGTAACCGTCGCGCAGCGTGAGGCCCCACGCCTTGCGGATCTGCTCGATGATTTCCGGGTTCAGCGGTTCGCCCGCACCGATCACCTCGCGCAGCGCCAGGCGGCCCCGCCACGCGGCCAAGTCTTCCTGGATCAGCATGCGCCACACCGTGGGCGGCGCGCACAGGCTGGTCACACGGCAACGCTCCAGCACCGCCAGCAAACCCTGCGCGCTGAAGCGCGGCGTGTTGTGGATGAACACGCAAGCCCCCGCGTTCCACGGCGCGAAGAAACAGCTCCAGGCGTGTTTGGCCCAGCCGGGCGAGGAGATGTTGAGGTGCACGTCGCCCGCGCGCAGGCCGAGCCAGTACATGGTGGAGAGGTGGCCCACCGGGTAGCTCTGGTGGGTGTGCAGCACCAGCTTGGGCTGCGAGGTGGTGCCCGAGGTGAAGTACAGCAGCATCGGGTCGGTGGCGAGCGTGCTGCCCTGCGGGTCGAAATCGATGGCATGCGCGCGCGAATCGTCGAAGTTCACCCAGCCCGGCTGGGCCTCGCCGACACAGATGCGCGAGAACGCGCTGGTGATGGCTTCGAACTTGGGCACCTGCACGGCCCCCACCACCACGTGTTTCACCGCGCCGCGTTCGATGCGGTCGCTCAGGTCGTCCGACGTGAGCAGCGACGTGGCCGGGATCAGCACCGCGCCCAGTTTGATGGCCGCGAGCATGGTGTCCCACAGCGCTGGCTCGTTGCCCAGCACCATGAGCACGCGGTCGCCGCGTTGCACGCCCTGCGCGCGCAGGAAGTTGGCCACCTGGTTGGAGCGCGCCGACAGCTGCGCAAACGAAAAACGCTCCTCGGTGCCGTTGGCGTCCACGATCCACAGCGCGGTGGCGTCGTTGCCACGCGCCATGGCATCAAAGTGGTCCAGCGCCCAGTTGAAGTGGGTGAGCTGCGGCCAGCGGAACTGCGCACGGGCCGCGGCCGGGTCGCCACGCAGGCTGAGCAACTGGTCGCGCGCGGCCAGAAAGGCTTGGGCACAGGGTGTGGGCTGGGTGGGTGTGGCGCGGGTCATGTTGTCTCTGGTGTTGTGGTTCTGGAAAGCCAGGCGCCATCCTAGTGCGTTGGTGCCGCGCCTCACCTTGCACCGCAGCATCCCCCACATGTGGTGCCCATGGCGCGCACAGCGTGATAGTTTTCACACTTCGCTGCAGCCGAGCCCCCGCCATGAACCTCCAACGATTTCTCGACGCCCAGGAGCCTGTCTACGAACAGGCCCTGGAAGAGCTCAAGGCCGGGCGCAAACAAAGCCACTGGATCTGGTTCGTCTTCCCCCAGCACCGCGGCCTGGGCTGCAGCCAGAAGGCGCAGTTCTACGGCATCGAATGCCTGGACGAAGCCCGCGCCTACCAGAAGCACCCGGTGCTCGGACGCCGCCTGCACGAGTGCACCACCGCCGTGCTGCGGCACACCCAGCAATCGGCCAGCCAGATCCTGGGCGTGCCCGACGACTTGAAGTTCTTCTCGTGCATGACGCTGTTCAGCGAAGCCGCACCGCAGGAACTGGTGTTTCGCCTGGCGTTGCAGGCTTTCTTCAACGGCTCCAAGGACCCGGAGACCCTGCGCCTGTGCGGCCTGACCACCCGCAGGCCCGGCCCCGAGCGGCCGGTGGGCACGCCGCAACAAAGCCTGTCGGCGGCGGCGCTCTGGCCGATGCGCTGAAGCGCTGAAGCGCTGAAGCGCGAGCCTCGCAGTTGTCCAGCTTTCCCTACACAAGCTGGCGTGCAGGAGGTCGATAGGGAATCACAACCCCAACGATCTGGAGCATCCGTGCGACTCAACACCCCCGTCACCCAACGCGAGTACGAATTCCCCGACAACGCGACGCTGATGTCGACCACCGACACGCAAAGCCACATCACCTACGCCAACGCAGCGTTTGTGGACGTGAGCGGTTTCACGCTGGAAGAAATCCAGCACCAGCCGCACAACCTGGTGCGCCACCCCGACATGCCCAAGGAAGCCTTTGGCGACATGTGGGCCACGCTCAAGGGCGGTGAGCCCTGGACCGCGCTGGTGAAGAACCGCCGCAAGAACGGCGACCACTACTGGGTGCGCGCCAACGCCACGCCGGTGATCCGCAACGGCCAGCACCAGGGCTACATGTCGGTGCGCACCAAGGCCACGAAAGAAGAGATCGCTGGCGCCGAGCGGCTCTATGCCGACATGCGCGAAGGCCGCGCCAACCACCTCAAACTGCACAAGGGCCTGTTGCTGCGCACGGGTCTCATGGGCTTCACCTCGATGTTCAAGACCCTGCGCGTGCGCAGCCGCATCCGCCTGGCCTTCGCCTTGCTGCTGGGCAGCCTGCTCGGCGGCGCGTGGGCGCTGGGCCTGGGCACAGCGCACTGGGCACAGCTGGCCGGGCTGTCCACGCTCGCCGTGGTCCTCGCCAGCGGGTTCCTGGAGAGCCAGATCGCCGGCCCGCTGGAAGAACTGCGCACCCAGGCGCTGCGCGTGGCCAGCGGCGAGAGCCAGAAGGCGGCCCACATGGACCGGGTGGACGAGATCGGCATGACGCTGCGCAGCGTCAGCCAGCTTGGCCTCATGTTCCGCTGGTTGATCGACGATGTGAGCGCGCAGGTGATGACGGTGCAGACCGCGGTGAGCGAGATCGCCCAGGGCAACAACGACCTGAGCCAGCGCACCGAACAGGCCGCCTCCAGCCTGCAGGAAACCGCCGCCTCCATGGAAGAGATGACAGCCACCGTGCGGCAGAACGCCGACACCTCGCGCCAGGCCAACCAGCTCTCGGGCACGGCCAGCGAAGCGGCTTCGCGTGGTGGCCAGGCGGTGGCGCAGGTGGTCAACACCATGAGCGACATCACCGCGAGCTCCCGCAAGATCGCCGACATCATCGGCGTGATCGACGGCATCGCCTTCCAGACCAACATCCTCGCGCTCAACGCCGCGGTGGAAGCGGCGCGCGCCGGTGAACAAGGCCGCGGCTTTGCGGTGGTGGCCGGTGAGGTGCGCAACCTCGCGCAGCGCAGCGCCGCCGCCGCCAAGGAAATCAAGGGTCTGATCGGCGCCAGCGTGGACAAGGTGGAAGCCGGCTCGCGCCTGGTGGACGACGCCGGCAAGACCATGGACGACATCGTGCGCCAGGTCAGCCAGGTGACCGAACTCATCGGCGAGATCAGCGCCGCCACCATCGAACAAAGTGGTGGCATCCAGCAGGTGAGCCAGGCGGTGGGCCACCTCGATCAGGTGACGCAGCAGAACTCGGCCCTGGTGGAGCAAGGTGCCGCGGCCTCGGCCAGCCTGCAGCAGCAGACCCAGCGCCTGGTCGAAGCGGTCAGCGTGTTCCGCTAGGCAAGACCTGCAGCAGGATGGCGGACCAGACCACGCGCTGGTCCGCCTCGCTCAGCGGCTCACCGCCCTGGCTCCCGAGAAACCACCCGATGTGTTCGTCGAAGCGCCGGTGGTTTTTGTCGTTGGGGCTGTAGAGGTAGAGCGGCCATTCGCGCTCCACTTCGCAGCCGGTGACGAGGGTGAGGTTGCGGTGGGGCAGGATGTCCAGCGGCTCCAGGTGCACCAGGGCCAGTTCCCGGACCAGGTCGTCGTGCTCGATGACCACGCGCGTGCAGGCCAGGTCGGGCATGCCCTCCACCTGCGCGGTGGCCGGCGTGGGCTGCGGCACCACCGACAGGATGCGTCCCACCACCACGCGGACCGGAAAGTCACCGCGTGAGGTCTGGGCCAGCCGGATCATCGGCGCAGTGCCGGACGGGTCAACGAGGAAGCAGGTGGCAAGGTCATGGGCGCTCGCGGCTGGTGTTTGTCACACAAGGTAACCCACATCGCCCCGATGTCCCCTGTTTGAGGGACGCTTCGGGTAATGGATCACACAAGTCAACCCACGGGCCTGGACTTTCCCTGCGCGTCAGGTGTTCCGTTTCGTCACACCGCGCTGGCCTGCGCCGCGAGGTCGGCGGCCTGTTCGAACGCGAGGGCATCGAGCAGATCGGCCATGCGCTGCACCACCGGCGCGCCCAGCCGCTGCGCCAGCCCGGCCCGGTGCTGTGCAAAAAACGCCAGCGCATCCAGGTCCTGGCCCAGCAGCATCTCCCGAAACGCCGCCAGCGCCGTGTCGGTGATCGCGGGGCCATCCCCCATGGGCATCGGTTCTGCCGGCACCATCAGGTGCGCGGTGGTGTCCTGCAGTTCGGCGATGGCGGCCTGCAACGGTGGCCACAGCAGCAGCACCGCGCTCTCGGGTGCCTGCGTTCGCAGGAGGTCTTCCAGGCCGTTCGCCACGGTGTGAACGCGCCGCGCTTCCACCAGACCGGAAATGCCCTTGAGCTTGTGCATG
>JBKBWW010000042.1:0-27140 GCA_046314475.1 Hydrogenophaga sp.
CTGACCAACAGCAAGATGAGTGCGACCGGCCACCGCCCGATCTGCCAGGACACCGGCATCGTCAACGTGTTCCTCAAGGTCGGCATGAATGTGAAGCTCGACGGCTTCACCGGCAGCCTGGAAGACGCCATCAACGAAGGTGTGCGCCAGGGCTACAACCACCCCGACAACCAGCTGCGCGCCTCGGTCGTTGCCGACCCGCAGTTCGCGCGCAAGAACACCAAGGACAACACGCCCGCCGTGATCTTCACCGAGCTCGTGCCCGGCGACACGGTGGAAGTGACCGTGGCGGCCAAAGGTGGCGGCAGCGAAAACAAAAGCAAGATGATCATGCTCAACCCGGGCGACTCGGTGGTCGACTGGGTGATGAAGACCGTGCCCACCATGGGCGCCGGCTGGTGCCCGCCGGGCATGCTGGGTATCGGCATCGGCGGCACCGCTGAGAAGGCCGTGCTGATGGCCAAAGAGAGCCTGATGGACGACATCGACATGTACGAGCTGCAGGCCAAGGCGTCCAAGGGCGAGAAGCTCACGCAGGTGGAAGAGCTGCGGCTTGAGCTGTACGAGAAGGTCAACGCGCTGGGTATCGGCGCGCAGGGCCTGGGCGGGCTCACCACCGTGCTCGACATCAAGATCAAGATGTACCCCACGCACGCGGCCAGCAAACCCGTGGCCATGATCCCCAACTGCGCCGCCACGCGCCACGCGCACTTTGTGCTCGACGGCAGCGGCCCGGTGTACCTGGAAGCGCCCAGCCTGGACTTGTGGCCCAACGTGAACTGGGTGCCCGACACGCAGAAGAGCCAGCGCGTGGACCTGAACAAACTGACCAAGGCCGAGGTGGCCAGCTGGAAGCCTGGCCAGACCCTGCTGCTCAACGGCAAGATGCTCACCGGCCGCGACGCCGCGCACAAACGCATCCAAACCATGCTCGCCCAGGGCGAGAAGCTGCCGGTGGACTTCACCAACCGCGTCATCTACTACGTGGGCCCGGTCGACCCGGTGCGCGACGAGGCCGTGGGCCCTGCCGGACCCACCACCGCCACGCGCATGGACGGCTTCACCGACATGATGCTGGAGCAGACCGGCCTGATCGCCATGATCGGCAAGGCCGAGCGCGGCCCGGTCGCCATCGAATCCATCAAGCAGCACAAGAGCGCCTACCTCATGGCCGTCGGCGGCGCCGCCTACCTCGTCTCCAAAGCCATCAAGCACGCCAAGGTGGTGGGCTTTGAAGACCTGGGCATGGAAGCCATCTACGAGTTCGACGTGGTCGACATGCCGGTGACCGTGGCGGTGGATTCGGGTGGCACCAGCGCCCACATCACCGGCCCGGCCGAGTGGCAGAAGCGCATTGCCACCGGCGAGTTCAAGGGCATCAGCGTCGCCGCCGCTTGAAAACCGTCGGCGTGTTCGACAGCGGGGTCGGCGGCCTGAGCGTGCTGCGTGCGCTGCTGGCCGAGTTGCCCGGGGTGCGCTTCGTCTATGTGGCCGACAGCGCGTACGCGCCGTACGGCGAGCGCACGGTCGCCGAGATCACCGACCGATCCGAACGCATCACCGCCTGGCTGCGCCACACCCACCACATTGACGCGTTGGTGGTCGCCTGCAACACCGCCACCGCACTCGCCATCGACAGCCTGCGCGCCGCCCACCCCGACCTGCCCATCGTGGGCGTGGAACCCGCGCTCAAGCCCGCCGCTGCGACCAGCCAGACGCGCCACATCGGCGTGCTGGCCACGCGCGGCACGCTCAACAGCGAACGTTTCGCGCGCCTGCGCACGCAACTGGAGAGCACGGCTTCAAGTCCCGTCCATTTCATCTGTCAGCCCTGCGACGGCTTGGCCGATGCGATCGAGCGGGGTGATCTGCAGACGCAGCAAGCCCTGTGCGAGCGTTATGCTCAAGCGCTTCGCGACGAGGCGCCGGGCGACATGGACACCGTCGTTCTGGGTTGCACGCACTACCCGTTTGCGGCCGATGTTCTGGCGCAGCTTCTGGGACCGGATGTGGCGTTGGTCGACACAGGCACGGCGGTGGCACGCCGCACGCGCGAAGTGTTGAAAGTGTCTGCCCCGACCGACACAGGCGCAACGCCCCCGATGCTGCTGTCCACCGGCGATCCGGCTGCGCTGTCGCGGGCCGCACAGCGGTGGCTCGGATTGCAGACCCGCGCTGAAAAACTAGTGGCCTGAAGCGTTCGCGGACTGAAGCGCGGCTTCCCGACCCCGCTTCATGTTGACCGGAATCAGCAGCACCAGCCCGATCACGAACAGCACCGCAGTGGAACCGATGGCCAGTCGCTGGTTGCCCCCGGTCATCCACGTGATGGCGCCGTAGCTCAGCGGCCCGATGATGCTGGCCACACGCGTGGCGAACGTCCACAAGCCGAAGAACTCGGCCAGCTGCGCCGGCGGCGCCAGCATGCCGGCCATGGCGCGGCCCGACGACTGGCTGGACCCCATGCACACACCGGCGATGGCGGCGGCGTACCAGAAGCCGCCCTTGGTGGTGGTGACGGCCGCGATCAGACAGGTGGCGACCCAGCCCACCAGCGTGATGCCCAGCGCCAGCTTGTGGCCCAAGCGGTCCTGCCAGTAGCCAAAGGCAAATGCACCCACCATCGCGGCGATGTTGAGCACGAAGATCAGCACCATGGTTTCCTGCTGGACGAAGCCGATCACCTGCTCGGCGTAGATCGCCGCCAGCGTGATCGCCACCGCCACGCCACCCTGGTAGGCCGTGGCGCAGGCCAGCAGCCACATGAAATCCTGGTAGCGCCGCGCCTGCTGAAACGTGCTGCGCAATTGCTGGTACGACTGGCGCCAGGCCGAGCCGGCCACGTTGCTCTTGGGTTTGGCGCGCTCACGCAGAAACACCAGCGTGAACACAGATGCGAGCGCGAACACCACGGCCGTGATCAACATGGTCACTGGCACAAACTCGGCCGCCTTGTGCCCTTTCGCCTGCGCCCACAACACATAGGCCAGGCTCAAACCCAGGGCCAGCATGCCACCGCAATACCCCAGGCTCCAGCCCCAGCCACTCACGCGGCCCATGGCCGCCGGCTTGGCGAGTTCTGGAAGAAAAGCCGCCACCAGCGACTCGCCCCAGGCGAAAAACACGTTGGACACCACGATGAGCACCATGCCTAAAACCACCGCACCCGGCCCCACCAAGGCCAGTGCCGCCGTGGCCAGCACGCAGCCAGCCGTGGTGAACATCAGCAGCCGCTTTTTCGCGCCGTGCTGGTCGGCCCAGGCGCCCATGGCCGGGATGGTGAGCATCACGATCAGATGCGACAGGCTCAGCGCCGCCGTCCACGCGAACGCCGCCCACTCGGCCCCATCGGCCACCGCGCCCACAAAGTAGGCCGCGAACACCGCGGTCAGCACCACGGTGGTGTAGCCCGAGTTGGCAAAGTCGAACATCGCCCAGCCGAACACTTCGCGCTTGCGCACGCCGGGGTTCAGGGCATCGGTGGAAAAGAAAGACATGGGCGCTCCGGGCAGCGGACCCAGGCGTCCGCCGTGCAGCGCAGTCTAGTGCCTGAGCAAGTCAGGCCAGTCCGCGTGGTCGCAGGTCAATGCAGATGGCGCGGCTTGCGCGGACCACCATGGCCCGACTGGCCACCATACCCACGCGGTGGTTTGCCCAACTGCATGGAATTCACCAGGGCGTCAAAGCGCTGGGTGAAGAGCTTGTCGATCGAGCCGACCACGTCACCCAGTTCGGACGCATCGAAGTGGCGCTCCATGATGTGGAGCACATCCTGCACCAGCAGATCGCGTTGCACCTGCATGATGGCCGCAGGCGTCGGACCCACAAAACACATCAGGAAGTCGTCGCGCGCTTCTTCTTCGGAGGACTCGTCTTCCTCGTCGAACTCGGCGTCGTAGAACGACACCTCCAGTGGCGCTCCGGTGGACGCGATGTCATTGAGGCCCATGCAAGCCTCTTCGATCACCTGGCGGAAATCCTCGTCGCCGGGCACGGTCCAACAGATCTGCAGCACGTGGGATTCGGTATCAAAACGGATGCCCGGCTCGTCCTCGTAGCTGCTTTCGGCCGCCGCCGCCAACGACTTGGCGCCGGCGTAAACCCACAACGGCTTGAGTGCGTCCTGGATCTGGGCAAAGACCACGTCGTCGCGCAAAGGCACATCACCATGCACGTGGATCTCGAAGGGCGCGTTGTATCGGGTCATGAAAACTCACTGTACCGGCGAAACCGGAAAAAACCTAGCCTGGTGCCTCGAACCGGGGTCGAACCGGTACGCTCCCTTTCGGGATGGCGGCGGATTTTAAGTCCGCTGTGTCTACCAATTTCACCATCGAGGCCGAAGGTGGATTGTCGCAGGTGAAGACGCCGTGCATGCGAGGCATGCCTCCGAGAGTCATCGCCTGAAATGAAACAACCCCGGCAACGAACTTGTTGGCGGGGTTGCAGATGATCTGGAGGCGCGATCCGGAGTCGAACCGGACTAACCGGATTTGCAATCCGGGGCATAACCGCTTTGCTATCGCGCCATCAGCGTCGGCGCCGAAAACACCGATCTGAAAAGGCTACAAAAAAGGGAAGCAGAGCTTCCCTTTTTGAATCTGGAGCGGGAAACGAGACTCGAACTCGCGACCTCAACCTTGGCAAGGTTGCGCTCTACCAACTGAGCTATTCCCGCATTTCTCAACACTTTTCAGTGCTGTTCCGCTTGTCTGCCGGAAGCTGAAATTCTAACCTAAAAAACAGGCCTCTTTCAAGCCCCCTCAAATTTTTTGATCAGTGTTTGACAGCGTCCTGCCCGGGCGTGGGGGCACGCGTGGAGGCGGCTGCAATCTGCGCGGCCACCTCTTCCTCGGTCAAAGGAACGGGCTGGCGTTCGAGTGCAATCGCCAGCACTTTGTCGATCCATTTCACCGGCACGATTTCCAGACCTTGCTTCACGTTGTCGGGGATGTCGGCCAGATCCTTGACGTTCTCTTCCGGGATGATGACCGTCTTGATGCCACCGCGCAGCGCCGCCAGCAGCTTCTCTTTCAAGCCGCCGATGGCCGTGACTTCACCGCGCAGGGTGATTTCACCCGTCATGGCCACATCGGCCCGCACAGGTATGCCGGTGATGGACGATACCAAAGCCGTGGTCATGGCCGCTCCTGCGCTCGGACCGTCCTTGGGTGTGGCGCCGTCGGGCACGTGGATGTGGATGTCGCGCTTGTCGAACTGCTCGTCCTTGATGCCCAGCATGCGGGCACGGCTGCGCACCACGGTGCGCGCCGCTTCCACCGATTCCTTCATCACGTCGCCCAGCGAACCGGTGCGGGTGATGATGCCCTTGCCCGGCATGATCGCGACTTCAATGGTCAGCAGATCGCCACCCACTTCCGTCCACGCCAGCCCGACCACCTGGCCCACCTGGTTCTGCGCCTCGGCACGGCCGTAGCTGTACTTGCGCACACCCAGAAAGTCGTTGAGGTTCTCGGCGTCCACCACCACGGTCGGCGTGTACTTCTTGAGCAGCAAACCCTTGACCACCTTACGGCAGATCTTGGAGAGCTCACGTTCGAGCGAACGCACGCCCGCTTCGCGGGTGTAGTAACGCACGATGTCGCGCACCGCCTCTTCCTTCACCTCCAACTCACCCTCTTTCAAGCCGTTGTTCTTGAGCTGTTTGGGCAGCAAATAGCGCATGGCGATGTTGGTCTTTTCCTCTTCGGTGTAACCCGAGAGGCGGATCACTTCCATGCGGTCCAGCAGCGCCGGCGGAATGTTCATCGAATTCGAGGTCGCCACGAACATCACATCGGACAGATCGAAGTCGACTTCCACGTAGTGGTCGCCGAAAGTATGGTTCTGCTCCGGGTCCAGCACTTCGAGCAAGGCGCTTGAGGGGTCGCCACGGAAGTCCGTGCCCAGCTTGTCGATCTCGTCGAGCAGGAACAACGGGTTGCGCGTGCCGACCTTGGTCAAGCTCTGCAACACCTTGCCCGGCATCGCGCCGATGTACGTGCGACGGTGGCCCCGGATCTCGGCCTCGTCGCGCATGCCGCCCAGGGCCATGCGAACGTACTTGCGCCCTGTGGCCTTGGCCACCGACTGCCCTAGCGAGGTCTTGCCCACGCCGGGTGGGCCCACCAGGCACAGAATGGGTGCCTTCACCTTGTCCACTCGCTGTTGCACAGCAAGATACTCAAGGATGCGGTCCTTGACCTTCTCCAGACCGTAGTGGTCTTCGTTGAGTACCGCCTCGGCGTGCGCCAGGTCGTGTTTGATCTTGGTCTTCTTGCTCCAAGGCAGCGCCACCAGCGCGTCGATGTAGTTGCGCACCACGGTGGCTTCAGCCGACATGGGCGACATCAGCTTGAGCTTCTTGAACTCGGCGTCGGCCTTTTTGCGCGCCTCGGCGGGCATCTTGGCGGCCTTGATCTTTTTCTCGATCTCTTCGATGTCCGCGCCCTCTTCGCCTTCACCCAGTTCCTTCTGGATGGCTTTGACCTGTTCGTTCAGGTAAAAGTCGCGCTGGTTCTTTTCCATCTGCCGCTTAACGCGGCCACGAATCTTCTTGTCGACGTTGAGGATGTCAACCTCGCGCTCGAGTTGTTCGAACAGGTTTTCGAGTCGCTTGTTGATCGGGTCGAGGTCGAGCACGACCTGTTTGGATTCGAGCTTGAGCGGCAGGTGGGCTGCGATCGTGTCGGCCAGGCGGCCCGGATCGTCGATGCTGGAAATCGAGGTGAGTATCTCGGAGGGGATCTTCTTGTTGAGTTTGACGTACTGGTCGAACTGCTGCATGACCGCGCGGCGCAGGGCTTCGAGCTCGTTGGACTGCGTGTCCGCACGCTCGACCGCTGGATCGACCGGGCTCACGCTGGCGATGAAATGGCTCTCGCCGTCGCGAATGGCCAGGACCTTGGCGCGCTGCACACCTTCAACCAGCACCTTCACGGTGCCGTCGGGCAGCTTGAGCATTTGCAGGATGGTGGCCACGCAGCCCATCTCGAACATGTCGTCTGTCGAAGGTTCGTCCTTGGCCGCCGCCTTCTGGGCGACCAGCATGATGCGGCGCTCTGACTCCATGGCGGACTCCAGGGCCTTGATGCTTTTGGGGCGGCCCACAAACAGCGGGATCACCATATGCGGGAACACCACCACGTCGCGCAGGGGCAGCAGCGGAAGTTCCACCGGGGAGCTGGGGAGAGGAGTTTGTCCGGACATTTCAACCTCGACTAAAACGGGTAACTGGGGTTGGTGCGGGCGATATCAACCGGACGCATCGCTGGGGCGCTGCGTGCAGCGCCCGTCGTCGCAGGCCTGTTCAGGCCTGCTTGGCCGCCTCGCGGTAAACCAGCAGAGGTGGCTTGTTTTCGTCGATGGTGGACTCGTCCACCACCACTTTTTCAACGTTGTTCATGCTCGGAAGGTCGAACATGGTGTCGATCAATGCGTTTTCGAGAATGGAGCGCAATCCGCGCGCACCGGTCTTGCGGGCCAATGCCTTGCGGGCAATCGCCTTAAGCGCGGCGGGACGCACTTCCAGCTCGGCTCCTTCCATGGCCAGCAGGCGGGAGAACTGCTTCACCACCGCGTTCTTGGGTTCGGTGAGGATTTCGACCAGCGCGTCTTCGCTCAGTTCGGACAACGCGGCGATCACGGGCACACGCCCCACCAGCTCGGGGATCAGACCGAACTTGATCAGGTCTTCGGGTTCGATTTCCTTGAACGCCTCGGTCAGGCTGCGCTGCTTCTTGCTCTTCACAGTGGCGCCGAAACCGATACCCGAGGCCTCGGTGCGGTTCTCGATGATCTTTTCCAGCCCGGCAAACGCACCGCCGCAGATGAACAGGATGTTGGTCGTGTCGACCTGCAGAAAGTCCTGGTTGGGGTGCTTGCGACCGCCTTGGGGCGGCACCGAGGCCATGGTGCCCTCGATGAGCTTGAGCAGGGCTTGTTGCACGCCTTCGCCCGACACGTCGCGGGTGATGGACGGGTTGTCTGACTTGCGGGTGATCTTGTCGATTTCGTCGATGTAGACGATGCCCTGCTGGGCGCGTTCAACGTCGTAGTTGCAGCTTTGCAGCAGCTTGGCCACGATGTTCTCGACGTCTTCACCCACGTAACCTGCTTCGGTCAGCGTGGTGGCGTCGGCCATGACGAACGGCACGTTGAGCATACGCGCCATGGTCTGGGCCAGCAGCGTCTTGCCCGAACCCGTGGGGCCGATCAGCAGGATGTTGCTCTTGGCCAGCTCCACATCGTCCTTGCGGGCCGTCTGCTTGTGGCGCAGGCGCTTGTAGTGGTTGTAGACCGCCACGGCCAGGGCGCGCTTGGCACCCTGCTGGCCGATCACGTAGTTGTCGAGGTTGGACTTGAGGTCGGAGGGCGTGGGCACATCTTCGCCAGACGCCTTGACCGATTCAAGACCGGGCAACTCGTCACGGATGATGTCGTTGCACAGGTCGATGCACTCGTCGCAAATGAACACCGAGGGGCCAGCGATGAGCTTCTTGACCTCGTGCTGGCTCTTACCGCAGAAGGAGCAGTAGAGCGCTTTTTCGCTGGAGGTCGCTTTTTTGTCGGCCATGGAGGGACGTCAGGTGAATCAGTAAGAACAATGATAGATCAAGCCTTCCGGGCGCCAAACCCGGGAAAAGCACCTTTATGGGCACCGTCTCCCGCTTTTCGCCGCCCGGCTGGACTCAGGTTGCGCTTGGGCGCTTTTCGATGACTTTGTCGATCAGGCCGTATTCGGCCGATTCCGCGGCGGACATGTAGTAGTCGCGCTCGGTGTCGCGCGCAATGCGCTCCAGTGGCTGGCCGGTGCGCTCGGCCAGTATCTTGTTGAGCTGCTCGCGGGTCTTGAGGATCTCGCGGGCCTGGATCTCGATCTCGGTGGCCTGTCCACGGCTGCCACCCGACGGCTGGTGGATCATGATCTTGGAGTTGGGCAGCGAGAAGCGCTTGCCTTTGGTGCCAGCCGCCAGCAGGAAAGCGCCCATGCTGGCCGCAAAACCGCAGCACAGGGTCGACACATCGGGTTTGATGAAGTTCATGGTGTCGAAGATCGCCATGCCGGCACTCACCGAACCACCGGGCGAGTTGATGTAGAACGAAATGTCCTTGTCGGGATTTTCGCTTTCCAGGAACAACAACTGCGCCACCACCAAGTTGGCCGAGTGGTCGTTGACTTCACCCACCAAGAAAATCACGCGCTCCTTGAGCAGGCGGGAATAGATGTCGTAAGCACGTTCGCCGCGACCCGAGGTTTCGATCACCATGGGCACCATGCCCAGGCCTTGAATGTCCATTGCGCTCATGCGTTTCTCCATGTGTTGATGCGTTGCTGTTCACTACTGTAACCAACCCACTGTGGCCGTATGCACACAAGGGCGATGGCCTTTGAGTCACCCCAAGCGACCAGTGGGGTTCACGTGGGGTTCAAACCGGCGAAAAAAAGGGCGGATTGCTCCGCCCTGTTCTTTTCTGCCCGGCGAGCTGGTCAGTTTTGAGCCATCAGTTCGTCGAAGCTGACTGCCTTTTCGGTGATCTGGGCCTTCGACAACACGAACTCGGTCACGTTGTTCTCGATCACGATGGCTTCGACTTCGGCCATGCGGCGGTTGTCGCCCTGGTACCAGCGCACCACGTCGGCTGGCTTCTCGTAAGAAGCCGCCAGCTCTTCAATGTGGGCCTTGATCTGCTCGGGCTTGGCGTGCAGTTCGTTGGAGCGCACCAACTCTGCCACCACCAGACCCAGGCGCACGCGGCGCTCGGCCTGCGGGCGGAACAGCTCTTCGGGGATCGGCGCCTTTTCGGCGTCCTTCACACCGCGCTGCTTGAGGTCGGCGCGCGCGCCTTCCACCAGGCGGTCGAGCTCGGACTGCACCACCGATTTCGGCAGGTCCAGCTCGGACACGGCCACCAGCGCGTCCATCACCGACTGCTTGTTGCGGGCCTGCAGGCGGAACTTGACTTCACGCTCCAGATTTTTCTTGATGTCGGCGCGCAGGCTTTCCACCGTGCCGTCGGCGATGCCGAGCGACTTGGCCAAGGCTTCGTCGACTTCAGGCAGGTGGGCGGCTTCGAGCTTGTTGACCGTGACCAGGAAGTCGGCGGTTTTGCCGGCGACGTCTTTGCCGTGGTAGTCCTCGGGGAAGGCCAGGGGGAAAGTCTTGCTCTCGCCCTGCTTCATGCCGCGCACGGCGTCTTCGAATTCCTTGAGCATCTGGCCATCGCCCACGATGAACTGGAAGGCTTCGGCCTTGCCGCCTTCGAACGGCTCGCCGTCGATCTTGCCGGCGAAGTCGATGGTGGCGCGGTCGCCGTCTTGAGCGGCCTGGTCTTGTGCGCGCTGCGCGAAGGTACGGCGCTGCTTGCGCAGGATGTCCAGCGTGCGGTCGATGGCGGCAGCGTCCACTTCAGCAGACACCTTGTCCACTGCGGCGGTGGTCAGGTCACCGATCTTGACTTCGGGGTAGACCTCGAACACGGCGTCAAAGGTCAGCTCGCCCTCGGGCGCGCCTTCCTTTTCGGTGATTTTGGGCTGACCGGCCACGCGCAGCTGCGCTTCGTTGGCCGCGGTCGCAAAAGCCTCGCCGACCTTGTCGTTCATCACTTCGTAGTGAACCGAATAACCGTAGCGCTGGGCGACCACGTTCATGGGCACTTTGCCGGGACGGAAGCCGTCCATTTTCACATCGCGCGCCATGCGCTTGAGGCGGTTCGCCACCTCGTTCTGGATCACATTGGCCGGCAGCGACAGCGTGATCTTGCGCTCGAGCTTTTCCAGGGTTTCAACGGTCACGGTCATGGTTCTCTCCAAAAGGGTGGTGCCCAAAAATTGCGGCTCAGCCAGCCTGCCTGGCCGAACCGGGGAATGCATGTGTCTGTGGTGGTGCGCGGGGGGGGACTCGAACCCCCACACCATTGCTGGCGTCAGGACCTAAACCTGGTGCGTCTACCAATTTCGCCACCCGCGCGCCTTGGATGGGTTTCCGGCAGGCCGCAGATGGTGTGCTGCGTCCCGCCTTGTCCTCTTCACGGCAACCTTCTATTGTAGCCGTTGCCCAGTTGGCGACTCGCCTGCTCAGGCGCCGAGCCGATGGCGCAGCATGCGCACGGCGCTGCCTGGCGTGGTGAGCACCGGCAAGTCCACGGCGCGGTGTACTGCCATCTGCGCACGTGCCATGCTGAACTGTGCCAGCGCGATCACGTCGCATCCTTGGTCGGCGAGCCAGCGCGCAGCCTCGACCACCTTCGCATCGTGCGTCTGCGTGTCGCCCTCGTTGAGAGCCTCCATGGCACCAGACGCCAACCGTGTGACCAACTCGGTGCCTGGCGGAAATTCTGGCGGCATGGATTCGAGCGTTGGGCCGAACGACGCGATCAACCCCACACGCCCACCCAGCGCCACCGCGTCGGCCACCATGGCTTCGTTGGGTTTGAGAACCGGCATGTGGGTCCTGCGTGCCGCCGCTGCCTCGATGCAAGGGCCGAATGCCGAGCAGGTGAAGAGAATGGCCTGCGCACCGGTGCCCTCGGCGTAGGCCGACAAGGTCTCGAAGCGCTGGTGCATGGTCTGGTCAAGGCCCTTGCCACTGCGGGCCAGATCGGCAGAGAGGCTGTCGTCGAGCAGGTTCATCCGCACCGCCTCTGGCCACGCCCGCTGCAGCTCTTCGTTGATGGGCGCCACCGAGTGGGCCAGGGCATGGATGAGGGCAATTCGCATGGGCAGAACTCGACGGGTTGAGGGATTGTTGGTGCATTGTTGACCAAGAGGGCTCTCCCTCCGGAGGATCCGCGCCCTTGCCGGGCTCACGCCAACGGCACTTCAGGCTCCCTTTTGACCCGAAACCACGCCGCGTACATCGCAGGCAAGGCCAACAAAGTCAGCACGGTGGCCACCACCAGCCCACCCATGATCGCCACCGCCATCGGCCCCCAGAACACACTGCGCGACAAGGGAATCATCGCCAGCACCGCAGCAGCAGCCGTCAACACAATGGGCCGCATCCGCCGCACCGCCGACTCCACCACCGCGTCCCAGGCCGGCACACCGCGCGCGCGGTCCTGCTCGATCTGGTCGATCAGGATCACCGAGTTGCGCTGGATCATGCCCATGAGTGCAATCACACCCAGCAAGGCCACGAAGCCGAAAGGCCGGTTGAGCAACAGCAGCGCAGCTGCCACGCCCGCCAGACCCAGCGGCCCGGTGAGGAACACCAGCAATGAACGGCTGAAGCTCTGCAACTGCAGCATGAGAAGCGTGAACACGATGAACAGCATGAGCGGAATGCCCACCGCGATCGAGGACGACCCCTTGCTGCTCTCGGCCACGGCACCCGCCACCTCGATGCGGTAATCGGACAGCCCGCGCGCGGCCCAGCTGTCGCTGATCTTCTTCAGCACCGGCTGAAGCTCGGCCGTGACGGTGGCGCCTTGCAGGCCTTCCACCACGTCGCCCTGCACCGTGATGGCGTAGTCGCGGTTCTCTCGCCACAGCACGCCCGCCTCCCAGTCCAGCACCGGCCGGGCAATCTGCAACAGCGGAATGCTCTGGCCGCTGCTGGTGGGCAGGTAGGTGTTGGCCAGATCGCTGATCGCGTCGCGCTCGTCCAGCGGCTGGCGCAGCACGATGTCGATCAGCTTGTCGCCATCGCGGTACTGGCCCACCGTGCTGCCGCTGAGCAAGGTGCGCGCGGCCTGCGCGATCGACTGGCTGGACACACCCAGCGCGCGCGCCTTGGCCTGGTCCACCTCCAGCCGCAAGCGCTTGACCGATTCGTTCCAGTTGTCGTTGACGCCGCGCATGTTGCTGTTGGCGCGCATGGCCACCTTCACCTCGTCGGCCAAGGTGCGCAGTTGCGCCGGGTCGGTGCCGACCACGCGGAACTGCACCGGATACGGCACGGGTGGGCCGTTGGGCAGCAGCTTCACGCGGCCGCGCAGCTCGGGAAATTCGGTCGCCAGCAGCGCGGGCAGTGCCTTGCGCAGGCGCTCGCGGGTCTTCAGGTCTTGCGGCAACACGATGAGTTGCGACACGTTGGTCTGCGGAAAGATCTGGTCCAGCGGCAAATAGAAACGCGGCACGCCCGAGCCCACCCAGGTGCTCACGCTTTTAACGCCCTCTTCGGCCGTCATGCGAGCCTCCAGCCGCTTCGTCACCTCGTCCATGGCCTTGATGCTGCTGCCCTCGGGCAGCCACACGTCCACCAGAATCTCAGGCCGGCTGGAGTCCGGAAAGAACTGCTGCTGCACCTGGCCCATACCGACGATGCCCAGCGCGAAGGTGAGCACGGTGGCACCGATCGTGATCCAGCGGTGCTGCACGCACCAGTCCACCACCGCGCGAAAACGCACGTAGAACGGGCCGTCGAACACCTCGTGAACTTCACCCACGTGCGGCTTCACCTTGAGCAGGCGCACGCCCAGGTAAGGCACAAAAAACACCGCCACGATCCACGACAGCAGCAGCGCGATCACGGTGACCGCGAAGATCGCGAACGTGTATTCGCCGGTGGTGGAATTCGCCAGGCCAATGGGCAGAAAGCCGGCGGCCGTGATCAGCGTGCCGGTGAGCATGGGCATGGCCGTGGCCTCCCAGGTGAAGGTGGCCGCGCGCACCATGCTGTAGCCCTCTTCGAGCTTGCGCACCATCATCTCCACGGCAATGATCGCGTCGTCCACCAGCAGGCCCAGCGCGATGATCAGCGAACCCAGCGAGATCTTGTGCAGGCCTATCTTGAAGTAGTTCATGGCCAGGAAGGTCATGGCCAGCACCAGCGGAATGGTGATGAAGACCACCAGACCAGGGCGGATGTCCAGTGTGTAGCCGCGCAAGCCCTTGCTGCCGGGGCGCTTGTGCAGGCCGAGTGCCAGAAAGCTCACCGCCAGCACGATCACCACGGCCTCGACCAGCACCTTCACAAATTCGTTGACCGAGTTCGTCACGGCGCTGGGCTGGTCCTGCACCTGAGCCAGCACCATGCCGGCGGGCAGCGTGGCCTCGATACCGGCCACCGTGGTCTTGAGCGCCTTGCCCAGCGCAATGATGTCGCCGCCCTTGGCCATGGAAATGCCCAGACCGATGCTGTCCTTGCCGTTGTGGCGCACCAGCACCTGTGGTGGATCCACATAGCCCAGCCGGATATCGGCCAGGTCCCCCAGGCGGATCTGCGTGCCATTGGCCGCTCGGATCGGCATGGCGCCCAACTGATCCACCGACTGGAAGGCACCTTCCACGCGCACCTGCAACACGTCCTGCGGTGACTGCACCGCCCCGGCCGACACCACCGCGTTCTGCTGCCCCAGCGCGTCCAGCACCTGCTGCAGGTTCAGCCCCAGCACCGCCAGGCGCTTCTGCGAGATCTCGACAAACAGCTTTTCATCCTGCACGCCGAAAAGCTCCACCTTGCTCACGTCGGGCACGCGCAGCAGTTGCTGGCGCACGCTGTCGGCCACCTGCTTCTTGTCGGCGTACGAGAAGCCGTCACCCTGCAGCGCGTAGATCACGCCGAACACGTCGCCGAACTCGTCGTTGTAAAACGGCCCCACCACACCTTGTGGCAGCGTGGCCTGCATGTCGCCAATCTTCTTGCGCGCCGTGTACCAGATCTGCGGCACCTCCTTGGGCGGAGACGAGTCCTTGAGCTGGAAGATCACCAGCGTCTCGCCGGGCTTCGAATAGCTGCGGATCTTGTCCGCGTAGGGCACCTCTTGCAGCGTCTTCTCGATGCGGTCGGCCACCTGCTCGGCCACCTGCTCGGCGGTGGCGCCGGGCCAGTAGGCCCGCACCACCATGGCACGAAAGGTGAAGGGGGGGTCTTCGTCCTGACCGAGCTGGAAGTAGGCCGCCACGCCCAGCACCATGAGCACGATCATCAGGTAGCGCGTGAAGGCCTGGTGGTCCAGTGCCCACTGCGAGAGATTGAAGCGGGAGACCCAGGTCGCGGTCTGGTCGGCGGATGAGTAGTCGGACGAGCTCATGCGGTCCTCACTTCGTGGCCGCGCCAACAAAACGCGTCACCTTCTGCCCGGGCGACAGCACATGCACGCCCGCGGCCACCACCTCGTCACCCGGCTTCAAACCCGAAGCAATGACGAACTCGTTGCCATCGGCACCGGCCACCACCACCTCGCGTGGCTGCACCGTGCCGCTGGCGGCGTCGAACACCCAGACCGCGCTCCCCTTGCGGTCGCCGGACTCGGAGCGCATCAACGCAGCGGTCGGCAACTTGATCGCGGCCTGCGGGGTGCCGGTGCGGGCCGCCATCGTCACGTAAGCCGTGGCGCCCAACGGCGCGGCCGCGCCCTCGGGCAAGGCCAGCTTCACCTGGTAGGTGCGCGTGACCGGATCGGCGCTGGCCGCGACCTCGCGCACCACCGCGTCCAGCGGCGTGGCGGCGCCAGCGGGCCCACCCGTCCACAAGCGCACTTGCGCCACCTGGCCCGTGCGCAACATGGCCATCCGGTCCTCGGGCACGGCAAACACCACGTCGCGCGGGCCGTCCAGCGCCACACGGACCACGGGCGTGCCCGCGGCCACCACCTGACCCACCTCGGCGTCGACCGCCAGCACCACACCGGCGCCATCGGCCAGCAGGCGCGCATAACCCGCCTGATTGCCCTGTACCGCGCCCTGCGCGCGTGCCTGGCGCAGCGTGGCCTCGGCCGACTGCAGGGTCGCCTGGCGGCGTTCGATCTCGGCGCCGCTCACAAAACCCTGGGACAGCAGGTCCTGATAGCGCTTGAGGTCGGCAGCGGCCAGATCGCGCTGCGTCTGCGCCGCGCTCACCTGCGCCTGGGCCGCCTGACTGGACAGCGCCAGGTCTTGCGCATCCAGCTGCGCCAGCAAGGCACCCGCGTTCACGCGTTGCCCCACCTGGGCCGGACGTTGCACCAGCTTGCCCCCCACCCGAAAGCCCAGCCGGGACTCGGTGCGCGCGCGCACCTCACCCGAGTACTCGGTCCGGGCACCCACATCGCTGATCCCCACCGTCATCAACTTGACCGAACGGATCGGCGCGGTGGGCGCCGGCGCGGGCGAACAGGCTGCCAGGGCCAGGGCAGCGGTCATGATCAGGACAAGGTGCGGCGTTTTCATGGCGGGCAGGACGTTGTGAAAATGGATGGAGCGCGGCAAGATCACGCGCCGACAATGGCCGTATATTACTGACTGACCGGTTAGTAATTGAAGTAACCGACAAAAATCGCCGCCACTTTCATGACGCAAACCACGCCGGGCCCTCTGCCCCCGCCAGACGAGCAGCCCGCCGGCCGGGTTGAAGCTTTGCCGTCGGCGGCCCCTGGCGCGCTCGGTGCCTTGGGGCCTGGCGTCGGGCATTACGAAAACTTTCCCGTGGCTTCCTGGTTGTGTCCGCCCAGGCTGCGCCCCGCGGTCGCGGCCATCTACCGCTTTGCGCGCACGGCCGATGACATTGCCGACGAAGGACAGGCCAAGGCAACCACTCGGCTGGCCGATCTGGCGGCCTTCCGCCACGAGCTGCAGCGGTGCATCGAGAAGGCCGCGGGCGGCGCAGCGCTGCCCGCCACCGAACGCTGGCCAGCGGTGTTCGGCCCGCTGGGCGTGGCCATCGTCCGCCACGACCTCCCGGGCCCGTTGCTGCACGACCTGCTGAGCGCCTTCGAGCAGGATGTGCGTTACACCGAACAGCAGCACCGCTACGAGAGCACCGAGGAACTGCTGGGCTACTGCCGTCTCTCGGCCAACCCGGTGGGACGCCTGCTGCTGCACCTGTACGGGGTGCAAGACGCCCGCTCGCTGCAACAGAGCGACCAGGTCTGCAGTGCCTTGCAGCTCATCAACTTCTGGCAGGACATCAGCCGAGACCTGCCCAACGGGCGTTGTTATCTGCCGACCGATACCTTGCAACGCCATGGACTGCAGGTGGCCGACTTTGAACAGACCACGCTGGAGGTCACATCCGATCGACAAGCCGTGATCGCCGAGCTCTGCGCCTACGCGCGCGGCCTCATGCAGCTCGGCGCCCCGCTGGCACGGCGGGTGCCGGGCCGTGCCGGCTGGGAGTTGCGCCTGGTCGTTCAGGGCGGTTTGCGCATCCTGGACGCCATCGAAGAAGACGGCCACCGAAGTTGGCAGACCCGTGTGACGCTGCAGCGCGCCGACCTGCCGCGCCTGGCATGGCGCGCACTCTGGATGTGAGGACGCGCAAGCCTCAAAGCGCACAGGCGACACGGCAGGCAACACAGTCGCCGAAAAGCCACTGAACGCCGCGCTCTCCGTACAAGCTCTGGGGTGGTGAGCGCAGACCCTGTGCCATACTGATTTTCCATGGCACAGGCATTCCCTTTCTCCGCGATAGTTGGTCAAGACGAGATGAAAACGGCGATCCTGATCGCCGCCATCGATCCCACCATCGGAGGTGTTCTGGTCCTCGGTGACCGGGGCACCGGCAAGTCCACCGCGGTGCGGGCGCTGGCCGCCCTGCTACCGAAAATGCGGGCGGTGAACGGGTGCCGCTACAGCTGCGATCCAGCCGACCCCGCCAGCCGCTGCGCCGATTGCGCCACCCTGCGCGGCCCTGACCAGCCGCCCCCCAAAACCCACCTCATTCCCGTCCCCGTGGTCGACCTGCCGCTGGGCGCCACCGAAGACCGCGTGGTCGGCGCGCTCGACCTGGAGCGCGCGCTCTCGCAGGGTGTGAAGGCGTTTGAGCCCGGCCTGCTCGCGCAAGCCAACCGCGGCTTTCTCTACATCGACGAAGTCAACCTGCTCGAAGACCACCTGGTCGACCTGCTGATCGACGTGGCCGCCTCGGGCGAGAACGTGGTCGAGCGCGAAGGCCTGTCGGTGCGCCACCCCGCGCGGTTTGTGCTGGTGGGCAGCGGCAATCCCGAAGAAGGTGAATTGCGCCCGCAGCTGCTGGACCGCTTCGGCCTGTCGGTGGAAGTGAAGACGCCCGAGCTGCTGCAGGAGCGCGTGGAAGTGGTGCGCCGGCGCGATGCGTTTGAACAGGACCGCGAGGCTTTCATCGAGCGCTGGCAGAAGGAAGACGAACGCATCCGCCGCAGAATAGTGGCCGCGCGCAAGCGCCTGCATGGGGTGGAGATCACCGACGCCGCGCGCCAGCGCGCTGCCGCGCTGTGCATGGCCCTGGGCACCGACGGCCTGCGCGGCGACCTCACGCTCATCCGTGCCGCGCGCGCCATGGCCGCGCTGCAGGGCGACCCCGCCGTGACCGACGCGCACTTCAAACGCGTGGCCGGCCCCGCGCTGCGCCACCGCCTGCGCCGCAACCCGCTGGACAACGCGGGCTCTACCGCGCGGGTTGACCGCGCCGTCGCCGAACTGATGGGCGCTTGAGCGCCGCTCTCGGGCTTCGACCGATGCTCGACGACTTCGCGCCGCCCTCCCCCAACGCCGATGCGGCCCTGGTCGCCGCCCTGCTGGCGGTGGACCCGGCTGGCCTGGGCGGGGTGGCATTGCGCGCACCGGCCGGCCCCTTGCGCGACGCCTGGCTCGCGCTGTTGCGCCAATGTCTGCCGGCGGAGACGCCGATGCACCGCGTGCCCCTGCACGCCACCGATTCGGCGCTGCTCGGCGGGCTCGATCTCGCCGCCACCCTGCACGCCGGGCGCCCGGTGGCCCAACTTGGTTTGCTCGCGCGCTGCGACGGCGGTGTGTTGCTGCTGGCCATGGCCGAACGCGTGGGCGCGGGCGTCGCGTCCCAACTTTCGGCCGTGCTCGACACCCAGGTGGTGGCGCTGGAGCGCGACGGCCTCACCCAACGCAGACCTGCCCGCGTGGCGCTGGTGGCGCTGGACGAAGGCGATGGTGACGAGGAACAGATGCCCGCCACACTGCTCGACCGCGTGGCCTTTCACCTCCCGCTGCAGGCCGCCGAGTCCGACGGCGATGCCCCGGTGGACTGGACACGCGCCGAAATCGCCGAGGCGCGCGCGCGGCTGGCGCAGGTGGTCGTGCCTGAGAGCGTGGTGCAGGCGCTGTGTGCGGCCTCGCTGGTGTGGGGCGTGAACTCCATGCGCGCGCCGCTGCTGGCGGTGCGCGTGGCGCGCGCCGCCGCGGCCTTGTCGGGCATGGACGAGGCCGAAGAGGTGCACGCCTCACTCGCCGCGCGGCTGGTGCTCGCGCCGCGCGCCACGCGCATGCCCGCACCGCCTGCGGAAGAAGCCGACGACACGCCCCCGCCACCAGCCGAGGCGCAAGAGCCCAACCCCGACGAAGACGACTCCCCGGACACACCTCCGCCCGAAGCGCCGCAGGACGAAACCAGCAACGCCGAGGAAGAAGAAGCCCCCGGCGCACTGGACGACCGCATGGTTGAAGCCGTGCGCGCCGCCATTCCGCCGGGCCTGCTGGCCGCCCTGCAAATGGGCCAGGCCCGTCAGGCGCGCGCCGCGGCTGCGGGCCGCTCGGGCGAGCTCATGAAAAACCAGAACCGCGGACGCCCGGTGGGCACGCGGCGCGCCGAACCCCGCTCGGGCGCCAGGCTGCACATTCTGGAGACGCTGCGCGCCGCCGCGCCCTGGCAGCGATTGCGGCAACAAAAAGCGGATGGCCCCAAGCGCATCCAGGTGCGGCGCGAAGACTTTCACGTGGTGCGGTTTCGCCAGCGCCGCCCCACCACCACGCTGTTCGTGGTGGACGCCTCGGGCTCGGCCGCGCTGCACCGCCTGGCCGAAGCCAAAGGCGCGGTGGAGCTGTTGCTGGCCGAGTGTTACGTGCGGCGCGACAAGGTCGCGGTGCTGGCGTTTCGCGGCGAGGGCTGCGAACTGTTGCTGCCGCCCACGCGCTCACTGGCGCGCGCCAAACGCAGCCTGGCCGCACTGCCCGGCGGTGGCGGCACGCCGCTGGCTGCCGGCATTGAAGCAGCACGCGAACTCGCGCAGCAGATCGGGCGCCAGGGCGAAACGCCGGTGGTGGTGATGCTCACCGACGGCCGCGCCAACGTGGCGCGCGACGGCGGCCACGGTCGCGCCAAAGCCACCGAAGACGCGCTGGCCGCCGCTGATGCGTTTCGCCTCGCCTGCTTTGCCGCCCTGCTCATTGACACCTCGTCCCAACCGGGCGATGCCTCGCGCCAGATGGCCGAGCGCATGGGCGCCACCTGTGTGCCGCTGCCCCACGCGGGCGCGGCCGGCCTGTCGCAGGCCGTGCGGCTGGCGAGTGTGCCCGGCGCACGCTGACCCACTCGACATGGGTCAAGCCCTCGACTGGCAACGCGACGGCCCCCGCTGGCCGCACCACGCGCTGAGCAGCTTCGTGTGGGCGTCCGGCCTGCAGTGGCATGTGCAGCGCTTTGCCGGCCCCGAAGGCGCGCCGCGTCTGGCGCTGCTGCACGGCACCGGCGCCTCCACCCACTCGTGGCGCGACCTCGCGCCGCTGCTCGCCCGGCGCTTCGAGGTGGTGGCCATGGACCTCCCCGGCCACGCCTTCACCGGCATGCCTCCGGGTGGCGTGGGTTCACCGCAGCTCTCGTTGCCCGGCATGGCACGTGCGGTGCACGGTTTGCTGCAGACACTCGCCATCAGCCCCACGATGCTGGTGGGTCATTCGGCCGGTGCGGCCGTGGCGGTGCGCATGTGCCTGGACGACCTGGCCACACCGCGCTCGGTACTGGGCCTCAACGCCGCGCTGATGCCGCTGGGGGGACTGGCGGGCCGCCTGTTTTCGCCCGTGGCCAAGCTCATGGCTTCGGCGCCGTTCGTGCCTCGCCTGTTCGCCTGGCACGCCAACGAGCCCGCTGTGCTGCAGCGCCTGCTGCAGAGCACCGGCTCCACGCTGGACGCGAACGGCACGGCGCTCTACCGCCAGCTGGTCAGCAGCCCCGAACACGCGGCGGGCGCGCTGGGCATGATGGCCAACTGGGATCTCGAATCGCTCTGGCGCGACCTGCCCCGCCTGGCCGTGCCGCTGGACCTGGTGGTGGGCGAACGCGACCGCACCGTGCCTCCCGAACAGGCCACACGCGCCATGGCCCGGCTCTCACCCGCGCTGAAAGCGCAGTACCTTCAACTCGATGGCCTGGGGCACCTCGCCCACGAGGAGCAACCCGACACCGTCGCGCGGCTCATCTTTGAGCGCTTCGACGCGCGGGCCTGACCTGCGCCGTTTCAGGGCACGACGCTGTCGATCTTGATCTGCAGCTGCGCGCTGTTGCTGGCCACCGGGCCGCTGCTGCCTTGCAGATCGCCGCTTTGGGGCATGGCCTGCCCGGTGCGGCTGATGCGCGCTTCCACCACCACCTGTTCGTGCATGGAAATGCGCAGCTCGGGCGCCATGGCCTGGCTGTCGTCAAGCGAAAACGGCAAGGGTCCGGCGGTGGCCGCCACGCGCATCACGGCCAGCGGCATGCGCGGGCCTTGCACTGGTCGCGCAAACACGAACAAGGTGTCGCCCGGCGCCAGCTTCGCTTGCAACTCGGGCGCGATGGTGATCTGCCCGCGCACGCCGGGGTGGTTGGTGACGGCCGGCGTCGGGTCGGATGGCGCTGCGGCCAGGCGCGCGGCACCGCCGGGCTGCGACGCGATGCCCGCGCGCGCAGCTTCCAGGCTGCTCTCCAGCCCCTGGGCAAACGGACTGCCCGGCGCGGCCCGCTCGCGGGCGCGCTCCCAGAACGCTTGTGCTGCCACAAAGTCCTTGCGGCCATAGGCCGAGCTACCAGCCAGCGCCAGCGCCTTGGGGTGACCGGGATCGATTTCCAGGGCCCGGTTGACCAGGCGCATGGGTTCACCGTCGGCGCTCTGGCCCTGCAGCAGCGACAGCAGATCGGCCCGGTCGGCGAGCAGGTTGGCGTTGTCGGGGGTGAGTTCGAGCGCGCGCTGGTAGGCCTTGTCGGCGTCGGCGAAACGTTGGCGGCTGGCGTGTGCGCGAGCAAGCATCTCCCAGGCCGAGGCGTCGGCCTTCTGGCCGGGTGGGCGGCTCTCGAGTTGCTGGGTCATCTGGCGGACCATGGTGTCGATGTCCGCGTCGGACACGCTCGCCCCCTGCTGCGCCTGTTCGGCCTCGAATCGCACGGCATCCCAGTCGCCGAGCCAGGCGTACAGACCGATGGCCAGCGCGGGCACGGCCAGCAGCAAGGTGGTGGCAGTGGCATGGCGGTGGGTGGCGCGCACGCGCTGGTCCAGCGGTGCCGACTCCTCGATCACGCGCCGCGCCAGCTCTTCGCGCGCCTGTTCGAACTCCGCGGGCGTGATCTTGCCTTCAGCGAACTCCGCATCGAGCTGGGCGCGCTGCTCGCGCAGCAGCGCCAGGTTGGTCTGCTGCGGCATCGTGGGCACGGCGCCCGCACGCGTTCGCCACAGCACCGACAACAAGGGCCACAAAGCCAGGACCACCAGCGCCAGCGCGAGGACAACAAACACGGTCATGGCGCGCCTCCGGCATCGTCAAGCAGGCGCTGCGCGCGTTGCAATTCCGCCGGGCTCAACGGTGCGGCCTCGGCCTGCGGATCGCGACGGCGAATGTTCATCAACAGCACCCCGGCGGCCACGAGCAACAACACGAACGGGCCGACCCACAGCAGCACCGTGCTGAGTTGCAGCGGCGGGCGGTAGAGGACGAAGTCGCCGTAGCGCTGCGCCATGAACTCCAGGATCTGCGGCTGCGTGCGGCCCTGCGTGAGCTGCTCGCGGATCTGCTGGCGCAGGTCTTTGGCCAGGTCGGCCTGCGAGGCGGCGATGGTTTCGTTCTGGCACACCAGGCAGCGCAGCTCTTCGGCGATCTTGAGCACGCGCGCTTCCAGCGCCGGGTCGGCCGACAAGGGCGCGGCCTTCGAATCGGCAGGCACCTGCGCGGCCACGCCGCACGGCCCCAGGGTCCAGCACAACATCATGGTCATCAGCACAACACGCATGGGCTCAGGCACCGAGTTGGTTCATCAGCGGCAGCAGCTTCTCGCGCACCGCCTCGGGCGTGACCGGCCCGGTGAACTTCAGGCGGATCACGCCTTGTTTGTCGATCACATAGGTCTCGGGAACGCCGTACACGCCGAAGTCCAGGCCGACGCGGCCGTCCGTGTCGAACAGCGTGGTCTTGTAGGGGTTGCCGTGTTTGCCGAGCCAGCTGAGCGCGAGGTGGCGCTGGTCCTTGTAGTTCAGACCGATCAGGGGCACGGCACTGGTTTTGGCCAGGTCCATGAGAACCGGGTGTTCTTGCTGGCAGGCCACGCACCACGAGGCCCACACATTGAGCAGCCACACCTGGCCGCGCAGGTCGTCGGGGGCGACCACCGTGTCGGGCGCGGCGAGCGTGGGCAGACGGAAAGACGGCACCGGCTTGTTGATCAGGGGCGACGGCACGTCGCGCGGGTTGAGCTGCAGGCCCATGCCCAGAAAACCCAGCACCACCACAAAGATGGCCAGCGGCCACAAATAGCGCTTCATGGGCGTGCGCTCCGCGCCGTCATCACCGGGCGCGCTGCGCCCGCGCTGCCAACGAGCGGCGCGCTCGGTGCCACGGCCGCCGCCTTGCGCACGCGGTAGCGACGGTCCATCACGGCCATGAGTCCCCCCAGCGCCATGAGCAAACAACCACCCCAGATCCAGTTGACCATGGGCTTGTGGTGCAGGCGCACGCTCCAGGCGGTTTCGCTCACCGGCTCGCCCAGCGCCACATACACGTCGCGCATCACGCCGCGGTCGATGGCCACTTCGGTCATCGCCGTGCGGCTCACGGTGTAGATGCGGCGCTCGGGATGCAACACGGCGATCTGCCGGCCCTCCTGGCTCACGGTGAGCGTGGCGCGGGCCGAGGTGTAGTTGGGCCCTTGCACCAGGTTCATCTCGTCGAGCCGAACGCTGTGACCACCCACCTCGGCGGTCTGGCCCACCTCCATGCGCACGTCGTTTTCGGTCTGGAAACTGCTCACCACCGTGACCCCGGCGATGAACACCGCCACGCCGAAGTGCGCCAGCAGCATGCCGAAGTAACTGCCCGGCTGGGCGCGGAACGCGACCCATGCAGAGGCGGGGTGCGCGCGCAGGCGCTGCACCAGGTTGAGCACCGCTGTGCTCGCGACCCACACCGCGAGCAGCAGGCCCAGGCCGGTGAGCGGTGTCCAGCGCTGCAGCACCAGCGGCGCGATCACCGCACTGGCCACGCTCACGCCGGCGGCCCAGCGCAGCTGGTGCGCCAGATCGCCCAGCGAGGCCTGCCGCCAGCGCGCCAGCGGCCCCACGCCCATGAGGAACAAGGCCGGTGCAATGAGCGGCACAAACACCGCGTTGAAATACGGTGGGCCCACCGACAGCTTGCCCATGCCGAGCGCGTCGATCAGCAGCGGGTAGAGCGTGCCCAACAGCACCGCGGCTGCGGCCACCACCAGCAGCACGTTGTTGGCCAGCAGCAGGCTTTCGCGCGAGAGCATTTCAAACTGGCCGCCACCACCCACCTTGGGGCCGCGCCAGGCAAACAGCGTGAGCGAGCCGCCCACCACGATGGTGAAAAACACCAGAATGAACAGACCGCGCGCCGGGTCGGTGGCAAACGCGTGCACCGAGCTGAGCACGCCCGAGCGCACGATGAAGGTGCCCAACAGCGAGAGCGAAAACGCCAGGATCGCCAGCAGCGCCGTCCACAGCTTGAAGCCGCCGCGTTTCTCGGTGACCGAGAGTGAATGGATCAGCGCCGTGCCCACCAGCCACGGCATGAAAGACGCGTTCTCCACCGGGTCCCAGAACCACCAGCCACCCCAGCCCAGCTCGTAGTAGGCCCAGAAACTGCCCAGCGCAATGCCCACGGTGAGGAAGCACCAGGCCATGGTGGTCCACGGGCGCGACCAGTGCGCCCAGGCCGCGTCCACCCGGCCCGCCAGCAGGGCCGACACCGCAAACGCGAAGGCCACCACGAATCCCACGTAGCCCATGTAGAGCATGGGCGGGTGGATCGCCATGCCCAGGTCTTGCAGCAGGGGGTTGAGGTCGCGCCCGTCCAGCGGCACCGGGTACAAGCGCTCGAACGGGTTCGAGGTGAGCAGGGTGAACAGCAGGAAGCCCACGCTGATCAGGCCCATCACACCGAGCACGCGGGCGCGCATGGGCTCGTCGAGCTGATTCGAAAACACGGCCACAGCCAGCGTCCACCCTGCGAGGATCAGGCTCCACAGCAAAATCGAGCCTTCGTGGTTGCCCCACACCGCGGTGATGCGGTAGATCAGCGGCGAGCTGGTGTGCGAGTTTTCGGCGGCCAGCAGCACGGAGAAGTCGCTGGTGACGAAGGCGTGCATGAGGCAGCCGAACGACACCAGCAGCAGCACGAACTGCGCAAACGCGGCGGGCCGGGCCAGCGCCATCCAGTGCCGGCGGCCCTGGTGCGCGCCCACCAGCGGAAACACGCTCTGCACCAGCGCCATGACCAGCGCCAGCACGGCGGCAAAATGACCGAGTTCGGGGATCATGGTTTCGCTCCTTCGGGCAACACCAGCGAGGTCTGCCCGGGCAGGGCTTTCGCATCGCGCGCTTTGTTCAGGGCTTCGGCCGCTTCGGGTGCCATGTAGTTCTCGTCGTGTTTGGCCAGCACCTGCTCGGCGCGAAACACACCGTCGGCGCCCAGCTTGCCCTGCGCCACCACGCCCTTGCCTTCCTGGAACAGGTCGGGCAGCAGGCCGGTGTAGGTCACCGGGATGCTCTTGGCCGTGTCAGTCACCATGAAGCGGATGGTCAGGCCCTGGGGTTCACGCACCACGCTGCCCTGCTCCACCAGGCCACCCACGCGAAACGCGCGTTCGCGCGGTGCTTCGTTGGCCATCACCTGCGTGGGGCTGAAGAAAAACACCAGGTTGCTGTTGAAGGCGTTGAGCACCAGCGCGGTGGCCGCAGCCAGTGTGGCCAGGCCCACAGCCAGCGCCACGAGTCGGCGGTTGCGTGGCTTCATGCGACATGCTCCTCGGTGGCGCGCTCGTCACCCACCTCTTGCACGAGCAGGCGGCGGCGCAAGCGGATCACCATGAGCTCGGCCACCACCACCGCCGCGCACATGCCCAGCGACCCCCACACATACAGGCCATAGCCGCCCATGGCCAGCAGTTCACCCAGGCTGTTCATGCCATGCCCTCCAGTGCCTGCCGCGCCCAGGGCGCGTGGCGTTCGCGCTCCAGCATGATCAAACGCACGCGGGCCAGCGCCACCGCGATGCAGTACATCCAGCAGGCCAGTGCCATCACCAGCATGCCCATGAGCATCGGCGTGGCCATGCTCGGGGCCTTGGTGATGCTGACCGACGCGCCCTGGTGCAGCGTGTTCCACCACTGCACCGAAAAATAAATGATGGGCAGGTTGACCACGCCCACGATGGCCAGCAGGCCGGCGGCGCGGTCGGCGCGGCGCGTGTCGTCGATGGCGCTGTGCAGCGCCATGAAGCCGATGTAGAGAAAGAGCAGCACCAGCTCGGAGGTGAGCCGCGCGTCCCACACCCACCAGGTGCCCCAGGTGGGTTTGCCCCAGAGCGCGCCGGTCCACAGCGCGAGAAAGGTCATGAGCGCGCCGGTGGGCGCCAGCGCCGTGGCCATCATGGACGAGAGGCGCGAGTTGAACACCAGGCCGATGGCGGCCCAGGTGGCCATGGCGAGGTAGACCACCATCGACATCCAGGCCGTGGGCACGTGCACGAAGATGATGCGGTACGCCTCGCCCTGCTGCGCGTCGGTGGGGGCCACCCACAGGCCGAGGTAGAGGCCCACGGCGGTGAGCACCACGGCCAGCGCGCCGAACCACGGCACCAGCTGGCCGGCCAGCGGGTAGAAGCGCTGGGGTGCGGCGTAGTGAAACCAGTTGATTGAACTCATGGGGTCACTCCATCGAGATGCGCAAGGCGGCGCTGGTCACCAGCGGCGCGGCAAACAGGCTCAGCAGCAGCAAGGCACCGAGCAGCGAAAAATGGCCGCCCACCCCCAGCCCGGCGGTGTGCGCCTCGACCGCGCCCGCGCCGAAGATCAGCACCGGAATCACCAGCGGCAGCGTGAGCAGCGACATCAGAACCCCGCCACCGCGCAGGCCCAGCGTGAGCGCCGCTCCGATCGCGCCCACCAGGCTGAGCACGGGTGAGCCGATCAGCAAGGTGAGGAACAGCACGCCGGTAATCACCAGCAGCACGCCCATGACGCGCTCGACCGTATGCAGGTGCTTCTTGAACCCGTGGAAGAAGGCCAGGA
>JBKBWW010000043.1:0-26699 GCA_046314475.1 Hydrogenophaga sp.
ACCAGGCGCGTGCCGACGGCCGCGCGGCCGAAGCCATCCTGCGCAAGTGCGTGCACTGCGGTTTCTGCACCGCCACCTGCCCCACCTACCAGCTGCTCGGCGACGAACTCGACGGCCCGCGCGGACGCATCTACCTGATCAAGCAGGTGCTCGAAGGCGCCGAACCCACGCGCAAGACGCAGATGCACCTGGACCGGTGCCTCACCTGCCGCAACTGCGAAACCACCTGCCCGAGTGGCGTGGACTACGGCCACCTGATCGACATCGGCCGCCAGTTGGTGGACGAAAAAGTACCGCGCCCGGCCACTGAGAAATCCGTGCGCTGGCTGCTCAAGGAGGGCCTGCCGTCCCCGTTGTTCGGCCCGGCCATGAAGCTGGGCCAGCTGGTGCGCCCGCTGCTGCCAGCCTCGTTGCAGAACAAGGTGCCGGCTCCCCGCGCCGCCGGCCGCTTGCCCACACGCACCCATGCGCGCCGTGTGCTGCTGCTGGCGGGCTGTGTGCAGCCGGCCATGATGCCCAGCATCCACAGCGCCACCGCGCGGGTGCTGGACGCCGCCGGCATCCAGGGTGTGCTGGCGCCGGCCGCGGGCTGCTGCGGTGCGGTGAAGTTCCACCTCAACGACCAGAGCGGTGGCATGGCGCAGATGCGCGCCAACATCGACGCGTGGTGGCCGCTGGTCGACGGCCCGGATGCGGTCGAAGCGATCGTGATGAACGCCTCGGGCTGCGGTGTCACGGTCAAGGAATACGGCCACATCTTGCGCGACGACCCGGCCTACGCGGCCAAGGCTGCGCGCATCAGCGAACTCACAAAGGACCTGAGCGAGCTGTTGCCTGCGCTCGTGCCCGCGCTGCGACCTTTGCTCAAACATGCGCCTGATGCAGCGCGCGTGATCGCCTTCCACCCGCCGTGCACCCTGCAACACGGCCAGAAGCTCAAGGGCGGCGTGGAACATCACCTCGCCGCGCTCGGCTTCACCGTGCAGGTGGCGAAAAACGAGGCGCATCTGTGTTGCGGCTCCGCCGGCACGTATTCGGTGCTCAACCCCGAGATCGCCTACGAGCTGCGCGACCGCAAGCTCGGCCACCTGGGTGAACTGCAGCCGAGCGTGATCACCAGCGCCAACATCGGCTGCATCACGCACCTGCAGAGCGGCACCGCCACGCCGGTTCGCCACTGGGTGGAAGTGCTGGACGACGCGCTGTCCACCTGAGCCACCGACCCCCGTGATCCCAGCGCTCGCCACCCTGCTCGTTTTTCAACTGCTGGGCGAAGCGCTGGTGCTCGCCACGGGTGCGCCCATGCCCGGCCCGGTGGTGGGCCTGGCCCTGCTGCTGCTCACGCTGGTGTTGCGGCCTTCGGTGCTGGGCGCCATCAAGCCCACCGCGCAGACCCTGCTGCAGCACCTCTCGTTGTTGTTCGTGCCGGCCGGCGTGGGCGTGATGCTGCACCTGCAGCGCCTGGGCAACGAGGCGCTGGCGATCGGCGTGGCGTTGGTGGTGAGCACGCTGGTGGGGCTGGCGAGCGCGGCGCTCACCATGGCGTGGTTGATGAAGCGGACCCAACGGTGACCCCCGCGCTGCCCCTGCCCGGCGCGCTGGCCGACATCTGGGTCTACCTCTCGGCCACGCCGCTGCTGGGGCTCACGCTCACGCTGCTGGTCTACCACGGCGCCTTTTTGCTCTACCAGCGCAGCGGCTTCAACCCGCTGGCCAACCCGGTGGCGATTGCCATCGCGGTGCTGGCCACGCTGCTCTGGGCCACCGCTACGCCCTACGCCACCTACTTCGAAGGCGCGCAGTTCGTGCACTTCCTGCTCGGGCCGGCCACGGTGGCCCTGTCCGTCCCGCTGTTCGAACAGCTCCCGCGGCTCAAGCGCCTGTGGCTGCCAATCGTGGGCGCACTGGTGGTGGGCACGCTGGCGGCCACCGTCACGGCCATCGGCGTGGGCTGGGCACTGGGCGCGTCCAAGGCCACGCTGGCGTCGCTGGCGCCCAAGTCGGTCACCAGCCCCGTGGCCATGGGCATTGCCGAGAAGATCGGTGGCATCCCCTCGCTCACAGCCGTGCTGGTGGCCGCGACCGGCATCATCGGCGCGGCCAGCGCGCGGTTTTTGTTCGACGCCTTGCGCATCAAAGACCCGGTGGTGCGCGGCTTCGCGCTGGGCACCGCCGCGCACGGCATCGGCACCGCGCGGGCGTTTCAGGTGAGCGAAGAGATGGGCGCGTTCGCCGGCCTGGCCATGGGCCTGTCGGCGCTGTTCAGCGCGGTGGCGCTGCCGCTGGTGGCGGGGCTGCTGCTGCGCTGGGTCTGACGACCCGCGGCGATCAGTCGTTCAGCAAGGCTTCAACGATGGCACCGCTGTAGCGGCTGGCCACCTCGCGCAGGAAGCGCGGAAAATCCACGTGCGCCGCGTCGTCGGCGCGGTCGGAGATGGTGCGCACCACCGCCAGCGGCACGCGGTAGTCGTGGCACACCTGCGCAAAGGCCGCGCCTTCCATCTCCACCGCCAGCGCGTCGGGCAGTTCGCGGCGCAGGGCTTCGCTCTCCGCCGTGGTCGACACAAAACGGTCGCCGCTGATCAGCAGGCCCTGGTGGCATCGGGGTGCGTGCAGGCCGAAGGCGCTGCGCACCGCCTCGGGCAGCTGCATGGGCAAGGACCGCAACACGCTGTCGCTGGCGCGCAGCAGTTGCGCGGTCAGCGCTGCATCGGCGTCGAAGGTGGAGCGGCCATAGCCCGGTACCTCGTGGCGCGCAAAGAGCGGCGAGGCGTCCATGTCGTGCTGCAGGAACTGCCGCGCCACCACCACGTCACCCACGTTGACGCCGGGGCGCACGCCACCGGCCACGCCGGTGAACACGATGCGCTCAACACCGAAGCGCTCGACCAACACCGTTGCGGTCGTGGCGGCCGCCACCTTGCCGATGCCCGAGAGAACGGCCACCACGTCGTGCCCGTGCAGGTGACCGCGCCAGAAGGTACGCCCGCCCACGGTCTGCTGCTGCTCGTCGGGCATGAGGCTCAGAACAGCGGCCAGCTCCTCATGCAGCGCACTGACGATGGCGGTGGGGCCTTCCACTATTTTTTGTCGCGCAGCTCGCGGCGCAGGATCTTGCCCACCGGGGTCTTGGGCAGCTCGGTGCGGAACTCCACCACCTTGGGCTGCTTGTAGCCGGTGAGGTGGGTCTTGCAGTAGTCGCGCACCTGGGCTTCGGTCAGGGACTCGTCTTTCTTCACGATCACGAGCTTGACCGCCTCGCCGGACTTGTCGTCGGGCACACCGACCACGGCGCACTCCATCACACCGGGCAGCTGCGCCACCACGTCTTCCACCTCGTTGGGGTAGACGTTGAAGCCGCTGACCAGCACCATGTCCTTCTTGCGGTCGACGATTCTGAAGTAGCCGCGCTCATCCATCACACCCACGTCGCCGGTCTTGAAGTAGCCGTCGGATGTCATGACCTTGGCGGTCTCGTCGGGCCGCTGCCAGTAACCCGCCATCACCTGCGGACCCTTGATGGCGATCTCCCCCGGCTGGCCCATCGGCACCTCGTTGCCATCGTCGTCCAGGCACTTGAGCCACGTGTTGGGCAAGGGCAGGCCGATGGTGCCGCTGTAGGCGGTGCTGGTGGTCGGGTTGCAGGTGGCCGAGGGGCTGGTCTCGGACAGGCCATAGCCTTCGCAGATCGGGCAGCCGGTCTTCTCCAACCAGAGCTTGGCCACGGCGCTTTGCACCGCCATGCCGCCGCCCACCGAGACCTTGAGGTTGCTCCAGTTCACCGTGTTGAAGTCGGGGTGGTTGGCCAAGCCGTTGAAGAGCGTGTTGACCGCGGGGAAGCTGTGGAAGGTGTGCTTGCTCAGCTCCTTCAGCACCGCGGGCAGGTCGCGCGGGTTGGGGATCAGGATGTTCAGGGCGCCGGTGCGCATGCCCAGCATCATGTTCACCGTGAACGCGAAGATGTGGTACAGCGGCAGGGCGCACACGCTGGTGGGCTGTTCGTTCGCGGGCACACGGCTCATCGCCGGCTCGTTCCAGGCATCGGACTGCAGCAGGTTGGCGATCACGTTGCGGTGCAGGAGCACAGCGCCCTTGCTCACGCCGGTGGTGCCGCCGGTGTACTGCAACACCGCCATGTCGTCGGGTTTGATGTCGGGGCGTTTGAGCGTGCCGCGCGTGCCTTTGGCAATGGCGTCGTTGAAGCGCACGGCCTGCGGCAGGCTGAAGGCGGGCACCATCTTCTTGACGTTGCGCACCACGTAGTTCACCAGCGCGCCCTTGAGCAAACCCAGCTGGTCGCCCATGGCGCCGAGCACCACGTGTTTGACCGGCGTGTTGGCGATGCACTGCTGCAAGGTGCTGGCGAAGTTCTCGATGATCACGATGGCCTTGGCGCCCGAGTCCTTGAGCTGGTGCTCCAGTTCACGCGGCGTGTACAGCGGGTTCACGTTCACCACCACCAGGCCCGCGCGCAGAATGCCGGCCACCGCCACCGGGTACTGGGGCACGTTGGGCATCATGATCGCCACGCGGTCGCCCTTGACCAGTCCCAAGCCCTGCAGGTAGGCCGCAAACGCCAGCGACAGGCTGTCGGTCTGCGCGAACGTGATCTGCTTGCCCATGAAGCTGTAGGCCGGCCGGCCGGCGTACTTGCGAAAGCTCTCTTCCATGAGATGCACCAACGAGCTGTACTGCGCCACGTCGATGTCGGCGGGCACACCCGGTGAATACGAGCCCAGCCAGGGACGGTCGGCCGTTGATGCGGTCATGCGTGATCTCCAGAACTTGGTGGTGAAAGCAACCCGCCATTGTCGGGCTGCACAGCGTGGCGGCGCCTCGTGTTTTTCCCTTACGACTTTCTGACGACTGGGCGTCAAGGCTCGTCAAACGGGCCGTCGATGCTACAAAAACCAAGGGGCAGGTGTTGCGACCTGCCCCTTTGAATACCAACCGGCCTGAAGACCGGGTCTGTTATTCGATCGCCTTTGTCATGTCTTCCACGACCTTCTTCGCATCGCCAAACACCATCATGGTCTTGTCCATGTAGAAGAGTTCGTTGTCCAGACCCGCATAACCCGCGGCCATGGAGCGCTTGTTCACGATCACGGTCTTGGCCTTGTAGGCTTCCAGGATCGGCATGCCGTAAATGGCGCTGCCCTTCTGCAAGGCCGCAGGGTTCACCACGTCGTTGGCACCCAGGATGATGGCCACGTCGGCCTGGCCGAACTCGCCGTTGATGTCTTCCATCTCGAACACCTGGTCGTACGGCACCTCGGCCTCGGCCAGCAGCACGTTCATGTGACCCGGCATGCGCCCGGCCACCGGGTGGATGGCGTATTTCACCGTGATGCCTTTTTCGGTGAGCTTGTGCGCCAGCTCTTTCACCGCGTGCTGCGCGCGCGCCACCGCCAGGCCGTAGCCGGGAACGATCACCACGGTCTCGGCGTTGCCCAGCACGAAGGCCGCGTCGTCGGCGCTGCCGCTCTTGACCGGCCTTGCTTCGGCCTTGGCGCCGCCGGCTGTGGCGGCCTCGCCGCCGAAGCCGCCCAGGATCACGTTGAAGAACGAGCGGTTCATGGCCTTGCACATGATGTAGCTCAGGATCGCGCCCGACGAGCCCACCAGCGAGCCGGCAATGATCAGCATGGAGTTGTTCAGGCTGAAGCCGATGCCCGCCGCCGCCCAGCCCGAGTAGCTGTTGAGCATCGACACCACCACCGGCATGTCGGCGCCGCCGATGGGGATGATGATCAACACGCCGAGGATGAAACCCAGCGCGATCACCAGCACGACGTCGATCCAGCTCTGCGAATGCCAGAAGCCGAAGATGAAGAACACGGTGGCCAGGCCCAACAGCAGGTTGAGCTTGTGCTGGCCCGCAAAGGTGACCGGCGCGCCCTGGAACAGACGGAACTTGTACTTGCCCGAAAGCTTGCCGAAAGCGATCACTGAGCCGGAGAACGTCACGGCACCGATGAAGGCGCCGAGTGCCAGTTCGATGCGGTTGCCGCCGGGGATCGGGTCGCCCTTGGCCACGATGGCAAACGCCCAGGGCTCGGCCACCACGGCCACCGCGATGCAGACCGCGGCCAGACCGATCATGCTGTGCATGAAGGCCACCAGCTCGGGCATCTTGGTCATCTCGACCCGGTTGGCCATGATCGCGCCGATGGCGCCACCGACCAACAATCCGCCCAGCACCCAGACCATGCCCTCGGCCTTGCCGCCCGAGAGTTCAACGATGAGCGCGGCCGTGGTCAGCACGGCAATGGCCATGCCGGTCATGCCGAAGACGTTGCCGCGGATGGACGTGGTCGGATGGCTCAGGCCTTTGAGGGCCTGGATGAAACAGATGCTGGCAACGAGGTACAGCAGCGTGACGAGATTCATGCTCATTTATGCGCTCCCTCGGAGGCCACAGGCGCCTTGCGTTCTTTCTTCTTGAACATCTCCAGCATCCGCCGTGTCACGAGGAAGCCGCCAAACACATTGACCGCCGCCAGCGCCACCGCCAGCACGCCCATGGTCTTGCCCAGGTTGGTCTCTGTCAGGGCTGCGGCCAGCATGGCGCCCACGATCACGATCGCCGAAATGGCGTTGGTCACGGCCATCAGCGGCGTGTGCAGCGCGGGCGTGACGTTCCACACCACGTGGTAGCCCACGTAGATGGCCAGCACGAAGATGATGAGGTTGAGAACGGTGGGGGATACGAGTTCCATGGTCTTGTCCTTGTTGTCTCGTTCAGCTCTTGCGTTTCACTTCACCGCCCTGCGCCATCAGGCAGGCCGCGACGATGTCGTCTTCCATGTCCACGTGCAGCGCGCCGTCCTTGTTGACGATGAGCTTGAGGAAATCGAGCACGTTTCGCGCGTACAGCGCCGAAGCGTCGGCGCCCACCAGGGCGGCCAGGTTGGTTTCGCCGACGATGGTCACGCCGTGCTTGACCACCGTGCGGTCGGTCTCGGTGATCGGGCAGTTGCCGCCCACGCCATTCGCACCTTTGCCGGCGGCGATGTCCACGATCACGCTGCCCGGCTTCATGGACTTGACCATGTCTTCCGTGATGAGCACCGGCGCGGCGCGACCTGGAATGAGTGCGGTGGAGATCACCACATCGGCCAGCGCCACGCGCTTGGCCACCTCAAGCTTCTGCCGCTCCAGCCAGCTCGGCGGCATGGGGCGGGCGTAACCGCCCACGCCTTCGGCCGCTTCTTTCTCTTCGGCCGTCTCGTACGGCACATCGATGAACTTGCCGCCCAGCGACTCCACCTGCTCCTTCACGCTCGGGCGCACATCGGAGGCTTCGATCACCGCGCCCAGGCGTTTGGCCGTGGCAATGGCCTGCAAACCGGCCACACCCACACCCAGGATGACCACGCGCGCGGCCTTCACAGTGCCTGCCGCCGTCATGAGCATGGGGAAAAAGCGCTGGTAGTGGTGCACCGCGAGCATCACGGCCTTGTAGCCGGCGATGTTGGCCTGCGAGGACAACACGTCCATGCTCTGCGCGCGGGTGGTGCGAGGTGCGGCCTCGAGTGCAAAGGCCGTGAGCCCGGCGGACGCCATGCGCTTCAGACCTTCGGCATCAAAGGGATTGAGCATGCCGACCACGGTGGCGCCCGGCTTCATGTGGGAGAGCTCGTTGTCGAACGGGGTGCGCACCTTGAGCACCAGGTCGGCACCCAGCGCGCCGGCCGCGTCGGTGATCTCGGCTCCCACCGCGGTGTAGGCCGCGTCGGTCACGCTGGCGGCCAGGCCGGCCCCGGATTGCACGCGAACCGTGTGCCCCTGGGCCACGTATTTTTTGGCCGTCTCGGGCGTGACGGCCACTCGGGTTTCGCCCACTGTGGTCTCAGTGGGTACGCCAATCATCATGAACGTCTCCTCGCTCGCGGGTTGGGGAATCAGCGGCCGAGCTTAACTGAAAGTATTGATTCGCCCTGTCTTTCGCGGCCAAGCCCGTGGGCTGCCGGGTGGGGATAATCCGCCCATGCCCCAACGTTGGAAACCCAGTGTCACCGTGGCCGCCGTCATCGAGCGCGACGGCAAATACCTGCTGATCGAAGAGCACACCCCCGAAGGTCTGCGCCTGAACAACCCGGCCGGCCACCTCGACCCGGGTGAGAGTCCGGCCGACGGTGTGGTGCGCGAAACACTGGAAGAAACCACCCACCGCTTCACGCCCACAGCACTGGTGGGCGTGTACCTCTCGCGGTTTCAACGCGCGGGGCCGACCCCCGCCGACGCTGAAGACATCACCTACCTGCGCTTTGCCTTTTGCGGCGAGCTGGGGGAAGCGGTGCCGGGGCTGAGCCTGGACACCGGCATCGTCCGGACGCTGTGGCTCACGCCCGACGAGATCCGTGCCAGCGCCGCGCGCCACCGCAGCCCACTGGTGTTGCGCTGCATGGAAGACCACCTCGCCGGCCAGCGTCATCCCTTGGGCCTGATTCAGACGGACGCCTCCGTGGCGACCGATCCGGGCCGCAACTGAAGCCCCTGCTTCTCAAGATACTGCCTGCGGGGTATGGGCGTGTGGCGCCGCGAAAAATAGCATCGGGCCCCTACTGAAGGCTTGATGGCGCGCTCGTCCAGGGCCGTCCAGAAAGCCCAACACCCCCGATGAAATCCCCCTCCCAACCCCGCGTCCTGTGTGTGGACGATGAACCCGGCGTGCTGCGCGCGCTCGACGGACTGCTGCGCGAACGGTTTGACGTGTCGTCCACCACCGATGCCCGAGAAGCGCTGGAGCTCGTGCGCCACAGCGCGTTCGATGTGGTGATCAGCGACCAGCGCATGCCCGGCATGACGGGCACCGAGTTCCTGAAAGAGGTCAAGGACCTCTCACCCCACACCATGCGCCTGCTGCTCACCGGTTATGCGGACTACGCCGAGGTGCTGCAGTCGGTCAACGACAGCGAAGTGTTCCGCTTCGTCCACAAGCCCTGGGACAACCGGGAGCTGATGGAGACGGTCACGTACGCGGCCACCGTGGCCCGACAAGTGCCCATGCGGCGGCCCGCGGCGCACCCGGTTGACACCGGGGCCGGTGCGCTGGTCGGCCCCATCCACTGGCGCGGCAGCGACACCCGAACCGTGCTGCTGATGGACAAGGACCCGGCCACCGAACACCAGCTGCGCACGGTGCTGGGCCAGGGCATGCTGCTGCTCTGGGCGCGCAGCCCGGGCGAAGCGGTGAGCCTCATGCATCGGCACAAGGTGGCCGTGATCGTGCTCGACAGCCGCCTGGGCACCGGCGCCACACTGGACCTCATCCGGGCCGTCAAGCGCAACAGCCCCAACGCCGTGACCGTGATCCACGCCAACGATGGCGACAGCACCACCGTCAGCCGCTTGATCAACGAAGGCCAGATCTTCCGCTTCATGGCCAAACCCGCCACGCCGGCGCTCATCGAACACACCCTCCTGGCGGCCTTGAAAAAGCACGCCGAACTCATGGCGCGGCCGTCCAGCATTGCGCGGCACGCGATCGACATCTCCCGCATGGCCGCGTTTGCACGCGCCCGAGGCGACGCCGGGGAGCGCCGGGGAACCCCCACCCCGGCGGCAGCGCCGATCCGATCCCGCTCGCCGCTGTCGGGCATGGCCTGGCTCAGACGGATCTTCGGCAAGATCTGAACGGGTGGGGCGCAGACAGCCACCCACCTTGGCATACAGTTGGCAACAGCCCCACCCCCACGAGTCCACGCGCCGATGAATTCGATCCCACACGCCGCCGGCAACCCCACCCCACCCAGTGCCTTGCCACCCGACGACGCGCTGCGCGAGGAGTTGCACAACGAAGTGCATGCCCGGCCGGCGGCGCGCATCCGCCTGCCGGTGCTGATCGTTTTTGTGGCCGTGCTCAACGAAGGCGTGAGCCGCGAGCAGGAGTGCGAGCACCTGCGCCGACTGCCCGGGCAGGACACCCTGACACCCGACCAGATGCGCGGCAACTTTCTGCGCCTGCGCTTCGGGGGCTACACGCTCAAGTGGGAACGCCACACCGAGTTCACCCGCTACTCCATCGTGCAGCCCTTGCCCGAGGGCACAGGCCTGGGCACCAGCGAGCCGGCCTTGCTGGACGCGCTCGTCACCCCGCCGGGTTGGCTGCGCGAGATTCCCGGGCGCACCGTGGCCGCGATCAAGATGGTGATGCTCCAGTCCGACCTGCCCGATCAGAACCCGGAAGCCCAGGCCGCGCTGATGGCGCCGGCACAGCGCTGGTTCGGGGGACACACCGTGGTCGCTTCACAGCTGGGTGGTGGCCATTCGTGGGCATTGACCGACTTTCACCTGCGCCCCTCGGGCTTCGAGCGCATGCTCGTCATCACGCCGCAAGACACGAGCGAGACCCGGGCGGGCCGCATTTCCCAGCGCCTGTTCGAAATCGAAACCTACCGCCTCATGGCCTTGCGCGGCCTGCCCGCAGTCAAGGCGCTGGCGCCCATGCTGGCGCAGGCCGAGGCGCAGCTGGCCACCATCACCGCTCAGTTGGAGAACAAGTCCACCTCCGAGCAGGAACTGCTGGACCAGCTGATTTCGCTGGCAGCCCGGGTGGAGCGCGCCACCGCCGAGAACACCTACCGCTTTGCGGCCACCCGCGCCTACGACGCCGTGGTGACCCAGCGCATTGCCGAGCTGCGCGAGAAACCGATCCCGGGCACGCAGACCATCGGTGAGTTCATGCAGCGCCGGCTCTCGCCGGCCATGGCCACGGTGGCGGCCAGCGCGCAGCGCCTGGCTTCGTTGTCCGAACGCGTCTCGCGCACCAGCGCGCTGCTGCGCACGCGGGTCGACATCGTCACCGAAGCGCAAAACCAGCAGCTGCTGGCCAAGCTCACGCGCGGGCAGGAACTGCAGTTGCAACTGCAGACCACGGTGGAAGGCCTGTCAATCGCGGCCATCTCGTACTACGTGATCAGCCTGTTGCTCTACATCGGCAAGGGCGCCAAGGCAGCGGGCCTGCCGATCCAGCCCGAGGTGGCGGCGGGCGCGATGGTGCCGCTGGTGCTGTGGGTGGTGTGGCGCACCACACGGCGCATCCACGCGCGCCTCAACTCCCCGACCAAGGCGCCTTGAGAAACCTCAGGCGCTGGCCGCGTCGGTGGTGATCACCCCACCGCCCAGGCAGATGTCACCGTCATAGATCACCGCGCTCTGGCCTGGCGTCACGGCCCACTGGGGTTCCTTGAAGCGCAGGTCGAAGTGGCTCTCACCTTGCGGCTGCAGCACACACGGCGCATCGGCCTGGCGGTAACGCGTCTTGGCGCCCATGTCACCACCCGCCGGCGCGTGGCCGGCCACCCAGCTCACGTCCTGCGCACTCAGGCGCGGCGTGAGCAACCACGGATGGTCGTGCCCCTGCACCACCCACAACGTGTTGCTCGCCATGTCCTTGCGCGCCACGAACCAGGGGGCGTGGTCGTTGCCACCCTTCTGCGCGCCCTTGGCCTTGACGCCGCCAATGCCCAGGCCTTGCCGTTGTCCGAGCGTGTAGAAACTCAGGCCCACGTGCTGGCCCAGCACCCGGCCTCTTTCGTCCTTGATCGGACCCGGCTCCTTGGCGATGTAGCGGTTGAGAAAGTCGCGGAAGGGCCGCTCGCCGATGAAGCAGATGCCGGTGCTGTCTTTCTTTTTCGCGTTGGGCAGCTTGATCTCGGCGGCGATGCGGCGCACCTCGGTCTTGGGCAGCTCACCCACCGGGAACAGCGTCTTGCCCAGCTGGGCCTGGTTGAGCCGGTGCAAAAAATAGCTCTGGTCCTTGAGCGGATCGAGTCCCTTGAGCAGCTCGAACGAGCCGTTGCGTTCGCGCACCCGCGCGTAGTGGCCGGTGGCGATCTTCTCGGCGCCCAGGCGCATGGCGTGGTCGAGGAAGGCCTTGAACTTGATCTCGGCGTTGCACAGGATGTCGGGGTTGGGCGTGCGCCCGGCCTGGTATTCGCGCAGGAACTCGGCGAACACGCGGTCCTTGTACTCGGCGGCGAAGTTGACGTGTTCGATCTCGATGCCCAGCACGTCGGCCACGCTGGCGGCGTCCACAAAGTCGATGTTGGACGAGCAGTATTCGCTGTTGTCGTCGTCCTCCCAGTTCTTCATGAAGATGCCGATGACTTCATGCCCTTGCTGCTTGAGCAGGTACGCACTCACCGCAGAGTCCACGCCCCCGCTCAATCCCACCACCACACGCTGCTTGTTTGCCATGGACGGATTATCCCAGCGCTGCGATTTCCACAGAGGGTGCGGGGCGGCGACCCGTCTTCTCCGCCGCTGCGTTACCGCTGCTGACATCCGTCACACAGTGGTTTAAGGCTCACTTCAAGTTCGTTCGTTTCAATGCCTTCACCAGCAACCGCTGGCATCAAAACTCAAGGAAACGAATCATGAAATCAGTTGTCATCTCCGCGCTTCTTCTCGCCGTTGCCGGCGCCGCCATGGCCGGTCCTGCATGCGATGCACCCAAGGAAAAATGGATGCCTGAAGCGGCGTTCAAGAAGGATGTGGAAGCCCAGGGCTACCAGATCAAGACCTTCAAGGTGAGCAAGGGCCAGTGCTACGAGATCTACGGCACCGACAAGGCCGGCAAGAAGGTCGAGATCTACTTTGATCCGGTCAGCGGCAAGGCCATCGAGCAGAAGTGAACACCAACGCCACCTCCAAGCGGGTCTGGGACCCGCTGGTGCGCGTCTTCCACTGGTCGCTGGTGGCTTGCGTGCTGCTCAACCTCTTTGTGGTGGACGATGGTGAAGACCTGCACCAGTGGTTGGGCTACGTGGCCTCGGCACTGGTGGGCGTGCGCGTGGTGTGGGGCTTCATCGGCCCGCGCCATGCGCGCTTTGCCGACTTCTTTCCCACGCCTCGCCGCGTGTCCAACCACGTGCGCGCGCTGCTCGGTGGCGAGACCGAGCACCACTGGGGCCACAACCCGCTGGGTGCCTTGATGGTGTTCGCGCTCCTGGGCATGGTGCTCTCGCTGGGCCTCACCGGCTGGATGCAGACGCTCGACGCCTTCTGGGGCGTGGAGTGGCTGATGGACCTGCACGAAGGTCTGGGCGAGTGGCTGATGCCGATGGTGGGCTTGCACGTGGCCGCCACGATCGTCATGGGTCGCATCGAGCGCACGCGGCTCGTCAAAGCCATGGTCACCGGCGTGAAGGAACGCTACTGACGCTGCGGGGGCAACAAGACCGCGTGGCACACTCGTTCCATGTCCCCGAGCGTGCATCCCAACGAGGTGGAGTTCACCGCCATCCGCGCCCAGGGCGCGGGCGGGCAGAACGTGAACAAGGTGTCCAACGCGGTGCACCTGCGTTTTGCCATCCACGCATCGTCGCTGCCCGAGGCCATCAAGGAGCGCCTGCTCGCGCTCAGCGACCAGCGCATCACCACCGAAGGCGTCGTGGTGATCAAGGCGCAAACCAGCCGCAGCCTGGAGCAGAACAAGGCAGAAGCACTGGAGCGGCTGCAGGCGCTGGTGGACAGCGTGGCCACGTTGCCCAAGGCGCGCAAGGCCACCAAGCCCACCTTTGGTTCCAAACAGCGCCGCCTGGAAGGCAAGGCCACGCGCTCCACCGTCAAGCAGTTGCGCGGCCGCGTGCGCGGACTCGACTGAGCCGGCGCGCTCGCCACCTCACTTCATCGCTTCGCTGGGTGCGCGGCTGTGCTCGTTGTTGGTGTCCACCAGCAGGCGCAGCAGTTTCATGAACTCGGCGCGCTGGCGCTCGGAGAGCGGCCCAAGGATCAGGTCTTGCGCGCCCAGCATCGCGGGCACGGCCTCGCCCAGCAGTTGCACGCCGGCGTCGGTGAGCGCCAGCTGGCGGGCGCGGCGGTCTTCGGGAGCGGTCTTGCGTTCGAGCCAGCCGCGCGCCTCCAACCGGTCGACCACACCACCGGTGGTGGAGGCGTCCAGCGCAATCGTGCGCGCCAGCGTGCGCTGGTCGATGCCGGGGTGGTTGGCCACGGTCTGCAGCGCCGCGTATTGCACCGGCGTGATGCCGATCTCGCCCAGCTCTTGCAGGAAGATGCCCACCGAGATCTGGTGCAACCGGCGGATGTAGTGGCCGGGCTGGTGGTCGATGTCGACGGCGGGTGGGCTGCGTTTCATGGCGAGGGCGATCGGTGTGGGCGGTACCGCCCGGGGGTTGCAGGAATGCTAGCACCGGCCATACAATAAGTACACTGATCATCAGTATGCGGCCCATGTAGAGGAGACACCCATGACAACGAGCACTTCAGACCTTCCCGTGCTGGTCGCCGGCGGCGGTATCGGCGGCCTGGCGGCCGCGCTCGCGCTGGTGCGCCAGGGCCTTCGTGTGAAGGTGCTGGAGCAAGCTGCCGAGCTGGGCGAGATCGGTGCCGGCATGCAGCTCGGGCCCAACGCCTTCCATGCGTTCGATGCGCTGGGCGTGGGTGAACAAGCGCGCAAGCGTGCCGTGTACACCGACTTCATGGTCATGCACGACGCCATCGACGAAGTCCAGGTCGGCAAGATCCCCACCGGCGAGGCTTTTCGCCAGCGCTTCGGCAACCCCTACGCGGTGATCCACCGCGCCGATGCACACACATCGTTGCTCGAAGGTGTGCAGGCCAGCGGGCAGATCGAGTTCGTCACCTCCACCCGCGTGGCACGCGTCGAGCAAGACGCCAACGGTGTGACCGTGCACGACCAGCATGGCCAGCCCCACCGCGGGCTGGCGCTCATCGGCGCCGACGGCGTGAAGTCGGTCGTGCGCCAGCAGTTCGTGGGCGACGAGGCGCGCGTGACCGGCCACGTGGTCTACCGCGCGGTGGTCGACAAGGCCGACTTCCCCGAAGACCTGCGCTGGAACGCGGCCAGCATCTGGGTCGGACCCAACTGCCACCTCGTGCACTACCCGCTGCGCGGTGGTGAGCAGTACAACGTGGTCGTGACCTTCCACAGCCGCGAGCAGGAAGAGTGGGGCGTGACCGAAGGCAGCCAGGCCGAAGTGCAGAGCTACTTTCAAGGCTTGTGCCCCAAGGCGCGCCAGCTCATCGATCTGCCCAAGAGCTGGAAGCGCTGGGCCACAGCCGACCGTGAACCCATTGGCCAGTGGAGCTTTGGCCGCGTCACGCTGCTGGGCGACGCTGCGCACCCGACCACGCAGTACATGGCGCAGGGCGCGTGCATGGCGATCGAGGACGCGGTGACGCTGGGCGAGGCCTTGCGAGTGCACAAGAACGACTTCGCGAAGGCCTTCGACCTTTACCAACGATCGCGTGTGGCGCGCACCGCACGCATCGTGCTGAGCTCGCGCGAGATGGGCAGGATCTACCACGCAAAAGGTGTCGAACGCCTGGTGCGCAACGACCTGTGGCGCGGCCGCAGTCCGGAACGTTTTTACGATGCGATGGAATGGCTGTACGGCTGGAATGTTGAGAACTGCCTGGCCGCCCACTGAACACACGGAGACAAACCATGAACGACCTCGGACGACTCGAAGACCTGCCCGCCGACTACGTGGCCGAGCTGCGCGCGCTCAACCTGGTGCCGCTGTGGCCCAGCCTGCGCGGTGTGTTGCCGCCGACCATTCCCACGCGCCAGACGCAGGCCACGCACTGGCCCTACAAGACCATCAAGCCGCTGCTGCTCAAGGCCGGTGAACTCACGCCCATCGAGAAGGCCGAACGCCGCGTGCTGGTGCTGGCCAACCCGGGCCACACGCTGGAGAAGATGCAGGCCAGCGCGGCCATGTACCTGGGCATGCAGCTGCTCATGCCTGGGGAGTGGGCGCCCAGCCACCGCCACACACCCAACGCGGTGCGCATGGTGGTCGAGGGCGAAGGCGCCTGGACCACGGTGGACGGTGAGCGCTGCCCCATGGCGCGCGGCGACCTGATCTTGACGCCGACCGGCCTGTGGCACGAGCATGGCCACGACGGAGACGAGCCGGTGATCTGGCTCGACGTGCTCGACCTGCCGCTCGCTTTCTACCTGGAGGTGAGCTACCACCTCAACGGCGCGCGCCAGGAAACGAAGCCCGGCCAGGGCGACCGCGCCTACGCCCGCGCCGGCGTGGTGCCCACGCCGGTGTTCGGCCGCAGCGGCAAGCGTTATCCCATGCTGCGCTACCCCTGGGCCGACGCGAAAGCCGCGCTCGTTTCGCTCGGCGCCGACCGGCCCGACGTGGACGCGGTGCAGGTGACCTACGTGAACCCCGAAACCGGCGAAGACGTGGAGAACATCCTGGGCTTCCACGCGCTGATGCTGCGCCCGGGCCAGACGCTCAAGCTGCCCGCGCGCTCACCGGCCGTGGTCTACCACGTGATCGAAGGCGCAGCGCGCGTGGCCACCGAGGCGAAGGCCTTCGACCTCCTGGAAGCCGACACCTGCTGCATCCCCGGCTACACCGCCACCTCGCTCACCAACGCCTCGGCCAGCGCGCCGGCGTTTCTGTTCATCGCCGACGAGTCGCCGCTGCACCGCAAGCTCGGCGTCTACGAAGTGCGCCCCGACAACCAACCTCACATGCCTTGATCCCATGACCACCTACCTCTTCCCCCCGCCTCCCGTCGCTGCCGTGCCCGTGCGCGGCCACACCGAACTGTTCCCCGTCAACCGCCTGTTTTTCGTCGGCCGCAACTACCACGCGCACGCGGTGGAAATGGGCAAGCCGGTGGACAAGTCGGTCGAGCGGCCGTTCTATTTCACCAAGGCGCCGCAGACGCTCGCGCTGTCGGGCTCGTCCACGCCCTACCCCAGCGAGACGGCCAACTACCACTTCGAGATGGAGCTGGTGCTGGCCATCGGAAAGCCCGGCTTTCGCGTGAAGGCCGAAGACGCGCACACCATCATCTACGGCTACGCGGCCGGCCTGGACATGACACGGCGCGACCTGCAGCTGGTGGCGCGCGACAAGGGCCGCCCCTGGGACCTGGGCAAGGACGTGGAGCATTCGTCGGTGTGCAGCGAGATCGTGCCCATGCCCGGTGTGGTGATCGAGCGCGGCAACATCGAGCTCTCGGTCAACGGCGCGGTGAAGCAGAAGTCCGACGTGGACAAACTGATCTGGAACATCCGCGAAATCATTGCCGACCTCTCGCTCTTCTACCACCTGCAACCCGGCGATCTGATCTACACCGGCACGCCCGAAGGTGTGGGCGCGGTGCTGCCGGGCGACCAGATCACCGGCTCGGTGGAAGGTGTGGGCAGTGTCGCGCTGACGGTCGGCCCGAAAGCCTGAACTTCAGCCGCACGAGCCCAGGTGGCCGCACTGCGTGCAGTGGTCGCAGCCATCCTTGCGGATCACTGCGTGCGCGCCGCACTCGCCGCACTTCTTGCCGGGCATCATCCCGGGCGTGGCCAGCACCTCTACCGGTGAGGACTGTCCCGACGCGGGCGTGACGCCCGCGCGCTGTGCGATCAGCGTCTGCACCGCGTAGGCAATGGCCGCCACCACCGATTCGTGCCACATCGGCACATGGGTGCCGTCGGCTTTCTGGTGCGTGCCCATGCGCAAGGGGCCACGGTCCCACACCACCTTGCGCATGTCGCGCAGGGCACGCTCCAGGAAACCGCCGCGCGCGGCCAGCGAGAGCAGGCGCATGCTGGACGACACCCATTGCTGCGACTCGCCGCTCTGCCCCACCGGCATGAAAAACTCGATCGCGCGCTCCACCGTGCCCGCACCGTCGGCCGTGGGCACCGGCAGAAACGACACCAGCAGGTACAGCGTCTGGTGGCCCTCTTGCGTCCAGTACTCGATCTTGTCGGCGACAGCCGGCAGCGCACCCGGTGGCCGGCTCTCGATCACGCTGCGCATCGGGTCCACGGTGGCTGCGCTCGCCGTGGTCTCGGGCGTGGGCCCGGTGTCCAGCACCGAGCCCAGGATGGCGTTGGGCCGGTAGGTCGCCAGGCCCTTGAGTTGAGCGCGCCAGGCCTGCTGGTACAGGTCCTTGAAGTCCTCATACGGGTAATCGGCCGGCACGTTCACCGTCTTGGAAATGGCGGTGTCCACAAAGGGCTGCACCGCTTCCATCATGGCCAGGTGGTCGGCCGCCGGCATGGACAGCGCGTTCACGAAATACTCGGGCAGCTGAGCCATGTCGCCACCGAGCTCGCGATAAAGCCGCCACGCGTGGTCTTCCACCGCGTAGTCGGTGGTGCTGCCGTCGGCCTCACGCTTCTTGCGCCGGTACATCCACGAAAACGGCGGCTCGATGCCGTTGGAGGCGTTGTCGGCAAAGGCCAGGCTCACGGTGCCGGTGGGCGCGATGGAGAGCAGGTGGCTGTTGCGGATGCCGTGCGTGCGGATGGCGCTGCGCAAGGCCTCGGGCAGGCGGCTGGCGAAGGTGCCCTCGGCCAGGTAACCGTCGGCATCGAACTTCGGAAACGCGCCCTTCTCCTGTGCCAGCGCCACCGAGGCGGTGTACGCCGCATCGCGCATGCGCTCTGCTATCTGCGCCGCCAGCGTGCGGCCCTCGGCGCGGTCGTAGCGCACGCACAGCATGGCCAGCGCATTGCCCATGCCGGTGAAGCCCACGCCGATGCGCCGCTTGGCCGCCGACTCCTCGCGCTGCTGCGGCAGCGGCCAGAAGGTCACGTCGAGCACGTTGTCCAGCGCCCGCACCTGCAGCGCCACCGCCGCCTCGAAAGCCTCGAAGTCGAAGCTGGGCATACCACCGAAGCCGAACGGGTGGCGCACGAAACGCGGCAGGATCACCGGGCCGAGGTCGCAGCAGCCGTAGGGCGGAAGTGGCTGCTCGCCGCATTGCCCTGTCACCAGACCATTGAAGATCACGGTGTTGTGATCGGCCTGGGTGGTGTCGAACACCGCTTCATGACCGGCGGGCACGATCGCTGCAATCCGGCTGGCGAAGCGCTGGGTTTTGCGCAGGACCTTGTCGGCCACCCACGCGCGGTACCGGGCGGTTTTGTAGTCGAGCAAGAAACCAACCTCGCTCATGAACTGCTCGCGGGACTCACCGTCAATGATGAGTTCGTATTGGGTCTTGCAGGCGTAGTCGGCCTGTCCGCCCTTGCCATCGGGCATGGCCTTGACGGTCGCTTCCCTGCGCAAACGCACGCGGCTGAACACACCGAAGTTGGCCAGCAGCACCTGCACATCTTTCAGCAGCTGCAGGTGGCTGGAGCTCAAACGGATGGAGCAACTCTCGCTGGCGCTGGAGACGTTGACCGTGCCATCGGTTTGAAACAGTGCGCGCAGATAGGCCTTGACGCACGCCTCGCTGCCTTGCCACACCACCTCGGGCACCCGGAGTTTGGTGTCGCGCGTGAAACCAAGCGCTTCCAGGGCACGCGCCAGCAGCACGGAGCGAATGAAGACGTGGTTGCGCTCGGCCACCGCCACCGGGGCGACGCAATAGGTTCGCTGCGTTCGCGACAGGCCGGCGATCATGGCGTTGACCGTGGTGGTCACCCGCTCCGCGAGTTCACGCTCCTGGTTCCAGAGGTTGATGCACACCACCTCCTGCCCTTTTCCCCGGTGGGTGAAATGGCCATCGCCCGTGATAAGGCCGAGCAGCATGCCCAGCTCCTCGCTGCCTAGTTGCCCAAACTGGCCCTTGCCGGACTGCACCCACAGCTCGTCACCCACCTTCAATTCCGACAGCTTGACCTTGCCGCGTGCGGTGTAGAAGTCGTGCCAGGCCGTGGCTTTGATCTCGAACCCGTCTTCGGTGGTGACCTTGAACACATCGGCCAGGCGGGCGGTCATGAACGCGGGCTTGGCGGGGCGAATGTCGACGCCGCGCCCTGCACCGCCCAGCGCCCGCCGGTCCACCGTGGTCTCCAGGGGCAGTCCGCTGTTGTAGAGGTCACCGATGCGCACCAGCCCGTGTTGTGTCGCCAGGCGGGTGTCGGCCGTCACACACGGGTTGGTCGCCTCGATCGACTCGCAGTAGCGCAGGTTGTTGTCCTGCTGGATGTGGTCCAGAAACAGGATGCCGGGTTCGGCGAAGTCGTAGGTGGAGCGCATCACCGTGTCCCACAACTCGCGCGCACCCACGCTGCGGTAGACCCACAGGCCATCGGCGCGCTGGTGGGCGCCCTCGGCCATCAATGCTGCGCCGGGGCGGGCGCGGTGCACCAGTTCCCAGGGTTGGTTGTCGGCCAGTGCGCGCATGAAGGCGTCGCTCACGCCCACCGACACGTTGAAGTTGTTCCAGCGCCCGGGCGTGCGCTTGGCGGTGATGAACTCGAGCACGTCGGGGTGGTCGATGCGCAGCACGCCCATCTGCGCGCCGCGCCGCGCGCCCGCGCTCTCCACCGTGGCGCACGACTGGTCGAACACGTTGATGTAGCTGCACGGCCCGGAGGCGAGGGACGCCATGGTCTTGACCTCGGCACCGCGCGGGCGGATGCGCGAGAAGTCGTAGCCCACGCCGCCGCCGCGGCGCATGGTCTCGGCGGCTTCGCGCAGGGCTTCGTAGATGCCGGGGTAACCGCCGTCGTCCAGGCCCTGGATGCAGTCGCCCACCGGCTGCACGAAGCAGTTGATCAGCGTGGCCTGGATGGCGGTGCCGGCCGCGCTCATGATACGGCCCGCGCCGATGGCGCCAGCCTGCAGGTTGTCGAAGAAGCGCTGCTCCCAGAGCGCGCGGTCGGCCTCCTTCTCCACCGAGGCCAGCGCACGCGCCACGCGGCGGTAGATGTCCTGCTCGCTGGTTTCGCCGTCCTTGAGGTATTTCTCCTTCAACACGTCCAGCGTGATGGGCTGTTGTCCGATGGCGCTGCTGGCGTTCTTGATCGCGTCGCGTTTCATGGTCGGGTCTCCTCGGGTGGGTTTCAATGCGCCAGCGCGATGGTCAACAGCACGCTGGCGTCTTCCACCGCCAGCAAGCTGTGCGGCACACCGCCACGCAAAAAGAGCAGCTGCCCGGCCTGCAGGCGTTGCACGCCCTCGGGCGTTTCGAAATCGACCACGCCTTCCAGGCACTGCACCGTGATCTCACCCGCCACCTGGTGCATGGGCATGGACCGGCCCAAGGGCAGACGCAAGCGGATGACTTCAAGCTGCCCGGACTTGAACAAGGCCACGGACTGCGTGCTCAGCGCATCGCCCCCCTGGTTCAGCAGGTTGGCGATTTCGCCGGATGCGAGGTGGTGCAGGGCCATGGTGTGTTCCTGGTGATCGTGTTGGGAGGCGAACACCACCCCCCACGGGCAAGATTAGCGGCTTTCGCCGCCGACCGATACCCGGCACCTTGAAGTCGCCCACGCCAGATCGCGCACGAGCCGCCAGCTATGCTCGTGACGCTCCAACCACACATCGGTCACACCCCATGCCAGCCCCCAACATCACCACCCTGCACCGCTCGCGCGTGGTGCGCTGGTTGCTGTGGCTGGCCGGCAGTGTGTCGCTGGTGCTCGGCCTCATCGGCGTGGTGCTGCCGGGCCTGCCGACAACGCCCTTCATCCTGCTCGCCGCCGCTTGCTATGCCAAGGCATCGCCCCGTCTGCACGGCTGGCTGCTCCACCACCGCTTCCTCGGCCCCATGGTGCGCGACTGGGAGGCGCACCGCAGCCTCACGCGCCGCAGCAAGACCGTGGCGCAGGTGAGCATGGTGGTGATGGTCGGCCTGTCGGCCTGGGGATTGCGCGACCGGCCGGTGGTGCTCGCGATCGTGCTGATCGCTGCGCTCATCGGGGTGCTGGTGGTGGGGCGCATCCCCACCCGACAGCCCCCCGCCTGATTCAACCCTGGGCTCGCCGCGCCAGCACTTCAAACGCCGGCAAGGTCTTGCCTTCCAGCACTTCAAGGAACGCGCCACCGCCGGTGGAGATGTAGCCCACGTCCTTCTCGATGCCGTACTTGGCAATGGCCGCCAGCGTGTCGCCACCACCCGCGATGCTGAAGGCGCTGCTCTGGGCAATGGCTTGTGCGATGACCTTGGTGCCGTTCTCGAACGCCGCGAACTCGAACACGCCGACCGGGCCGTTCCACACAATGGTCCCGGCTTTCATCAACTGCTCGGCCAGCTTGGCTGCGGTCTGTGGGCCGATGTCGAGGATCAGGTCGTCGTCGGCCACGTCGGTGGCGGCTTTCACGGTGGCCACGGCGTCGGCGCTGAAGGCCTTGGCGGTCACCACGTCGGTGGGGATCGGCACCTCGGCGCCGCGCGCTTTCATGGCGTCGATCACGGCCTTGGCCTCGTTCACCAGATCGGCCTCGGCCAGGCTCTTGCCGATCTTCAGCCCCGCGGCGAGCATGAAGGTGTTGGCGATGCCGCCGCCCACGATGAGCTGGTCCACCTTGCTGGCCAGGCTTTTCAGAATGGTGAGTTTGGTGCTGACCTTGCTGCCCGCCACGATGGCCACCAGCGGGCGCTTGGGCGCGAGCAGCGCGGCGGCAATCGCGTCCATCTCGGCGGCCAGCAGCGGGCCGGCACAGGCCACGGGTGCGGTCTCGGCGATGCCATAGGTGGTGCCCTCGGCGCGGTGCGAGGTGCCGAAGGCGTCGTGCACAAAGATGTCGCACAGGGCGCCGAGCTTCTTCGCGAGTTCGGGGCTGTTCTTCTTCTCACCCACGTTCAGGCGGCAGTTTTCCAGCAGCACCACCTCACCGGGGGCCACCGAAAAATCACCGTCGACCCAGTCGGCCACCAGGCGCACCGGCCAGTCCATCAACGCCGAGAGGCGCGCGGCCACCGGCTGCAGCGAGTCTTCGGGCTTGAACGCGCCTTCGGTAGGCCGGCCGAGGTGGCTGGTGACCATGACCGCGGCGCCCGCGTCCAGCGCCATCTGGATCGCCGGGATGCTCGCGCGGATGCGGGTGTCCTCGGTGATGCGGCCCGTGTCGTCCTGCGGCACGTTGAGGTCGGCCCGAATGAAGACGCGCTGGCCTTTGACACGGCCACTGGAGCAGAGATCGGAGAAGCGGATGAAGGACATGGTGCTGTGCAGGTGGGTGAATGACAAACCCACGCATTGTAGGAAAGGCCCCCTGCGCTGCGAACCGTCACAAACCCTTGGCCGCCTGTGCGTGTGCCTCAGTCGTCGTCACCGTGCTCCGCTTGTCCCGACAGCAGACCGCTCCAGGCCTGGGCCGACACCAGCCCTTTGGGCGACTGCTGCCACTGCCAGGCGCCGAACGCGAACACCGCAGCGAGCAGCAGCACAGCCAGCCAGACGCGGTTGTGCTTCACCAAACCGGGACCGGGCCCTTCGACGCGGCCGGTGAGCATGGGCATCGCCTGGTTCTTGCGGCGCAGCAGGCTGAAGGCCACGATCAGCGCGATGTGGCCGAGCACCACCATCAGGAAGGCCTCGCCGAAGAATTCGTGCACGTCTTCCAGCCAGCCGCCCCAGTCGTTGTAGCTGCCGTAGCCGCTGAGCGTGAGCGGCACCACCATCACCAGCAGCGCGAACACGGCGAGTGCCATCAGCAGGTTCTGACCCTGGCGCCAGTTGATGGCGGTCAGACCCGGCGCCGAGGTCAGTGAACGCAACCAGGCCGGTGCGCCCGCCAGCTTGCGCCAGAGCTGGCCCAGACCCGCCTGGCGCGGCCCGAAGAGGCCGTACAACACGCGGAACGCGAGCAGCCCGGCCAGGGTGTAGCCCAGGGTGACGTGCAGCAGGCGCCAGCGTTCACCGTCGGCCGTGAGGTAGGCGCCGACGAAGCTCAGGGCAAAGAGCCAATGGAACATGCGCGTGGGCGCGTCGATGACCAGCCGCGTGGGCGCGGGCATGGCGCGCGCGGCATCGGGGTGGGCGTTGGTGTGGAAGTCGGGTGCGGTGTGCATGGTCGTCTTTCAGAGGTTCAGTCGTTCCAGCCTCGGCGCAGGTGCGCGTCCAATCCCGGCGGAAAGCGCAGGTTGTCGTCATCAAACTGGCCCTGGTTGGCGCCGGTGTGGCAGGCGGCGCAGTTGGCCGCGCTTTTCACGCTGGCGTGTTTCCACACAGCGGAGTCGAGGTTTCGGTGCTTGCGTTCGAACCAGCTTGATCGGGTGATGCGGTCCTGCGGGGGTTCTTCGTTCACGCGCTTGTACGTGCCGGCGTGGGTCTGCAGCCACTGGCCGAGCTGGGTCACGGTGGCGGCGTCCAGCGAGGCGTCGGTGCCGTAGTGCTGGTCGAGCCCGCTCATGATGCGTTGCCACGAACGCGCCGGCAGCATGCCCGGCGGGTAGGCGGTGTGGCAGGCGGCGCACTCTTGTGTGTAGGCCTGTGGCACATTGCGCGGCATCATCGGACCGCTGTCGGCGTAGGCGGTGGTGATGCCGACCATGACCAAGGCCAGGGTGGTGAAGCGTGTTTTCATCGGACGGCTTTCAAGGTTTGAGGCTGAGCAGATACGCCAGCACATCGGCTTTTTCGGTCGCACTGCATTCGCGGCTGAGCACGTCCTTGCAGTTGCGGCGGAACCACTTGTCCGCCTTGGCCGCGTCGGTGAAGGCGCTGGCGTTGAAGGCCGGTGCCAGCGGGGCGATGGGCTTGGCGGTGCTGGCGTGTTCGCCCTGGCGCGTGGGCGGTGTGCCGTGGCACGAAGCGCAGGACCATTCAGCGCCATGGCGCTGGTTGAAGAACGTTTGCCCTTTGGACACACTCCCCGGCGCGCCGGCTTGCGCGCTCCAGCGGCTGAGCTGCTCGGCCGACGTGGTGTCGCCGGCGTGGGCGGCGACGGCCGCAAGGGCCAGCAGCACAGCGGCTGCGCGACGGAAGAGATGAAGTGCGTGGTTCATGGCGTTGCGGAGGTAATCGGGGTGAAGGCATCTTGCGAAACCCCGGCTGTACGGAACCTGAAGCGCGCGTTCATCGGGCGTTCAGGTTCGACCCGCACAATGGTCTGGCGCATGGTCAGCCCTTTGCTGCCTGCCCCAACGTGAACCCACCACGCTCCTCAACCCTCCCGCTCATCGCGCTGACTGGCCTGCTGGCCGGTGCGTTGCTGGCTGCGCCGGCTCTCGCCAGCGACAAAGACCACGACCGGGCGCGCGAGGCGGTGAAGGCCGGACAGGTGATGCCGCTGCGCACCGTGCTCGAACGCCTGGAGCGCGAGCACCCGGGCGAGGTGCTGGACGTCGAACTGGAGGACGAACACGGCCGGCTGGTCTACGAGGTCAAGCTGCTGCAGAGCGACGGGCGCCTGGTGAAGCTCGAACTCGACGCCAAGACCGCCACCGTGCTGCGCCGCAAGGAACGTTGAGCCCGCCCACCCATGCGCATCCTGCTGGTTGAAGACGACCCCACCCTGCGCGCACAGCTGCGCCAGGGCCTCCAGGAGGCAGGCTACGCAGTGGACGAGGCCGACAACGGACGCGACGCGCACTTTCTCGGCGACACCGAAGCCTTCGACGCGGTGGTGCTCGACCTCGGCCTGCCAGTGCTCGACGGCCTGAGCGTGCTCAAGCGCTGGCGCAATGCGGGCCGTGGGGTGCCGGTTCTCATCCTGACCGCGCGCGACAACTGGAACGAGAAGGTGGCCGGCATCGACGCCGGGGCCGACGACTACCTGACCAAACCCTTCCACATGGAAGAGCTGCTGGCGCGCCTGCGCGCGCTCATCCGCCGCGCCGGCGGCCTGGCCTCGCCGCTGCTGCAGTGCGGCGAACTGGCGCTGGACACGCGCAGCGGCCGCGTCACGCTGCAGGGCCAGACCGTGGCGCTGACCAGCCACGAATACAAGGTGCTCGAGTACCTGATGCACCGCCCGGGCGCGGTGGTCTCGCGCACCGAACTCACCGAACACATCTACGCGCAGGACTTCGAGCGCGACTCCAACACCATCGAGGTGTTTGTGGGCCGGCTGCGCAAGAAGCTGCCGGCCGCGCTGATCGAGACCGTGCGCGGCCTGGGCTACCGACTGGTGCCAGTGCCATGAAACGCTGGGTCGGTTCGCTGCGGGTGCGCCTGTTGCTGGGCACCCTGGTGGCCCTGGCGCTGGCGCTGCTGCTGGCCGGGGTGGTGCTCGGCGGCTTGTTCCGCGAGCACGTGATGCGCCAGTTCGAGACCACGCTCACCCAGCAGCTCGACCAGCTCACCGCGCGGCTGGTGTTCGACGCCGGCGGCCAGCCGCAGATCGATCCGCAGGCGCTGTCGGACCCACGCTGGCAGCGGCCGTTCTCCGGCCTGTACTGGCAGCTGGACAAGCTCAGCGCGGACGGCCAGAGCCGCAGCGGCGTGCTGCGCTCGCGCTCGCTGTGGGACAGCAGCCTCACGCTGCAAGCCGACGCCATGGCCGATGGCGGCATTCACGTCCACGAAGGGCTGGGCCCGCAAGACTTGCCGGTGCTCATGCTGGAGCGCACGGTGCGCGCGGCTGAGACCCTCGACGCGCAATGGCGCCTGATCGTGGCGGGCGACCTGCAGGACACCGCGCAAGCGATCGAACGCTTCCGTGGTGTGCTGGCGCTGTCGCTGCTGATCCTGTTGGCGCTGTTGGCGCTGGCGGCGCTGGCGCAGGTGCTGGTGGGTCTGGCGCCGCTGCGCGCCCTGCAGCGGTCGCTCATGGACGTGCGGGAGGGCCGCGCGCAGCGTTTGCAGGGGCGCTTTCCATCCGAGGTGCAACCCCTGATCAACGACTTCAACCAGGTGCTGGCGACCAACGCGGAGGTGGTGGCGCGCGCGCGCACGCAGGCGGGCAACCTCGCCCACGCGCTGAAGACACCGCTGGCAGTGATGGCGCAAGCCGCCAGCACCGCCGCGGGGGATCTGCCCGCGCTGGTGCAGGCGCAGGTGGCGGTGTCCCGCCGCCACATCGACGCCCACCTCAGCCGTTCGCGCG
>JBKBWW010000044.1:0-26313 GCA_046314475.1 Hydrogenophaga sp.
TTTGCCTCTACCCTCTTGTCAACGCCGTGGCTGGCACTCCACCCCTGTGGCAACCGCGAATGGGGACCTGCGCAGGCGGGCACCGCCACCGTCCTGCGAGGTGATGTTGGCGCACCCATGTTCGCGCTCCACCATCGCGCTGGGGCGGGTGGTTTGGGCATTCGGGCGTCGGCCCTCATTCGCGGTTGCCACAGAGGCGGCGAGCCTGTCCGGTGTTGATGAAGCTGTGCTGGTTTGCCCGGGCACACATCCGCGAGCGGCCGACGTCCGAATGACCGGACCACCCGACCTCACCCACCATGCATGCGAGGAAGGGCTTCAACCCCCCCCTCAACTCAAGCCGCGTAGTCAGAAAGAGGAACGCAACTGCAGAACAGATTCCGGTCCCCATACACGTTGTCCACCCGCCCAACCGGAGGCCAGTACTTGGCATGCGCCCGGGTCGAGGTGCTGGCCGCACCCACGTCGCGCGCATAGGGGTGTGACCACTCGGCCGTCATGAGGCTCGCGGCCGTGTGCGGTGCGTTCTTCAGCGGGTTGTCGTCTTGCGGCCAGGTGCCGGCTTCCACGAGGCGGATCTCTTCGCGGATCGCGATCATCGCGTCGATGAAGCGGTCCAGCTCTGCCAGCGTTTCGCTCTCGGTGGGCTCCACCATCAGCGTGTTGGCCACCGGGAAGGACAGCGTGGGCGCGTGGAAACCGTAGTCCATCAGGCGCTTGGCCACGTCCTCGGCCATCACGCCGCTGGTGTCCTTGAAGTGGCGCAGGTCAAGGATGCACTCGTGCGCCACGTGCCCGTTGGCGCTGGCGTAGAGCGTGGGGTAGTGCGGTGCGAGGCGTTTGCTGATGTAGTTGGCCGCGAGGATGGCGGCTTCGGTCGCGTGCTTCAGGCCGTCGGCGCCCATCATGCGGATGTACATCCAGCTGATCGGCAGCACGGCCGCATTGCCCAGCGGCGCCGCCGAGATGGCGCCCACGCCGTTCACCGGCAGACCGCCCGTGGCGTGCCCCGGCAGGAACGGCACCAGGTCTTCGACCACGCACACCGGGCCCACGCCCGGGCCGCCACCGCCGTGCGGGATGCAGAAGGTCTTGTGCAAATTGAGGTGGCTCACGTCGCCGCCGAACTCGCCCGGCGCGGCCACGCCCACCAGCGCGTTCATGTTCGCGCCGTCCACATACACACGCCCGCCGTGCCGGTGCACCAGCGCGCAGAGTTCCTTGACCGTGGTTTCGAACACGCCGTGGGTGCTGGGGTAGGTGATCATCACCGCCGCCAGGTTGGCGCTGTGCTGTTCGCACTTGGCTTGCAGGTCGGCCATGTCCACGTTGCCGTTTTCATCGCACTTGGTCACCACCACCGTCATGCCCACCATCTGTGCGGACGCGGGGTTGGTGCCGTGCGCGCTGCTGGGGATCAGGCAGATGTTGCGGTGGCTCTCGCCGCGCGAGGCGTGGTACGCCTGGATCACCAGCAGGCCGGCGTATTCGCCCTGCGAGCCGGCGTTGGGCTGCAGGCTGATGCCGGCGTAACCCGTGGCCTGGCAGAGCCATGCGCGCAGCTGTTCGTCGAGCTTTTTGTAGCCGAGCAACTGGCCGGCGGGTGCGAACGGGTGCACGTTGGCAAAGCCCGGCCAGGTGATGGGGATCATCTCGCTGGTGGCGTTGAGCTTCATGGTGCAAGAGCCCAGCGGGATCATGCTGCGGTCCAGCGCCAGGTCCTTGTCGGACAGCGCGCGGATGTAGCGCAGCATGCCGGTCTCGGAGTGGTGGCTGTGGAACACCGGGTGCGTGAGGTAGGCGCTGGTGCGGCGCAGCTCGGTGGGAATGCGTGGCTCGATGCCTTTTTCGAATTCGGCAAAGCCGGGCAGGCTTTGGCCCTGCAGTGCGAACACCGCCCAGAGTTTTTCGATGTCGTCGCGCGTGGTGGTCTCGTCGAGCGTGATGCCGACGTACTCGCCCCAACTCAGGCGCAGGTTCATGCCGGCGTCCACCGCGCGCTTGAGCAGCGTGGCGGCGCGGTCGCCGGCCTTGAAGGTGAGCGTGTCGAAGGCGGTTTCACTGGTGGGTGTCCAGCCCAACTGCTCCAGTCCCTGCGCAAGCACCGCGGTGTAGGCCGCCACGCGCTGCGCGATGCGCTTCAAGCCCGCCGGGCCGTGGTACACGGCGTACATGCTCGCCACCACCGCCGGCAGCACCTGCGCGGTGCAGATGTTGGAGGTGGCCTTCTCACGGCGGATGTGCTGCTCGCGCGTCTGCAGCGCGAGCCGGTAGGTCGGGTTGCCGTGCGCGTCCACGCTCACGCCGACCAGACGGCCAGGCAGCGAGCGTTTGAACTCGTCGCGGCAGGCCATGAAGGCGGCGTGCGGGCCGCCCGCGCCCATGGGCATGCCGAAGCGTTGCGTGGTGCCGACCACGATGTCGGCGCCCCACTCGCCGGGCGGCGTGATGAGCGTGAGCGCCAGCAGGTCGGCGGCGGCGATGAAGGCCGCGCCTTTGGACTGCACGGTCTTCACGTCGGCAGCGAGGTCTTCGATGCGGCCGCTGGTGCTGGGGTACTGCGCGAGCACGGCAAAGTAGTCGTCGCCGGCCAGCGCGGCTTCCCACTCGGCGGCGGAGTTGGCGAGCTTCACGGTGAGGCCCAGCGGCTTGGCGCGGGTCTGCACCACCTCGATGGTTTGCGGGTGGCAGTCGCCGGCGACCACGAAGGTGTGGCCTTTGCTTTTCACCGAGCGCTTGGCCAGCGTCATGGCCTCGGCGGCGGCGGTGGCCTCGTCGAGCATGGACGCATTGGCAATCGCCATGCCGGTGAGATCGCACACCATGGTCTGGAAGTTGATCAGCGCTTCCATGCGGCCCTGCGAGATCTCGGCCTGGTAGGGCGTGTAGGCCGTGTACCAGGCCGGGTTCTCCAGCACGTTGCGCAGGATCACGCCGGGCGTGTGCGTGCCGTGATAGCCCTGCCCGATGAAGCTCTTGAGCAGTTGGTTCTGCTCCGCGATCGCCTTGAGTTCGGCGAGTGCGGCGGCTTCGGTGATGGCCGGCGGCAGCTGCATGCCCTGGCTGCGCGCGATGCTGCGCGGCACGATGCCGTCGATCAGCGCGCGGCGCGAGGCCTCGCCGATCACGGAGAGCATCAGCGCTTCGTCGGCTTCGCCGATGCCGATGTGGCGGGCCACGAACTCGGACGGGTTCTCGAGTTCATCCAGGGGTTTGACAGACGGCATCAGCATGGAGGGTGCTCCCAATCCGTTCGCCCTGAGCCTGTCGAAGGGCAGCGAACGAAACGATGTGCGAGGGCTTCGACAGGCTCAGCCCGAACGGGTGATTTCAGGCGTTGGCTGAGAAGGCGTTGTAGGCAGTTTCGTCAAGGAGGGCGTCGACCTGCGCAGGGTCGGACAGCTTGACCTTGAAGAACCAGCCGCTCTTGAGCGGGTCGCTGTTGGCCAGCGAAGGGTCGGCGCGCAGGGCTTCGTTGACCTCGGTCACTTCGCCGCTCACGGGCATGTAGACGTCGGCCGCAGCCTTCACGGACTCGACCACGCCGGCCACTTCTTTTTGCGCGAACGTCTTGCCGACCTCGGGCAGGTCCACAAACACCACGTCGCCCAGCGCGTCCTGCGCGTGCACGGTGATGCCGACAGTGGCGATGTCGCCGTCAACGCTGATCCATTCGTGGTCTTCGGTGTACTTGGTGGTCATGGGAGGGCTCCTGAAAATAAGAAGGGGGAAAGGGGTTCAGCCGCGGAAATAGCGGTTGGGCACAAAAGGCATCGCGCTCACTTCCATGGGCACCGGCTTGCCACGCACCATGGCGTGCAGGCGCGTGCCCAAGGCCGCGTGCGCAGGGCTCACATAGCCCATGGCCACGGGCTTGTCGGCGCTGGGGCCGAGCAGGCCGCTGGTGACTTCACCGATGGTCTCGCCGCCGGGCGTCTGCAACTCGGTGTGGTCGCGCACAGGAACGCGTTCGAGAGCGATCAGGCCCACGCGTTTGCGCGTCAGCGGCTCGGTGCCGTCGAGCTGCGCGAGCACGCGGGCTGCGCCTGGAAAGCCGCCGGCGCGTGCACCACCGGTGCGGCGTACCTTCTGCATCGCCCAGTTGAGCGCGGCTTCCACCGGCGTGGTGGTGGTGTCGATGTCGTGGCCGTACAGGCACAGGCCCGCCTCCAGGCGCAGCGAGTTTCGCGCACCCAGACCCACGGGTTTGACTTCGGGCTCAGTCAGCAGAGCGCGGGCGAAGGCCTCGGCGCGATCCGCTGGCACCGAGATCTCGAAGCCGTCTTCGCCGGTGTAGCCGCTGCGGGTGATGAAGAGGTCGGCGCCTTGCCAGGTGAAGGCGCCGCCGGTCATGAACACCAGCGTGTCCACGCCGGGCACCAGCCGCTGCAGCGCGGTCACGGCCTGGGGACCTTGCAGGGCGAGCAGGCCGCGATCGAACTGGGGCTCCACGCTGCATCGGCTGCCGATGCGTTCGACGATGTGGGCCAGGTCGCCGTGTTTGCAGGCGCCGTTCACGATCACAAAAATGTCGGCGCCGCGGTTGACGAACATCAGGTCGTCGATGATGCCGCCGGCGTCGTTGAGCAGCAGACCGTAGCGCTGTTTGCCCACGGCCAGATCGATCACGTCCACCGGCATCAGCGACTCGAAGGCAGCGGCGGCGTCCGCGCCCACCAGCCGCAGCTGCCCCATGTGCGACACGTCGAACAGGCCAGCGGCGGCTCGGGTGTGGTGGTGTTCGGCCATCAGGCCGGCGGGGTACTGCACCGGCATGCTGTAGCCGGCAAAGGGCACCATGCGGGCGCCGAGTTCGGTGTGCAGGGCGTGCAGCGGGGTCTTGAGGAGATCGGTGTCGGACACGGCAGGCTCGCAGGCAAAGGGGCAGGCCCCAAGGGGGCGGAACACGGTTCATCCGTGCGCTGCCCCACTGTCCGCTTTACCTGAGAGATTCACGCGGGCGATGCCGCGTTTGCTCCTTCGGTGGATCGCCTCAGGGGACGACCTCTCTCCAGGGGGGTACACCGGCCTTTCGGCCCGTGTTTGCCAGTCCTTTTGCCTGAGCGTTCAGGGCCACATGGGTGACCTCCTGCGCCTTCGGCGGCCACCTCGGGGGCGGCGCTCTCCTGACCCGGTCGAGTGTAGCCGACGGCATCCTGAAAAGGGTTGCTCAGGTGCTTTCCAGGGTGGATTCGGGCAGCAGTTTCGCCAGGCGTTCGCTGATCGCGTCGGCCCTCTCGGCACCGGCCAGGCGCTCGATGGCCACCAGCATCACGCGGCTCACCGCCAGCATCGCGGAGGCATCGCGGGCCTCGCGCAGGGCTTCGCGGAAATGCAGCGCCAAGGCCTTGTCGCGCGGGGCGAACATGCGCTCGCTGATGTCGAACAAAAACATGCGGGCGCTGGCGAGCGAACGAGGGCCCGAGAAAGCATCGACCGAGCCTTTGGCGGCAGCGGGTTCCGGGGTTGGTGGCGCAGGTGGCGCGGGTGGGGTTTCGTCAACGATGTAGCCCTGGGCCAGCAGGTCGCGCACGATCCCGGCGCCCAGGCCGCCAAACAGCGCCTGCAGCGAGGCCGTGGCCTTGCGACCGTCGGCCACCAGCAGCACGGCGCGTTCGCGCTGGCCCAGTGTGCGTTGCCCGGGCTGCAGCTCGGCGCGGCCCTTGTCGGTCTTGTTCAGCATGGAGAGGTGGGGAGTGAAGGCAGAAGCCCGCACTGTGGCCAGACCTTGTGACGACGCGGTGAAATGCAGACGTGAAAAAGCCGCCCGGAGGCGGCTTCTCGAAGGAATCCCGGAAGGCTGTGACTTCGCTCACATGCCCGCGTAGTTCGGACCACCGCCACCTTCGGGCGTGACCCACACGATGTTTTGCGTCGGGTCCTTGATGTCGCAGGTCTTGCAATGCACGCAGTTCTGCGCGTTGATCTGCAGCCGGTCGGTGTTGTCGTCGTTTTTCACGTACTCGTACACGCCGGCCGGGCAGTAGCGGCTCTCGGGGCCGGCGTACTTGGCCAGGTTGATCTGCACCGGCACGCTGTTGTTCCTGAGCGTGAGGTGGGCCGGCTGGTTCTCCTCGTGGTTGGTGTTGCTCACGAACACGCTGGAGAGCCGGTCGAAGGTGATCTTGTTGTCGGGCTTGGGGTACGTGATCTTCGGCATCTCGGCTGCCGGGCGCAGCTTCAGGTGGTCGGGCGTGGTGTTGTGCAGCGTCCAGGGCGGCGTCTTCACGCCGATCTTGGGCAGGAACCAGTGTTCGACACCCGTCATGAGCTTGCCCAGCAGCGGGCTCTTCTTGAACCAGTTCTTGAAGTTGCGGTAGGTCCAGAGCTCTTCATGCAGCCAGCTCTTCTCGAAGCGCTCGGTGAAGCCGGCGAGTTCGTCGCTCTGGCGGCCGGCGGCCACCGCTTCAAAAGCGGCTTCGGCGCAGAGCATGCCGCTCTTGATGGCGGCATGGCTGCCCTTGATGCGCGCGGCGTTCAGGAAACCAGCGTTGCAACCCACCATGGCGCCCCCCGGGAACACCAGCTTGGGCAGGGCCTGCGGCGTACCGTTGTTCAGCGCGCGCGCGCCGTAGCCCAGGCGTTTGCCGCCGGCAATGTGGGCCTGGATGCTGGGGTGCGTTTTCCAGCGCTGCATTTCTTCGAACGGCGACATCCAGGGGTTCTGGTAGTCCAGGCCGACCACCAGACCCAGCGTGACCTTGTTGCCTTCGAGGTGGTAGAGAAAGCCGCCGCCGAAGGTGTCGGCATCCATGGGCCAGCCGGCGGTGTGCACGACCAGACCGGGCTTGGCCTTGTCGGCCGGGATCTCCCACAGTTCCTTGATGCCGATGGCAAAGGTCTGCGCGTCTTTGCCTTCCGCGAGCTGGTACTTGGCGATCAGTTGTTTGCCCAGGTGGCCGCGCGCGCCTTCGGCGAACACGGTGTACTTGGCGTGCAGTTCCATGCCGAGCTGGAAGTGGCCGGTGGGTTCACCGTCCTTGCCCAGGCCCAGGTGGCCGGTGGCCACGCCTTTGACCGAACCGTCGTCGTTGTAGAGCACCTCGGCGGCGGTGAAGCCGGGGAAGATTTCCACGCCCAGCGCTTCGGCCTGCTCGCCCAGCCACTTGGTGACCGCGCCCAGGCTGATCACGTAGCAGCCGTCGTTGTGGAAGTTGCGCGGCATCAGCCAGTCGGGTGTGCGGGTGGCACCGGTCTCGGTGAGCACGAGCAAATCATCGCCCGTCACGGGCTGGTTCAGCGGGGCGCCGCGCTCTTTCCAGTCGGGGAAGAGCTCGGTGATCGCGATCGGGTCCATCACCGCGCCACTCAAAATGTGCGCGCCGGGCTCGGAGCCTTTTTCCAGCACGCACACATTGATCTCGCTGCCCTTCTCGGTGGCCAGCTGTTTGAGGCGGATGGCGGTGGCCAGGCCTGCCGGGCCGCCGCCGACCACGACCACGTCGTATTCCATGGCTTCGCGGGGGCCGAACTGGGCCAGCAATTCATCGTGGGTCATCGGGGGGTCTCGCTGATAATGATTTTGAGAAGGCGCAGAGTGTGCCTTGCGTGTCACTCGACAGACAGCATTTTATGCGGCACCTGCACAAAATCGAACGGTCGTACTAATTTCTACTGAGGGCTTGCATCGTGGCATACAGCATGGACTTGTCGGGCCGCGTGGCCTTGATCACCGGTGCATCGGGCGGACTGGGCGAACAGTTCGCCAAAACCCTGGCCAAGGCCGGCGCTGCCGTTGTGCTGGCCAGCCGCCGCACCGACCGCCTCATGGCCCTGCGCGCGCACATCGAAGCCGAGGGCGGCGACGCCCACGTGGTCGCCATGGACGTGACCGACCAGGCCTCCATCAAGGCCGCCGTGGCGCACGCCGAAACCGAGGTGGGCGCGATCGACATCCTCGTCAACAACTCGGGCGTGAGCACCACGCAGCGCCTGCAGGACGTGAGCGAGGAAGACTACGACTTCATCTTCAACACCAACACCAAGGGTGCATTCTTCGTGGCGCAAGAGGTGGGCAAGCGCATGCTGGCGCGAGCCAAGGGTGCGGCGCCGGGCACTTACGTGGGCGGGCGCATCGTCAACATCGCTTCCATGGCGGGCCTGAAGGTGCTGCCGCAGATCGGCGTGTACTGCATGAGCAAGGCGGCGGTGGTGCAGATGACCAAGGCCATGGCGGTGGAGTGGGGCAAGTTCGGCATCAACGTGAACGCCATCTGCCCGGGCTACATCGACACCGAGATCAACCACCACCACTGGCAGACCGAGCAGGGCCAGAAGCTCATCGGCATGCTGCCGCGCAAACGCGTGGGCGTGCCGACCGATCTGGACGCGGTGCTGGTGATGCTGTGTTCGAACGAGAGCCATTTCATCAACGGTGCAGTCATTGCAGCCGACGACGGCTTCGGGGCGTAAATGAACGTGGCTGTTCTGGGCCCGCCCTCAGGCTGGCCGCCGGGCATGGTCACCGGCATCCTCGCTGGCCTGGGCGCCGGTGCGTTCTGGGGCACGGCCTTTGTGGCGCCCTTGATGACGCCCGGGTTCAGTTCGATCGACCTCACGGTGGGCCGCTTTCTCTCGTGCGGCATCTTGTCGGTGTTGCTGCTGTTGTGGGCCGCTTTGCGTGGCGGCGCACACCTGCCCACATGGCCCCAAGCGGGCGCGGCGCTGTGGCTCAGCCTGCTGGGCTACACCGGTTATTACCTGCTGCTGGTGCTGGCCATCCAGGCCGCAGGTGCGGCTTTGCCGGTGCTCATCATCGGCACCATTCCGTTGTGGATCATGTTGATCGGCAAGCCGCAGGGTCTGCGTTGGCGTTCGCTGGTGCCGGGTTTGCTGCTCACCGTGGCCGGCCTGGCGCTGATGATGCGGGTGACTGCGCACGGCGCCGAGGCGGGCGGTGGCACGAACCTGTGGCTCGGCATCTTTTACGCGGTGTTGGCCATGACCGCCTGGACCGGCTTCGGCCTGCTGAACGCGCGCTGGCTCGGCCGTCACCCCGAGGTGAACTCCACCGTGTGGGCCAACTGGCTGGGCGTGGCCGCAGGGCTGGGCGCGCTCTGCATCTGGGCCGTGGCCGGCACCGACCTGGGCACCCTGATGGCGCGCCCCGGTTTCGGCACCTTCCTGATCGTTTGTGCGGTCACCGGCATCGGCTCTGCGTGGATCGCCTCGGTGCTGTGGAACATGGCCAGCCGCCGCCTGAGCGCGAGTCTCGCCGGCCAGCTCATCGTGAGCGAAACCGTGTTCGGGCTCGTTTACAGCTTCGCCTGGGACGGCGCCTGGCCGGCTGCCTTGCAATGGGCCGCCTGCGCGCTGTTTGTGCTGGGCATCCTCGCGTCCATCAAGGCCCACCGATGAAGTTCGAGCTGCCCGCGCAGAAAAAAGAAGTGTTCCGCATGACCATTCCCATCCGCTGGGGCGACATGGACGCGATGGGGCACGTGAACAACACCACCTACTTCAGATACCTCGAGACCATCCGCATCGAGTGGATGCGCAGCATCGGTTGCCAGCCCGACCCAAATGGCGAAGGCCCGGTCATCGTCAATGCCTTCTGCACTTTTCACAAGCAGTTGGAGTTTCCAGGCGACGTGATCGCCACCATGTTTGCCAGCGACGTGGGCCGCAGCAGTTTCGAGACCTGGTGCACCTTGACGCGCACCGACGACCCGGAGACGGTCTACGCCTCGGGTGGTGCGACCACGGTGTGGGTGGATTTTCCGCAGCAGAAGTCGGCCCCCATGCCCGAGCGGCTGAGGGCGCTGCTGCAGGCTCAGTCGTCCAGCTCGACCTCTTGCGCGTAGCGCTGACCGTCGCGCATCACGTAGTCGATCTCCACGCGCTGACCCACCTTCAGGTCCTGGAAGCCGCGCAGACCATCGTCGTAGTCGGTGGACGGGGTGGTGAAGATCAAGATGCCTTGCACGACCACCGACTGGTTGCCGGCGCTGATCGACTCGATCGTGCCTTCAATGTCGTTGTCGGCCCAAGCTGCGCCCGAGAGCAGCATGCCGCAGGTGAGGAAGAGGGAAGGAAGGATTTTTTGCACAGGCTTTCTCCAGGGTTGTTTCAAGTCCGAGGAGCGAGACCGCCAAAAAGTTCACCTCGATGGCATCAGCGCGCCTTCGGCACACGCCCCATCACATAAAACTCCGGGTTCGGCATCATGTTGCTGAAGCTGGCCATGCGGTTGGACAGGCCGAAGAAGGCGGTGATGGCAGCGATGTCCCAAATGTCTTCGTCGGAGAAACCGTGTGCGTGCAGCGGTGCAAAGTCGTCGTCGTTGACCTCGTGTGAATTCAGGCAGACCTTCATCGCGAAGTCCAGCATGGCTTTCTGGCGCGGCGTGATGTCGGCCTTGTGGTGGTTCACCGCGACCTGGTCGGCCACCAAAGGCTTCTTCTCATAGATGCGCAGGATGGCGCCGTGCGCCACCACGCAATACAGGCAGTGGTTGGCCGCACTCGTGGTGGTCACGATCATTTCGCGGTCGCCTTTGCTGAGGGAGCCTTCTTCCTTGAGCATCAGCGCGTCGTGGTACGCGAAGAAGGCGCGCCACTCGGCCGGGCGGCGGGCGAGGGCCAGGAACACGTTGGGCACAAAGCCGGCCTTGGCTTGCACCTCGAGCACCTTGGCCTTGATGTCTTCGGGCAGGTCGTTGATGTCGGGGGCGGGGTAGCGGCTCATGGAGGTCTCCTGTTGTGTTTGTTCAAGCGTGTCGGCCATCGTACTGGCCGCCAGGCGCCTGCGGTATCGTTGACGCGACTCGATTGTTCAATCCTCCGGATCACACCATGCAAGACCACAACGACCCCGAATTCGAACGCGGCCTGGCGATGCGCAAGCAGGTCATGGGTGAGGCCTTTGTGGCCAACGCGTTTGCCAACATGACGCCCTTCACCGAGCCGATCCAGCAGCACATCACGCGCAAGGCCTGGGGCGACGTGTGGCAGCGCGGCACGCTGGACCTGAAAACACGCAGCCTGATCACCGTGACCATGCTGGCCGCGTTGGGCAAGCAGCACGAGCTCAAGGGCCATGTGCGCGGTGCGCTCAACAACGGCGCCACGCCGGCCGAGCTGCAAGAGGTGCTGCTGCAGGTGGCCGTGTACTGCGGCGTGCCCACGGCGGTGGAAGCGTTCCGCACGGCGGCCAGCGTGGTCGACGCCGACAAGGCCTGAAGGCTGCCGTTACGATCGGTTTTTTTCATCCTTCGCGGAGCCCTGACATGACACTTCCACGCCCATCCCCGGTTCGTCGCGCCTTGCTCGCTGCGGGTCTTGTGTGCACCCTCGGTCTGGCCCAGGCGCAGACCACCACCCGCATCCTGGTGGGCTTCCCGCCCGGTGGCGGCACCGACGCGATCGCGCGCATCCTGGGCGAACGGCTCAAGGAAGAGCTGGGTCATGCGGTGATCGTCGACAACAAGCCTGGCGCTGGCGGGCAGATCGCGGCGCAGACCCTCAAGGCCTCGGCGGCTGACGGCAACACCCTGTTTTTGAGCCACGACCACAGCATCACCATCCTGCCCATGGTGATGAAGGCGCCGGGCTACGAGCCGGCCAAGGACTTTGTGCCGGTGGCCGGCTTTGCCACCTTTGTGAACGCGTTCGCGGTGAGCAGCGGAACGCCCGCCACCAGCTTCAAGGCCTATGTGGACGGTGTGAAGGCCGCCGGTGGCAAGGGCACGGTGGGCATTCCCGCGCCGGCCTCGGTGCCGCAGTTCCTGGTGCAGGTGATTGCGAAGCAGAACGGGCTGGACCTGGTGTCCGCGCCCTACCGCGGCAGCGCACCCATGATGGCCGACATGCTGGGCAACCAGATCCCGGCCGGCGTGGCCTCCATTCCCGACTTCATCGAAAACCACAAGGCGGGCAAGCTGCGGGTGGTTGCCGTGATGGGCACGCAGCGCCAGGCCGCCATGCCCGAGGTGCCGACGCTTGCCGAACTGGGCCTCAAGGGTTTTGAAGACGTGCCGTACTACGGCCTGTTCGCGCCGGCCGGCACGCCCAAGGCCACGCTGGACCGCATTGCCCAGGCGGTGCAGAAAGCCATTGCACAGCCCGATGTGCGCGACAAGCTCACAGCCATGGGCCTGAGCGTGGGTTTCATGACCGGCGAGCAGCTGGGCGCGCGCGAGCAGGCTTACGGCAAGGTGTGGGCGAAGATCATTCAGGACAGCGGCTTCCAGCCACAGTGACACCTATCCAGCGAGGAGTCGGTGTACCAAGTCCGGTGTGCTGTGCGCCCCGTATTTGCGCATCAGCCGCGCCCGATAAATCTCCACTGTGCGGTGGCTGATCTCAAGGGCCTTGCCGATCTCCTTGCTGGTCAGGCCGCTCATGAGGTGGGCGGCCACCTCGCGCTCGCGGGGCGTGAGGTCGGCTTTCACGGCGCGGCGTGAACTCAGATCCTCAAAGCTCCAGATGCCCGCCGCGTGCGGCGTTTCCCGGTTCAGGGCGCGACCTGTCACATGGCACCAGAAGGTTTCGTCTTGCAGGCGGCCACCCACGCGCTTCATGATGCGGTCGTCCGCGTAGGTGCCGCCCTTGCCCAGCAGCGGCGCCATGCGTGCGCCCAGGCGCTCGTACTCGTCGGCGCTGGGGTAAAGAATCTGGAAGCTTTGGCCCACCAACTGTTCGCGCGTGGCGCCGAACATCTCGCACAGCACCTGGTTGCAATCGACCATGGTGCGCTGGCGCGAGAGCGCCAGACCCACGGGGGCCAGGTCGAAGGCCAGGCGGTAGTCGATGTCCATGGGGGAGGGTTTTGCTTTACGAGTTACTACGTATGCCGTTACGTAGTATCGTACCGGCTCCCTTGCTTCAACCCAGGAGACAGCAACGTGAACAAGATCCACCCGAGCGCGGCCGACGCGCTCAAAGACATCGTGGCCGATGGCCAGTTGTTCGCCGTGGGCGGCTTCGGCCTCTGCGGCATTCCCGAGGCGCTGATCGATGCGCTGCGCGACAGCGGCAAAAAGAACCTCACCGTGATCTCGAACAACGCGGGCGTGGATGGCTTCGGCCTGGGCAAGCTGCTGGAGACGCGCCAGATCACCAAGATGATTTCGAGCTACGTGGGCGAGAACAAGGAGTTCGAGCGCCAGTACCTCGCGGGTGAACTGCAGCTCGAATTCACACCCCAAGGCACGCTGGCCGAAAAGCTGCGCGCCGGCGGCGCCGGCATTCCGGCCTTTTTCACCAAGACCGGTGTGGGCACCATGGTGGCCGAGGGCAAGGAACTGCGCGAATTCGACGGCGAGACCTACGTGATGGAGCGCGCGCTCGTGCCCGACATCTCGCTGGTGAAAGCCTGGCGCGCCGACACCTCGGGCAACCTGCAGTTCCGTTTCACCGCGCGCAACTTCAACCCCGCCGTGGCCATGGCCGGCAAGATCTGCGTGGTCGAGGTGGAAGAGATCGTGGAGAAGGGCGCCATCGCCCCGGACCAGGTTCACCTGCCCGGCATTTACGTGCACCGCCTGGTGCTCAACGCCACGCCCGAGAAGCGCATCGAAAAACGAACCATCACCGACAAGGCGGGAGTCTGACATGCCCTGGAACCAAGACCAGATGGCTGCGCGCGCAGCCCACGAACTCGAAGATGGTTTTTATGTAAACCTGGGTATCGGCATTCCCACGCTGGTGGCCAACTTTGTGCCCGCCGACAAAGAGGTGTGGCTGCAGAGCGAAAACGGCATGCTCGGCATCGGCCCGTTCCCAACCGAAGACGAGGTGGACGCCGACCTCATCAACGCCGGCAAGCAGACCGTGACCACCATTCCCGGCTCCAGCATCTTCGGCAGCCACGACAGCTTCGCCATGATCCGCGGCGGCAAGATCAACCTGAGCATCCTGGGTGCCATGCAGGTGAGCGCCCAGGGCGATCTGGCCAACTGGATGATCCCCGGCAAGATGGTCAAGGGCATGGGCGGCGCCATGGACCTGGTGGCGGGCGTCAAGCGCGTGATCATCCTCATGGAGCACGTGGCCAAAAAGAAAGACGGCACCGAAGACCTGAAGATCCTCGACCAGTGCACCCTGCCACTCACCGGCGTGGGCGTGGTCAACCGCATCATCACCGACCTCGGCGTGATGGACGTGACGCCTCAAGGCCTGAAGCTGGTGGAGCTGGCCCCGGGCCTCACGCGCGAGTTCATCCAGTCCAAGACCGGCCCCACCCTGATCTGACGGGCTAAAATTCCGCCAGTCCAACGCCCGCCCCGAGCGGGCGTTTTCTTTGTCAGAAACCAGATTCCCCTTGGAAGCTTTCCTCATCTCCACGGGCATCGTCGCCCTCGCCGAAATGGGCGACAAGACGCAACTGCTGGCCCTCGTGCTGGCGGCGCGTTTCAAACGCCCCTGGCCCATCGTCTGGGGCATCCTCGCCGCCACCTTGCTCAACCACGCGCTGGCCGGCTTGGCGGGCGCGTGGATCATGGCCGCCGTCGGGCCGGACGTGATGCGCTGGGTGCTGGGCGTGTCCTTCATCGCCATGGCGCTGTGGATGCTGATCCCCGACAAGCTCGACGACGACAACGCCGTGCCTCAGCGTCAGATGGGTGTGTTCTTCATCACCACCTGGGCTTTTTTTCTCGCCGAGATGGGCGACAAGACGCAGATCGCCACCGTGGCGCTGGGGGCGCAGTACGCGCCTTTGATCGCCGTGGTGCTGGGCACCACCTTCGGCATGATGCTGGCCAACGCGCCGGTGGTGTTTTTTGGGGATGCCATCACGCGCAAGGTACCTATCAAGCTCGTGCACGCGATAGCGGGATTGATCTTTGTGGTGCTGGGGGTGCTGACGCTGCTGGGTGTCGGAAAATCTTTCATGTCTTGACCGCCACTGGCAGCTGATCCATCCAACAAAAAGGCCCCGAGCGGGGCCTTTTGCATGTCTGGAGCGGGTGAAGGGAATCGAACCCTCGTATGAAGCTTGGGAAGCTGCCGTTCTGCCATTGAACTACACCCGCGAGCGGCGGAGTTTACGCGAAGCGGCGGGTTGGGCATGTCGGTTTTTTTGACAAGATAGGCGCTCCAAAAACCTGACCGGCAATTCAATTGCGCACAAGTGTTTGTTTTTTCTCGTCTTTTTGGAGCTGGCAAGGAACGTGCTATTTGTCACGCGTCATGCCGATCTGGTCCAGTCCCGGACCGCAACTTCAAAGGAGAACGCTATGACACTTCTGAAGAAATCAGTCGCGGCCTGTGCGGTTGCGTTGGCGGGGTTGGCAGCGGTGCCGGCGGGGGCTGCGGTGGTTGGATCGATTCCAGGTGTTCCGCTCGGAACCAACCAATTTGTCAACGCAGCGTTTGGCAATGCTGCATCCATTGAAGGGTACTTTGGTGCAAATCTTTACTTGATTGGCGGGCCAGCATCTATACAAGTGGAGTACTTCGGCGCAGAGGCTTCGTACAACAACTCTTTCTCAATGGGCAGTTGCACGATCAACTCAGGTGGCATCACCAATATCAACACGGGAGGCGTGGCAATCCCTGACCCAGACTGCGCTTCAATCGGCCCCCTCAGCGGACTTCTGTCGTTCATGTTTACCTCACAGGGTTTTGGGCCTGTGAGCAACGGCGCAAACAACAACAATGTGTCACCGCTTTTGCCTAACTTTTTCGTCACCTTGGCCAGTGGCACCGCGTTGAGTGATATTGATACGACTGTCAACAACATAACTGCTGGCTCTGGCACAGTGGCGTGGCTATTTTTCGATGATGCTGGTGCCGGTGACGACGACAACCACGACGACATGGTGGTACGTCTGAGGATCACGGGCGGGAGCGTGGGCATCCCTGAGCCCGGCACCGTGGCTTTGCTCGGCGCTGCTCTCCTCGGTATGGGCGCGATCCGCCGCCGCCGCGTCAGCAAATGAGCTGACTCAATCCCTAAAAAAAGGAGCGCACCGCGCTCCTTTTTTTCTGCCCGCGTCACACCCTCACTTCAACACATCCCCCACGCACAGGTACTTGATCTCCACATAGTCGTCCATGCCGTGGTGGGAGCCCTCGCGGCCCAGGCCCGACTGCTTCACGCCGCCGAAGGGCACGTGTTCGGTGGCGATGATGCCGACGTTGATGCCGACCATGCCGTATTCGAGCGCTTCGCTCACGCGGAAGATGCGGCCCACGTCGCGGCTGTAGAAGTAACTGGCGAGACCAAACTCGGTGTTGTTGGCGGCGTCCACGGCTTCCTGCTCGGTCTTGAAGCGGAACACCGGGGCAAACGGGCCGAAGGTTTCTTCCTTGGCGCACAGCATGTCGGCCGTGGCTTCGGCAATCACCGTGGGTTCAAAGAACTGGCCTTGCAGCTTCTTGCCGCCGGCCAGCACCTTGCCGCCTTTGGCCACCGCGTCGTCCACGTGTTTTTGCACCTTGGCCACGGCGGCATCTTCGATCAGCGGGCCTTGCACCACACCGTCGGTGAAGCCGTTGCCCACCTTGAACGCGCGCACCTTCTCGGCGAACTTCTGCACGAAGGCGTCGTACACGCCGTCCTGCACATAGATGCGGTTGGCGCACACGCAGGTCTGGCCGGCATTGCGGTACTTGCTGGCGATGGCGCCATCCACGGCGGAGTCCACGTCGGCGTCATCGAACACGATGAAGGGCGCATTGCCGCCCAGTTCGAGTGAGAGCTTTTTCACCGTGGGCGCGCACTGCGCCATGAGGATGCGGCCCACCTCGGTGGAGCCGGTGAAGCTGAGGTGGCGCACCACGTCGCTGGCGCACAGCACCTTGCCCACCGCGATGGATTGTTCGCTGTCGGCGGTGAGCAGGTTGAGCACACCGGCCGGGATACCGGCGCGGATGGCCAGCTCGGCTGCGGCCAGCGCGGTCAGCGGTGTGAGCTCTGCGGGTTTGATGATCACGGGGCAGCCGGCGGCGAGCGCGGGCGCAACCTTGCGCGTGATCATGGCCAGCGGGAAGTTCCACGGCGTGATGGCCGCGCACACGCCGATGGGCTGCTTGAGCACGATCAGGCGGCGGTTGTTGTCGAAGGTGGGCAGGGTCTCGCCGTTGACGCGTTTGGCCTCTTCGGCGAACCACTCCACGAAACTCGCGCCGTAAGCGATTTCGCCTTTGGCCTCGGCGAACGGTTTGCCCTGCTCGGCGGTGAGGATGCGCCCCAGGTCTTCCTGGTTGGCCATTAGCAGGTCGAACCACTTGCGCAAAATGATGCTGCGTTCCTTCGCGGTCTTGGCCTTCCACGCGGGCCAGGCGGCGTTGGCCGCGGCAATGGCGGCCTCGGCGTCTTGGGGGCCGAGGTTGGCCACGTCGGCCAGTTTGAGGCCGGTGGCCGGGTCGAGCACGTCGAAGCGGCTGCCGCCGGCAACCCACTGGCCGTTGACCAGGCCGTCGGTCTTGAGCAGGGTGGGGTCCTTGAGCAGGGCGAGGGGGGAAGTCTTCATGTCCATGAGGTGTCTCCAGTGTTCGGTGCGCCAAGGGCGGCAGGGCAGCGGGAAAGCATAGTCCTTTGGCCTGTGGCCTGCAGTACCGCTGGCGACCGTGGCTCCCGGTCCACCGGGGTGAAAGCGCGGTGAAAGCCCGCTTTGAAGCGAACAGCCCGCCATGTTGGAAAATACAGGGTTTCGCGCGCTCGCGCGGCAGCCGTTTCCCTCGACCGAAAACCACAAGGCCACCATGACCCGCCCCGCCACTGCAGTTGTTTCCGTTGCCGACATCCGCAAGAGCTTCCTGGACTTCTTCGCCTCCAAGGGCCACACCGTGGTCGCCTCCAGCTCGCTGGTGCCGGGCAACGACCCCACGCTCATGTTCACCAACTCGGGCATGGTCCAGTTCAAGGACGTGTTCCTGGGCACCGACAAGCGTCCCTATGTGCGCGCGGCCTCGGTGCAGGCCTGCCTGCGCGCCGGCGGCAAACACAACGACCTGGAAAACGTGGGCTACACCGCGCGCCACCACACCTTTTTCGAGATGCTGGGCAACTGGTCGTTCGGCGACTACTTCAAGCGCGAATCGCTGAAGTGGGCCTGGGAGCTGCTGACCGAGGTCTACAAACTGCCGAAAGAGCGCCTGCTCGCCACCGTGTACGAAGAGGACGACGAGGCCTACGACATCTGGACGAAGGAAATCGGCCTGCCGCCCGAGCGCGTGATCCGCATCGGCGACAACAAGGGCGGGCGCTACAAGAGCGACAACTTCTGGATGATGGCCGACACCGGCCCCTGCGGCCCGTGCTCCGAGATCTTCTACGACCACGGCGACCACATCGCCGGTGGCCCCCCGGGCAGCCCCGATGAAGACGGCGACCGCTTCATCGAGATCTGGAACAACGTGTTCATGCAGTTCAACATGGCCGAGGACGGCTCGGTCACGCCCCTGCCCGCGCCCTGCGTGGACACCGGCATGGGCCTGGAGCGCCTGGCCGCCATCCTGCAGCACGTGCACAGCAACTACGAGATCGACATTTTTGATGCGCTGATCAAGGCCGCCGGCCGCGAGACCGGCACGGCCGACCTGAGCAACCCTTCGCTCAAGGTGATTGCCGACCACATCCGCGCCACGTCCTTCCTCATCAGCGACGGCGTGATTCCGAGCAACGAAGGCCGCGGCTACGTGCAGCGCCGCATCGTGCGCCGCGCCATCCGCCACGGCTACAAGCTGGGCCAGAAGACGCCGTTCTTCCACAAAATGGTGCCCGACCTGGTACGCATGATGGGCGATGCGTATCCGAACCTGGCGAGCCAGGCGCAGCGCATCAGCGATGTGTTGCGGGTGGAGGAAGAGCGGTTTTACGAGACGCTGGCCAACGGCATGGAAATCCTTGACGCGGCATTGGCCGACGGTGCGAAGGTGCTGCCCGGCGACGTGGCCTTCAAGCTGCACGACACCTACGGCTTCCCGCTCGACCTCTCGGCCGACGTGTGCCGCGAGCGCGGCCTGACGGTGGACGAAGCGGGTTTTCGCGCCGCCATGGAAGCGCAAAAGGCCAAGGGCCGCGCGGCCGGCAAGTTCAAGATGGACAAGGCGCTCGACTACACCGGAGCGGGCAACACCTTCGTGGGTTACGAGCAGCTGGACTCCACCGCGAAGATCGTGGCGCTGTATCTGGACGGCACGCCCGTGGCCGAGCTCAAGACCGGTCAACAAGGTGTCGTGGTGCTCGACAGTACGCCGTTTTACGCCGAGAGCGGTGGCCAGGTGGGTGACGAAGGCGTGATCACCAGCGGCTCGGCCCGCTTCGACGTGGGCGACACGCAGAAGATCAAGGCCGACGTGTTCGGCCACCACGGTACGGTGGTGCAGGGCACCATCAGCGTGGGCGACAGCGCAGCGGCGCAGGTGAACACGGCGGTGCGTGCCGCCACCGTGCGCAACCACAGCGCCACCCACCTGATGCACAAGGCCTTGCGCGAGGTGCTGGGTGACCACGTGCAGCAAAAGGGCAGCCTGGTCGATGCCGACAAGACGCGCTTTGACTTCACGCACAACGCGCCGGTGACCGACGCGCAGATTCGCCAGATTGAAGCGCTGGTGAACGAAGAGATCCTGGCCAACGCCGCCACGCAGGCGCGCCTGATGGACATCGAAGCAGCGCAGAAGACCGGCGCCATGATGCTGTTCGGCGAGAAGTACGGCGAGACCGTGCGCGTGCTCGACATCGGCAGCAGCCGCGAACTCTGCGGTGGCACGCACGTGCAGCGCACGGGTGACATTGGGCTCTTCAAGGTGGTGGGCGAGGGCGGTGTGGCCGCCGGTGTGCGCCGCATCGAGGCCATCACCGGCGCCAACGCGCTGAGCTACCTGCAGTCGCTCGAAGACACGGTGGCGCAGGCGGCGGGTGCGCTCAAGGCGCCCACGGCCGAGCTCACGAACCGCATCGGGCAGACGCTGGAGCAGGTGAAGGCACTGGAGAAGGAAGTGGCTGCGCTCAAGGGCAAGCTGGCCTCCAGCCAGGGCGACGATCTGATGCTGCAGGCGGTGGACGTGAAAGGCATCAAGGTGCTGGCCGCCGTGCTCAACGGCGCCGACGCCAAGACCCTGCGCGACACGCTCGACAAGCTGAAAGACAAGCTCAAGACGGCGGCCATCGTGCTGGCCGCGGTGGATGGCAACAAGGTGCAGTTGGCGGCCGGCGTCACCGCCGACAGCACGGGCAAGGTCAAGGCCGGCGAGCTGGTGAACTTTGTGGCCCAGCAGGTGGGCGGCAAGGGCGGCGGCAAGGCCGACATGGCCATGGCCGGCGGCACCGACGCCTCCAACCTGGACGCCGCGCTCAAGTCGGTGCAGGCCTGGGTGGCCGAGCGGGCCTGAGCCCTCTGGTTCAGGCTTCTGCGACCACGCCCTCGGCCACGAGGGCGTCGATCTCCGACTCCGGCAGATCAAATTCGCGCAGCACCTCGCGTGTGTGCTGACCCAGCAACGGTGCGGGTGTGCTGCTGCGATCGGGTGATGCGGAGAAATGGATGGGGCAGCCGATGGCCCGCGTGGCGCCAGCTTGCGGATGGTCCAGTTCCACCACCATGCCGCGCGCCACGGTTTGTGGGTGGCTCAGCGCTTCGCCGATGGTGTGCACCGGCCCGGCGGGCACGCCCGCCGCGTCAAACGCGGCTTGCCACTGCTCGCGCGTGCGTGTGCGCACCACCGCGTTCATCAGGTCGACCAACACATCGAGGTGCGCCATGCGGTCGCTGTTGGTCGCAAAGCGCGCGTCGCTGCGCCACTCGGGGTGGCCCAGCACATCGCAGATGCGCTCCCAGTTGGCCTGGTTGGCGCCGCCGATGTTGATCCAGCCGTCGCTGGCTTCAAACGCCTGGTAGGGCGCGGTGAGGATGTGGGCCGAGCCGGTGGGCTCGGGTGACCGTTGTGTGGCGAACCACACCGCCGCGTGCCAGTAGGTCTGCTGCAGGGCAGCGTCGCTCAGCGACGTGTCCACCACCTGGCCTTCGCCGGTCTTGAGCTTGTGGATGTAGGCCGCGAGGATGCCGAGCGTCGCGAGGATGCCGGCGTTCATGTCCGACACCGCGTTGCCACTCTTGGCCGGTGGGCGACCCGCTTCACCGGTGATGGACATCAGCCCCGCGAAGCCTTGTGCGATCAGGTCGAAGCCACCCTTGTCGGCGTAGGGCCCGGTGCGCCCGTAGCCGGTGATGGCGCAGTAGATGAGGCCCGGGTTCTCGGCCTTCAGCGCCTCGTAGCCCAGACCCAGTTTGTCCATGGTGCCGCCGCGGAAGTTTTCCACCAGCACGTCGGCGTTCTTCACCATCTTCAAGAGCAGCGCGCGGCCCTTGGGGCTCTTGAGGTCGAGCGCCAGGCCGCGCTTGTTGCGGTTCATCATCATGAACGGCGCCGACACACCGCCCACCTGCGGGTCGCGGTAACCGCGTGCGTCGTCGCCTCCCTGCAGCTTCTCGATCTTGATCACGTCGGCGCCCATGTCGGCCAGCAGCAGGCCGCAGGTGGGGCCCGACATGATCTGGGTGACTTCGAGCACGCGCAGGCCCGCGAGCGGGCCGGTTCTTGTTGTCACTGGCCGCTCCAGACAGGGGGTCGTTTGGCCACAAAGGCGGCCACGCCTTCGTGGAAGTCGTCGCTGCCGTAGGCGGCGCGGATCAGGTCTTCGGAGGCGGCCAGGTCGTGCGTTGCCAGGCGCTCCAGCGTGGTTTTGCTCACGCGCTGCGTCACCGGCGCGAGCGAAGCGAGCTTTTGCACGAGCGCCGTGGTGGCAGCCTCGATGGCTTCTGGCGTCTCGACGGTGTGCAGAAAACCGCAAGCCAGCGCCTCGTCAGCGGCAATGAACTCGGCCAGCAACAACATGCGTTTCACCCGCTGGTGCCCGAAGGCCGCGCGCAGCCGCGCCACGTTGGCAATCGCCAGGCAGTTGCCCAGCGTCTTGGCAATCGGCACCCCGAACTTCGCGCTGGGCGTGGCCAGGCGGAAGTCGCAGGCGGTGGCGATCGCGAGACCCCCGCCCACGCACCAGCCTTCAACCACGGCCACGGTGGGCATGGGCAGCTGGCACATGAGTTCGATGCCGGCCTCGATCTGGCGCTCGTAGGCCACGCCGTCGTCGCCGGTCTTGAAGGCCGCGAACTGCTCGATGTCGGTGCCGGCCACGAAGGCCTGGCCCCCGGCGCCGCGGAACACCGCCACCCGCACGCTGCGGTCAGCGCTCAACTCGCGGTTGATGGCCGCGAGCTGCTCGTACATGGCCCAGGTCATCGCGTTGCGCGCCTGGGGTCGGTCAAACAGCACCGAGGCCACGCCGGCCTCGATCTGCAGGCGCACCTGGCCCTGGTCGGTCATGCGCTGCGGCTCAACTGTCAATGGTCACCTTGGCGTCCTTGATCACCTTGGACCACTTCACCTGCTCGGTGCGGATGAAGTCGGCGAACTGCTGGGCCGAACCGCCGCCGTCTTCGGCGCCGTAGAGGTCCAGCTTTTCCTTCACGTCGGGCATGGCGAGCACCTTGTTGATGTCTTCGTTCATGCGCTGGGCGATGGCGGGTGGCATCTTGCCCGGGCCCACCAGGCCGTACCAGGTGGTGGCCTCGAAGCCGGGGAAACCGGACTCGGCCATGGTCGGCACGGTCGGGTGGCCCAGCGCGCGTTTGGCGCGGGTCTGCGCGATGGCGCGCACCTTGCCGCTTTTCACATGCGGGGTGGCGGCGGTCATCGTGTCGAAGGAATAGCCGATCTGCCCGCCCATCAGGTCGGTGAGCATGGGGCCGGAGCCTTTGTACGGAATGTGCAGAGCGAACACACCGGCGGCGAGCTTGAACGACTCCAGCGCCAGATGTTGGGCCGAGCCCTGACCGGCCGAGCCGAAGGTGACCTTGCCCGGGTTGGCCTTGCACTGGGCGACGAGTTCGGCCACGGTTTTGGCGGGCTGGTCGTTGTTGCTGATCAGCAGGTTGGGCGTGACGCCCACCAGCGTGAGCGGCGTGAAGTCGCGCTCCACCACGTAGCCCAGTTTGGGCATCAGGCCCGGGGCCAGAGCGTGGCTGTTGATGTGGGCCATGAGCAGCGTGTTGCCGTCGGGCGGCGCCTTGGCCACCATGTCGGCGGCGATCACGCCCGACGCCCCAGCCCGGTTCTCCACCACCACCGTGAGGTTCCACATGGCCTGCAGCTTCTGGCCCACCAGGCGGGCGAGCGCGTCGGTGCCGCCGCCGGGTGCGAAGCCCACGATGATGCGCACAGGCCCGTTGGGCAGGGTCTGGGCTCTCAGCATGGGCGCGGCCAGGGTGGCTGCGGTGGCCGCCGTGGCGGTGACGAAGGTTCTGCGTTGCATGGTGTCTCCTGTTGTCGTGTGGGTGTGGAACGCGGGGGAAATCGATCAGAACGGTGAGCGGGTCAAGCGGCCTTGCGCAGCGGCACGGCGGCGGGGTGGCTGGCGTAGTAGTCCATGAGGGTCTGCACGCCCGAGCCGGCGAGCTTCACCCCGGCGAGCTTGAGGCCCATCTCGCAGCCGGCCACGGCGGCGATCAGCGTGAGGTCGTTGGTATCGCCCAGGTGGCCGATGCGGAACATGCGGCCCTTGATCTTGCCCAGGCCCGTGCCGAGCGAGCAGTCGAAGCGCTCGTAAATGATCTTGCGCACCGCGTCGGCGTCCACGCCTTCGGGCGTCATCACGCCGGTGAGGATGGGCGAGTGCACGCCGTTCTCGGCGCACTGGATCGGCAGGCCCCAGGTCTGCACCGCAGCGCGCACGCCGTCGGCCCAGCGCTGGTGGCGCGCGAACACCACGTCCAGCCCCTGGCCCAGGATCATGTCGGCCGCTTCGCTCAGTGCGTAGAGCAGGTTGGTGTTGGGGGTCGATGGCCAGTAGCCGGTCTTGTTCATCTCGATGATCTCGTCCCACGCCCAGAAGGCCTTGGGCAGCTTCGCGGTCTTGCTGGCCTCGATGGCTTTGGGCGAGAGCGCATTGAAGCTGATGCCGGGCGGCAGCATCAGGCCCTTTTGCGAACCGCTGATGGAGACGTCCACACCCCACTCGTCGTGGCGGTAGTCGGCGCTGGCCAGGCCGGAGATGGTGTCCACCAGCAGCAGGGCGGGGTGCTTCGCTGCGTCGATGGCCTTGCGCACGGCGGCGATGTTGCTGGTGACGCCGGTGGAGGTTTCGTTGTGCACCACGCACACGGCCTTGATGCTGTGGGCGGTGTCGGCCTTCAGGCGCTCTTCGATCAGGTGCGCCTGCACGCCGTGGCGCCAGCTCGCGGGCACGCCGTTGTCGGTGCCGGCCAAGGCCAGCACCTCGGCTTTGAGGCCCAGGCGGGTGGCCAGCTTGTTCCACAGAAAGGCGAAGTGCCCGGTCTCGTACATCAGCACGTGGTCGCCCGGGCTCAGGGTGTTGACCAGCGCCGCTTCCCAGGCGCCGGTGCCCGAGGCCGGGTAAATCATCACCGGGTGCTGGGTCTGGAAGATCTTCTGCATGTCGGCCAGCACCTTCAGCCCCAGCACGCCGAACTCGGGGCCGCGGTGATCGATGGTCGGCAGGCTCATGGCGCGCAGCACCTTGTCGGGCACGGGCGAGGGGCCCGGAATCTGCAAAAAGTGGCGGCCGGTGGGGTGGAAGTCGGTGGTCAGCATGGCAATGTGTGGTTGGATATGGCCTGCATTTTTTGCATACAAAATCGATCTGTCAACCGGATCAGCCCTAAAATGCCGAAAAACAGCCCAACTTTTGAATACAAAACATGACGGCCCAGATTTTCAACATGCCTCACGCCGCCTTGCACGAGCAGGCCACCCACCGCTTGCGCCAGATGCTGGTCGAGGGCCAGATCGCCCCGGGTGCCAAGCTCAACGAGCGTGAGTTGTGCGAGCAGCTCAAGGTGTCGCGCACGCCTTTGCGCGAGGCCATCAAGACCCTGGCCGCCGAGGGCCTGGTGGAGCTGGTGCCCAACCGCGGCGCGGTGGCGGTGCAGCTGAGCGAGACCGATGTGCACAACACCTTTGAAGTGATGGCCGGGCTGGAAGCGGCCTCGGGCCAACTGGCCGCGCAGCGCGTGACCGACGCCGAGCTCGCCGAGATCAAGGCCATGCACTACGAGATGCTGGCCGCCTACACACGGCGCGATCTCTCGGCCTACTACCCGCTCAACGCCGCGATCCACCGCGCCATCAACGCCGCCGCGCGCAACCCGGTGCTCACCAGCACCTACAACCAGGTCAATGCGCGCCTGCAGGCGCTGCGCTTCCGTTCCAACCAGGACGGTGAGAAATGGAGCCGCGCGGTGAAGGAACACGAAGCCATGATCCAGGCGCTGGAGGCGCGCGATTCAGCGGCCCTGGCCCAGGTGCTCACCACCCACCTCAACAACAAGCGAGACGTGGTCATCGAGCAGTTGCGTTCCATGGAAGTGCAGACGATGCAGCAGCAGGGAGCCGCCGAATGAACGCGCCTTTGCCCTTGAACGTGACCCGTGAGAGCGCCGATGCGGTGTACGAGCGCGTGGCCGACATCAGCAACGAGGTGGCCGGTCAGCTGGCGCGCCGCCTCAGCCAGGAGACCCAGGGCGAGGTGCTGTTCAGCCCCGCCGATCGCGGGCGCTACGCCACCGACGCCTCCATCTACCAAGAGATGCCGGTGGGTGTGTTCGTGCCGCAAGACGCCGACGACGTGCGCCTGGCGCTCGACATCTGCCGCGACCTGACGGTGCCCATCGTGCCGCGTGGCGGCGGCACCAGCCAGTGCGGCCAGACCGTGGGCGCGGGCCTGGTGATCGACCACAGCAAACACATGCGCCGCGTGCTCGACGTGAACGTGGAAGCCCGCACCGCCACGGTGGAGCCGGGTCTCGTGCTCGACCACCTGAACGCGCAGCTCAAACCCCACGGCTTGTGGTACCCGGTGGACGTGTCCACCAGCGCGCAGGCCACGCTGGGCGGCATGGCCGGTAACAACTCCTGCGGCAGCCGCTCGGTGGCCTACGGAAACATGGTGCACAACGTGCTGGGCGCACAGGCCTGGCTGGCCGACGGCAGCCTGGTCGACTTTGGCGACCACGCCACGGCGAGTCCACAGGCCAAAGCCATCGGCGATTTCGTGCGCGACCTGGCCATGGAGCACGCCGACGAGATCGACGCGCGCTGGCCCAAGGTGTTGCGCCGCGTGGCCGGCTACAACCTCGACATCTTCCGCAACCAGAACGAGAAGCCGTACACCCACGACGGCTCGGTGAACCTGTCGCACCTGCTCATCGGCAGCGAAGGCACGCTGGCGCTCACGCGTTCGCTCAAGCTGCAGTTGCGCGAACTGCCGCGCGCCAAGGTGCTGGGCGTGGTGAACTTCCCCACCTTCTTCCAGGCGATGGACAGCGCGCAGCACATCGTCAAG
>JBKBWW010000045.1:0-25990 GCA_046314475.1 Hydrogenophaga sp.
CCGGGCTGGTGCAAAAGGAGCTGGGCGCCGCAGCGCTGGAGCGGCACGGTGCCACCGAGGTGGTCAGCGCCTTCTACGAGGCTGTGCATGCGCTCACCGCCGCCGACATGCGCGCCTGATACGCTGTCGCCGATCTCCGAAACGCAACCGTCACTTGTCCGCCCCATGACCACCGCACTGCTCATCATCGACGTTCAACAGGGCCTGTGCGAAGGCGAGGGCCGGGCCTTCGAATCCGACGAGGTGATCGCGCGCATCAACGGTGTGGCCGCCCGGGTGCGCAGCGCCGGTTGGCCTGTGGTGTTCATCCAGCACGAGTCCCGGGCCGGGTACCTGGAGCACGGCAGCCGCGAATGGCAGCTGGCCGAAGGTTTGCTGGCAGAGGAGGGCGACCTGCGGGTGCGAAAGACCACGCCGGACGCCTTTCAGGGCACCGACCTCGACGCGCTGCTCAAAGAGCGCGGCGTCAGTGAACTGATTGTTTGCGGAATGCACACGGAGTTTTGCGTGGACACCACGATCCGCCGTGCACTGGCGATGGGTTACCCGGTGACGCTGGTGTCCGACGCACACACCTCGGCCGGCAACGCGGTGCTCACGCCGCGCCTGGTGATCGAACACCACAACGCCACGCTGACCAACATCTCCAGTTTCGGCCCACGCGTGCTGGCGGTGGCCAGCGCCGACTTGGCAGTCGGCGCCTGAAGCGAAAGCTCAGCCCAGCGACTTGAACGATTGCAATGCCGACAACGGCGTGAAGTCGCCCGCGCGCTTGTCCTTCATGGCCGTGATCGCCTCGCGCACATGCGCGTTGCTCCACACCGCGCCCTGCAGCCAGCCCATCTGGCGCAGGCTGTCTTCCACCGAGTGGTCGCGCGCGTAGTTCACCGCCTGTTTGGTGCCCCAGATGGCCACCGGGGGTTTGGACGCGATCTCCTGGGCGCACTGCAGCGCGGCAGCCACTGTGGCCTCGTGCGTGTCGAACACCTCGTTGACCAGCCCGTGGCCCAGCGCCTTGCTCGCGCTCAGCCGCCTGCCGGTGTAGGCCAGCTCCTTCACCACCGCCAGCGGGATCAGTTTGGGCAGGCGCTGCAGCGTGCCCACGTCGGCCACCATGCCGATGTTGATTTCCTGGATGCAGAAGAAGGCGTCGGCACTCGCATAGCGGATGCAGGCGGCGGTGACCATGTCGACTGCGCCGCCGATGCAGCCGCCCTGAATGGCGCAGATCACCGGCATGCGCAGGTTCTCGATCTTCGTGAAGGTGGCCTGCATGTCGGTGAGCAGGTCGAAGATCGCAGCGCGGCCTTCCGGGCTCTGGTCGTCCATGCTGATGGCGCCGGCGAACGTCTCCAGCGACATGCCGGCGCTGAAGTGTTTGCCGGTGCTGCTGATGACGAGGGCGCGCGCGGTGCCTTCGGTGTGCAACTGGGTCAACACCTCGTCGAGCTCGCGCCAGAAGAGCGGGTTCATGGTGTTCATCGCCTCGGGGCGATTGAGCACCAGGTGGGCGACGTGGTGGGCCTGATCGAGCGAAAAGCAGGTGGGTGTGTTCATGGTGGATCAATGTAATCCGCGGTGTGCAGCGCGGCCTGTCCCGCGGTGGACGCGGTCAGTCGGCCAGATCGATCCAGTCGCAGCGCAGGCGTTGCGCTGCATGCACCCGCTGGCGCCAGCGCACGTACAGGCCCGGTGCCCAGATGCCCACCATGCACAGGGGCAGCAGCCACAGCACTTCCATGATCATGGCGGGCATGCAGCCCACCCAGCCCATGAGCCACAGGGTGAGCACACCGTCCCACAGCTGGTACTCCAGCGGGTGCTCCTGGCGGTGCGCCACGTGCCAGCGCTTGATGCGCTCCAGTTCATCCAGGCTCATGAAAAGATGCATGGCAGACCCCCGGGAATCCGGCTGACGTTCGGATCCTGCCAATGTAAGTTTGGCGTCAGGTCCCGTCAACCGCCGCGGCGGGTCAGAACAGTTGGTCTGCCACGGCCACGGGTTCTTCGGCCGAGGCGATGTCGCTCGCCTTGACCAGCGAGCCCACGCGCACGCCGAGCAGGCGGATGCGCCGCGAGAGGTCCACCCGCTTGAGACACAACCCCGCCTGGCGGCGGATGGTGGCGGGGTCCTGCGTGAAGTGATCGATGGTGGTGTCGCGCGTCACGCCCTGGAAGTTGTCGTATCGCAGCTTGATGCCAATGGTCTTGCCCGCGTAGCCCTTGACGTTCAGGTCGTTGGCCACCTGCTCGCACAGGCGGGTGAAGATGGCGCCGAGTTCGACACGGTCGCGCACCGCGTGCAGGTCGCGCTCGAAGGTGGTCTCGCGGCTCATGCTCACCGGCTCGCTCTCGGTCTGCACAGGTCGATCGTCCCGACCCCAGGAGACTTCATGCAGCCAAGCGCCGTAGCTCTTGCCGAAGTGTTCAATGAGCCAGCCGCGTTCGCGCTGCGCGAGTTCGCCAATGGTGTGGATGCCGTGACCCTGCAGCTTCTCGTCGGCCTTCGGGCCCACGCCGTTGATCTTGCGGCAGGGCAGCGGCCAGATCAGTGCTTGCAGGTCGTCGGTCTGCACGATGCTGATGCCATTGGGCTTCTTGAACTCGCTGGCCATCTTGGCAATCAGCTTGTTGGGCGCCACGCCGATCGAACACGTCAAACCGGTGGCCTGGAGAATGCTTTTCTGAATCAACCGCGCCAGCACCCGCCCGCCTTCGCGCTGACCGCCCGGCACGTGGGTGAAGTCGATGTAGACCTCGTCCACACCGCGGTCTTCCACCACCGGCGCGATCTCCCGGATGGTGCTCTTGAACAGGCGCGAGATGCGGCGCACCTCCTCAAAGTCCACCGGCAGCAGGATCGCTTGCGGGCACAGCTTGGCGGCCTTCATCAGTCCCATGGCCGAGCCCACACCAAACTGGCGCGCCGCGTAGGTGGCGGTGGTGGCCACGCCGCGCCCGGTGTAGCCGGCCAGGCGCGGAAAAAAATCGACCGGGATGTGGTCCAGGCTGTCAGTGGCCCATTCGCGGTCGGGGTAGGCCTCGCGCAGGCGTTGCAGCAGGTCGTCTTCGCGCCGCCGGCCGCCGCCAATGACCACCGGCAGCCCCTTGAGCTGCGGGTAGCGCAGCAACTCCACCGACGCAAAAAACGCGTCCATGTCCAGGTGGGCAATGCGCCGGGGCAGGGTCTCGTCGGTGGGGGCGTTCACGCGGTCGAGCATAGCGGGATTACCATGCTGCGAGACGCTGGCCACCGGCCGGCGCACCGCTTCTGGAAGACCTTTCATGCACACCATCGCCCGTCTCATCACCGCCCTGCTGATTGCCGCCGGCATCGCCATCGCCGGCTTCGCCGTGAGCCAGGGACTGGAACGTTTTCGCATGTCGGACCGCTCGGTCACGGTGAAGGGCCTGGCCGAGAAGGACGTGGAGAGCGACTTTGCCGTGTGGACGCTGTCGTTCCGCCGCGCGGGCAACGACTTTGGCGGCGTGCAGCAGGCGCTGGCGGGCGACCGCGACAAGGTGGCGGCGTTCTTGAAAGAACGCGGTTTCACCGAGGCCGAGGTGGAAGCCAAGCCGCTGCAGGTGCAGGACCTGTTCACCCGCGAATACGCGCAGGGCAACCAGCCCTTCCGCTTCAACGGCACCGGTCAGGTGCTGGTGAAGTCGGCCCGCGTGGCCGAGGTGGAGGGCGCTGCGCGCGCGGTGGACCCGCTGATCCAGGCCGGTGTGCAGCTGGGTGGTGAGAACGAAGGCGGCCGCAGCGGCCCGCGTTTCCAGCTGCGCGGTTTCAACGACATCAAGGCACCGCTGCTGGCCGAGGCCACGCGCAACGCGCGCGAACAGGCCGACAAGTTCGCCGCCGAAGCGGGCGCCGAGCTGGGCCCGCTGAAAAACGCCAACCAGGGCGTGATCCGCATCACTGGCGATGATGGCAACGACTTCGACGATGGCAGTTCGCGCATGAAGCGGCTGCGCGTGGTGAGCACGTTTGAATACGAGCTGAGATGAGCCTGGGTCAGATCGCCTTCTGGATCAACCAGCCCTGAAAGAGATACGGCAGCCGCGGACCCGCTGCCTCGGGCACGCCGCCCTTGTTCTCCACGCTGATCGCCAGTTTGGTCACACCGGTCAGTTGGGCTTCTTTTGCGGGCAGTTGCAGCGTCTTGAACTTGCTCTGGATCACCCCGAGCGAGCGCGGCGCCTGGCCGGCGGACAGTGCCCACAGCTGCATGCTGTCCTCGCGCCCTTCCTTCACCTCGTTGAGCCGCTGCAGTTGCAACACGCCGGCCTGTGGGTCCAGGGTCACCAGCAGGGCCGGCAGTTCCTGGGCGTCCAGCAGCACCGACACGTAGCGCACCTGCGGCGCGACCAGCAGGCGCTCCTGCAGGTGCACGATCTGCGCCTTGAGTTGTTCGACCATGCTGGCCGTGGTGGCCGCGCCCAGCAACAGCACCAGCGCGAGCACCACGCTGATGCCCAGCCACAGTTTGGAAGTGCGCGGCCGTGCCGCCGGCTCCAGCGGTTTCATGGTGTGGGAAAGGTGCCGGGCAGCAGGATGCTCTTGTCCACCGTCTCGATGTTGGTGTGGCCACAAAAGGCCATGGTGAGGTCGAGCTCGCGGTGGATGATCTGCAGGCACTTGGACACACCTTCTTCGCCCATGGCGCCCAGGCCGTAGAGCATGGGGCGGCCGATGTAGACACCGCGCGCACCCAGGGCACGCGCTTTCAACACGTCCTGCCCGCTGCGGATGCCGCCGTCCATGTGCACCTCGATCTGGCTGCCCACGGTGTCCACGATCGCCGGCAGCGCTTCGATGCTGCTCTGCGCCCCGTCGAGCTGGCGCCCGCCGTGGTTGCTCACGATCAGCGCGTCCGCGCCCGAGGCCACCGACAAGCGTGCGTCTTCCACGTCCTGGATGCCCTTCAAGATCAGCTTGCCGCCCCAGCGCTTCTTGATCCATTCCACGTCGCCCCAGTTGAGCGCGGGGTCGAACTGTTTGGCGGTCCATTCGCTGAGGCTGCCCATGTTTTCCACGCCGCTCACATGGCCGACGATGTTGCCGAACTGTTTGCGTTTCGTGCCCAGCATGCCCAGCGCCCAGCGCGGTTTGCTGGCGATGTTGATCATGTTGGCGATGGTGAGTTTGGGCGGGGCCGACAGGCCGTTCTTCAAATCTTTGTGGCGCTGGCCGAGGATCTGCAGATCGAGCGTGAGCACCAGTGCCGCGCAACGGGCGGCCTTGGCGCGGTCGATCAGGCGTTCGATGAAAGCGCGGTCCTTCATCACGTAGAGCTGAAACCAGAAACCCTCGCCCGCGTGCTGCGCCACGTCCTCAATCGAGCAGATGCTCATGGTCGAGAGCGTGAACGGTATGCCCATCTTCTTCGCGGCGCGCGCGGCCAGGATTTCACCGTCGGCGTGCTGCATGCCGGTCAGGCCCGTGGGCGCAATCGCCACCGGCATCGCCACGTCTTGCCCCACCATGGTGGTGCGGGTGCTGCGGTTTTCCATGTTGACCGCCACGCGCTGGCGCAGCTTGATCTTCTGGAAGTCCTCGTTGTTGGCGCGGTAGGTGCCTTCGGTCCATGAACCGCTGTCGGCGTAGTCGTAGAACATGCGCGGCACGCGCTTCTGCGCGAGCACGCGCAGGTCTTCGACGGTGGTGATGACGGTCATGAAGTCTCCAGGGGTTGTTGTTCGAATGGTTGGCCGGGTGGTGCACACGGCGGACGTGGCACGCATGTTAGCGGTGTGTTTCGCCGAGCGCTTGTGAAAGCTGCATCGGGCGGATTGAAATTTCTTGAGGCCCCGTGCCATCATGCAAGGCTTACTCGCCCGCCACCACCTGCCAACAGTCCATCCCGTGTCCGAACCGTTTGACCTGATCACCTTGCGCGTCGTTGTGGCGGTCGCCGAATGTGGCTCCATCAGTGCGGGCAGCGATCGGGTGCACCGGGCGCTGGGCGCGGCCAGCGCACGCATCTCCGCGCTCGAAGCCACGCTGGGCGTGCGCATCTTCGAGCGGTCTTCTCGCGGGGTGCGCGCCACGCCCACCGGGCACCTGTTGGTGCAGCGGGGCCGCGAATTGCTGGCCGATGCCGACCGCCTGGCGCTGGATCTGATTGACGTGGGGCAAGGCCTGCAGGGCAGTGTGCGGGTGATGGCGAACACCTCGGCCTTGCTGGAGGTGCTGCCCCAGGGGCTGGACGCGTTTGCCAGGCGCTTCCCGCTCATCCGCGTGGAGATCGAGGAGCGCAGCAGCCCCGACATCCCGCTCCCGGTGCTGGAGGGCCGCGCCGATCTCGGCATCGTCGACATTGCGCACCCGCTGCAAGGTTTGCGCTTCGTGGATTTTTTCAGCGACACGCTGATGTTGATCGCGCCCCGTTCGCACGCCCTGGCCAGCAGAAGCCGGGTGACCCTCACCGACTTCCTGCACGAGGAGCTGGTTTGCCTGACCGACGGCAACGCCATCTCCAGCCGCATGTTGTCGGCCGCCGCGCTGTTGGGGCACCAGCTGCGCATCCGCATGCAGATGCGCAGCTTTGATGCGGTCTGCCGCATGGTGGCGGGTGGCCTGGGGGTGGGGGTGCTGCCGGTCGAGGCGATCGCACCGCAATTGGCGCACCTGCCCATCGTGGCGGTGCCGCTGGACGAGACCTGGGCCTTCCGAACCCACCGCCTGGCCACCCGCGAGAGCGAAGCACCGTCGGCGGCGGCGCAGTCGCTGATCGAGACCTTGCTCGCCACACCCTTGCGCTGAAGCACGCGCGGTCTCCATCCAAGGTTTCGCGAACCGCGAAGGCCGCCTTCAGGGCGCGGGGTTGCGGTGGGGAGGATGGGTTCCTACGCTTGGGGCCTTCACCACAACAAGAGACAAGCGGCCCCGCCGCGCCAGCCCCATGAAGATCGTCCGCGTCCACGCCACGCCGTTGAACCTGCCCGTGCAAGCGGGCTTGCCCGGGCGCACCAAGTCCACATCGCTCTCCCTGTGTCTGGTCGATGTCGAAACCGACACCGGGTTGGTCGGCACCGGCATGACCGCCATCACCGAAGAAGAGGTGGTGGCCAGCATCGTCAACGAGATCGCGGCACCGGCGCTGATGGGGCTCGATCCCATGCGCCACGAGGCCTTGTGGGACCGGCTTTACTGGCTGCTCACGCCGCGCGGTCAATCGGGTTACGCCAGCCACGCCATGGCCGCGCTGGACCTGGCGCTGTGGGACATCAAGGGCCAGGCCCTGGGCCAGCCCTGCTGGCGCCTGCTGGGCGGTGCCCGGCCCGAGGTGCCGGTGTACGCCACGTTTGGTTTTGCGTTTCTGGAGCGGGACGAGCTGGCCGAGGCGGCCGTGGCCTGGAAAGCGCGCGGCTTTCAGCGCCTGAAGATGACGGTGGGGCACCACGCGCTGCAGCGGCGCGATGAACCGCGTTCGATGACTGACGTGGTGGCCGAGGACGTGATGCGCATCCGTGCGGTGCGAGCGGCCGTGGGCCCCGACGTGCAGATCTTCATCGATGCCAACTGCAGCCTGGACTACCTGCACGCGCTGCACCTCGCCCAGCGCGTGGAGGACTGCGGCATCGCGTTCTTCGAAGAACCCGTGAGCCAGAACGACATTCCCACGCTGGCCAAGCTGCGCAACAAGATTTCGATTCCGCTGGCGGCCGGCCAGAACGAGGGTCTGTCCAGCCGCTTCCGCGACATGCTGGTGGCGCAGGCGGTGGACGTGGTGCAGCCCAACGTGTGCATCACGGGGGGCTACACGCAGTGCCAGCGCATCGCCGGTATGGCGCAGGCGTTCAACGTGCAACTGGCCAACGGTGGCGCCTGGCCGCACCACAACATGCACCTGCATGCCGGCCTGGCCAACGGCACACTGGTGGAGTACCACTCGGTGGCGGTCGATTGCTGCCAGCTGGTGTTTGACGATCTGCCGGTGCCGCAAGCCGGTGTGCTCAAGCTGCCCGACACGCCGGGCCTGGGTTTCCGGCCGAACCGCGAGCGCATCGCCGAGTTGAGCAAACGGCCTCTTTCCCACGGCGCAGGCAAAGCCTGACGCCACCGGGCGGGCCTCCACGAAGGCACGCCCTCGACGATGACGACAGAGACAACCACAACGACAGGAGACAGACATGACTTCACTTCACACCTCTATCCAACCACCCGGGCCCGAGGCCCTGAGCCGCCGGCGCTGGCTGGCCACCGGTGCCCTCGGACTGGCGATGGCTCTCGGGGCAGGCCAGGCCGGTGCGCAGGCGCTGTCCAACAAACCGCTGCGTGTGCTGGTGGGCTATTCGGCCGGCGGCGCTGTGGACGCCATGGCGCGCCTGCTGGCCCAGGGCCTGGCGACGGAGTTGAACCAGCAGGTGGTGGTGGAGAACCGCGCAGGCGCTTCCGGGCTGATCGCGGCCGACCTGGTGAGCCGCTCGCCGGCCGACGGCCACACCCTGTTGCTGGGCGAGAGCGGGCTGTTGATCGCCAGCCTTTTGCAGCCCGGCCAGCGGCTGGACCCGCTGAAGGCGTTTGCACCGGTGGCGGGTCTGTTCACCACGCCGCTGATGATCGTGGCCAACAACGATTTCCCCGCGCGCAACCCGAAAGAGCTGGTGGCCGCGCTCAAGGCCAAGCCAGGCTTCTATTCGTACGCCACCTCGGGGCTGGGCACCGTGCACCACCTGGGGTTTGAAATGCTCAAGGGCCAGACGGGCGCCTTTGTGGTTCACATTCCCTACCGGGGCGCCGCGCAGATCGTGCCCGATGTCATGAGCGGCCAGGTGCCGCTGGGCGTGGTGAGTGCCACCGCCGGCATTGCGCAGTCCAAGGCGGGCCGCTTGCGGGCGCTGGCGATGATGAGTCCGGTCAAGCTGGCCGGTGCCGAGGACGTGGCTCCCCTGTCCGATGCGCTGCCCGGGTTCAACGTGGCGCCGCGCCTGGTGTTGCTCGCACCCACGGGCACGCCGGCCGCCATCGTCGAGAGCCTGAACACCGCGGTGCGCAACGTGCTCGCCAAGCCCGAGACCATCCGCGCCGCCAATGCCCAAGGCGCGGTGCCGGCCTACCTGTCATCGGCCGAACTGGGGCCCGATCTGGCGCGCGAGTCCGCGGTGTGGGCGGACCTGATCAAGACCCAGAAGATCGCCATCCAATGACCGCTGTCGAGTCCTCTGCGGCCGTGCCCTGCATCGGTCTGATCGTGCCCCCCGGGGCCGGGCGGGTGCCCGACGATGCCGCGCTGCTGTACGGCGACCGCATCCGTTTCGTGGCGCGCGGGCTGGGCATCGGGTCCATATCACCGAGAGGCTTTGAGCCGGTGATGCACCGCATCCTGGACCTGGGGCGGATGCTGCGCGACGAGGGCGCGCAGGCGATCTCGCTGATGGGAACCTCGATCAGTTTCTACCGGGGCGCTGCGCTCACCGAGGAGCTGCGCGCCAGTCTGGAGCAAGCCACCGGCCTGCCGTGCACGACCATGAGCCACGCGGTGGTGTCGTCCTTGCGCGCGCTGGGCGTGCAGCGGGTGGCGGTGGCCACTTCCTACATCGACGAGCTCAACGAGCGATTGGTGGACTATCTCACCGACGAAGGTTTCGAGGTCACCGCGGTGCGCGGCCTGGGCATCACCGGCGTGCGCGAAGTGAACGAGGTGGGTGCCGACGATCTGATGGCCTTGTCCGAGTCGGTGGTCCAGCTCGACACCACGGCCCAGGGCGTGTTCATCTCCTGCGGCGGTTTGCAGACGCATGGGGTGATCGAACCCCTGGAAGCGCGGCTGGGTCTGCCGGTCACGGCCAGCTCGCCGGCCGGCTTCTGGGATGTTGTGCGTCTGGCCGGGCTGGACCCGTCTGCGCAGGGTTTCGGCCGCTTGTTCCGGCTCAACGCGCCGCTGGAAGAGCTTGTCCAGGCAGGCAGCGCTCTCGCTCGGCATCGCTGAGCGGCTCTAGCCAACCCAGCTGCTGCTCCAGCACCGCCACCGTGGCCTCCGACGCGTCTGCGCCGTGGGCCTGGCGCGCGGTGATGCGCTGGCGCAGGACAGCCAGCGGGGCGTCGGTCGCCAGGATGTGGAACGGGCATCCGACCGCCTGCGCCAGCGCGGCGAAGGCCTCACGCTCGTGGCGGCGCAGAAAGGCCGCGTCCACCAGCACCGACCAGCCCGTTTCCAGCAAGTGCTGTGCGCGGTCCAGCAGATGCGTGTAGGTGTCGGTGTGCGCTTGTGGGCTGTACAGGCCGGTGTTCAGGCTTGAGCCACTGGCCTGCGTGGCGGCGAGGCCATGCAGGCGTTTGCGCTCCACGTCGGAGCGCAGGCGAATGGCGCGCCCGCTGGCCTCGGATTGCAGCCAGCAGCTGGAGGCCCAGGTCTTGCCGCTGCCCGAGAGGCCGTGGGTGATGACGAGTTGCGGCGCAGGTGGCTGCGCGATGCGCTGTGCCAGCGCGGTGTAGTTGCGTGCTTCCCGCAACGAGGCGGTCGTGTCAGCGCCCGGCTGCGAGCTGCGGATCACCGCCACCTTGGCGCGCACCAGCGCCCGGTAGACCGCGAAGAAGGGCAGCACGTCGGGCGCGGTGGTGTCGCCGCTGGCGTCCAGCCAGTCGCTGAGCAGACCGTTGGCCAGGCCACTCTGACCGTGGTCGAGCAGGTCCATCCAGGCGAAGGCCATGTCGCTGGCCACGTCGATCCAGCGCAGCGCATCGTTGAACTCGATGCCGTCAAACGGCACGACCTCGTTGCCGATGAGCACGAGGTTGGCCAGGTGCAGATCGCCATGGCCTTCGCGCACTCGGCCTTCTGCCAAGCGCTGCGCCAGCAGCGGGGCCAGTTGCGAGAAGCGTGATTCGGTCCACCGGCTCAGTTGGTCGATCTGTGCGGCATCCCTGGCGTCGGTCAGGCCGCTGCGCACGGTGGTGAGGTTGTCGCTCGCAAACGCCAGCACATCGTCGGCCCGTCCCCAGCGGCCCTCGGGTGCCGCCACCGCAGACGCGGCCTGGAACGTGGCCATGCGCTGCGCCAGCGATGTGAGGTGTTCGGGCTTCAAGGCGCCGCGCGCGCAGAGGTTGTCCAGCCGCAGGTCTTCGTCGAAGCGGCGCATGTGCACCGCCCATTCGATGGCCTGGTCGTCATCTTCGCCCGGCTTGCCCCTGCGCGGCTGGTCAGCCGGGCCAACGATGGGCACGGCGTTCAGGTACAGGTGGGTGGCCGGGTCGGGGGTTTCGAAACGCCGGTTGAGCCGCACCTCGGCCTGGCATGCCGCGCGGCGCAGCGCGAGCGTGCTGAAGTCCATGAAGGGCAGGCGCACCGGCTTCTTGATCTTCCAGGCCTGATCGCCTGCCAGCAGCACCCAGGCGCCATGGGTTTCCCTCAGCTCCACCCGTTGCACCGGGTGCGGGTAGCACGCCGGTTCCAGCAGGGCCGTGATGAGCTCGGATGCCGGAGCCGTCACGCCCGCTCAGGCCAGGCGCTGGCGGTGGCGCGCGATCTGCGAGCGCACCTGGGCAGGCGCCGTGCCGCCCAGCGTGTTGCGTGCGTTGAGGCTGCCGCGCAGGCTCAGGCACTCGTACACGTCTTTTTCAATGCTGGCGTTGAAGCCCTGCAGCACGGTCAGCGGCAGCTCGGACAGGTCGCAGTTGTGCGACACCGCGGCCTTGACCGCGTGCGCCACGGTCTCGTGCGCGTCGCGGAACGGCAGGCCCTTTTTCACCAGGTAGTCGGCCAGGTCGGTGGCGGTGGCGTAGCCTTTTTTGGCGGCGTCTTCCATGGCCTGCGCGTTGACCGTGATGCCGCCTTCTTTGGTGCCCGTGGCCGGGTTCAGCTGTCCGCCCACCATCTCCACGAAGATGCGCAGCGTGTCCTTGAGCGTGTCCACCGTGTCGAACAGCGGCTCCTTGTCTTCCTGGTTGTCCTTGTTGTAGGCCAGCGGCTGGCCCTTCATGAGCGTGATCAGGCCCATGAGGTGGCCGACTACGCGGCCGGTCTTGCCGCGCGCGAGTTCGGGCACGTCGGGGTTTTTCTTCTGCGGCATGATCGACGAGCCGGTGGTGAACCGGTCGGCGATCTTCACGAAGCCGAAGTTCTGGCTCATCCACAAAATCAGTTCTTCGCTGAAGCGGCTGATGTGCACCATGCACAGCGACGCGGCGGCGGTGAATTCAATGGCGAAGTCGCGGTCGCTCACGCCGTCCAGGCTGTTCTGGCACACCTGCGGCTCACCGCGCTCGTCCACCATGCACAGGCTGCGCGCCACGCGTTCGCGGTCCAGCGGGTAGGTGGTGCCGGCCAGCGCGGCGGAGCCCAGCGGCAGGCGGTTGGTGCGCCGGCGCACATCGACCATGCGCTCGGCGTCGCGCGAAAACATCTCCACATAGGCCAGCAGGTGGTGCGCGAAGCTCACGGGTTGTGCCACCTGCAGGTGGGTGAAGCCCGGCAGGATCACTTCCACGTTTTTTTCGGCCACATCCACCAGCGCGCCCTGCAGCTCGCCCAGCAGCGGGATGATGAGGTCGATCTCGCTGCGCAACCACAGGCGCACGTCGGTGGCCACCTGATCGTTGCGGCTGCGGCCGGTGTGCAGGCGCTTGCCGGCGTCACCCACCAGCTGGGTCAGTCGGGCTTCGATGTTGAGGTGCACGTCCTCCAGATCGAGCTTCCACTCGAAGTTGCCCGCCTCGATTTCCGAGGTGATCTGCGCCATGCCTTGCTGGATGGAGGCCAGGTCGGCCGCGCCGATGATGCCTTGCGCGGCCAGCATCTCGGCGTGTGCGAGGCTGCCGGTGATGTCGGCCTGCCAGAGGCGTTTGTCGAAGAAGACGCTGGCGGTGTAGCGCTTGACCAACTCGCTCATGGGCTCCGAGAATAGGGCGGACCAGGCTTCGGATTTTTTGTCGAGTTGGTTGGTGGACATGGTGTTGCCAGCGGCGTAGAGAAAACAGAAGAAGCGGAAGACCGCAGAACAAGGGGCGACAACAGAAGGGTCGAAGGATCTTTCGATCGAGGCGCCGGGCACTTCCGATGCGCCGGGCCTGGTTCAACGCACAATCCCACGTCGAACGACCCGAGCATTGATGCACGCCCCATGAAAGACTCCCGAATTTTATCGACCTTCCAGGATCTGCCCAGCACCCTGGGCACGCAGTCGCTTGAAGAGATGCCCGAGCACGTGCGTGCGCGCGACCGTGTGTTCGACACCTGCCAGGTCGGCGTGGTGCTGCGCGCGGTGCTGTTCGTGCAGGCCATCGTGGCGGTGGCGGCCATCTTCGGCGCGGAACACCCGGTGGGCTGGATCACCCAGATGGCAGTGCTCACCGGTGCCGCCTTGCCGGCGGTGCTGGCCTGGCTGTTGTGCGTCTGCGCGCTCAAACGCAAGCTCGGGCGCATGGAAGTGCAGGCCCAGTGGGCCTCGGGGATCGGGCTGGGCGTGCTGGCGGGGCTCTACGGTTGCGGCCTGCTCGTGCTCATGGGCCTGGCCAACCCGGCACCGTGGGTGGCCAGCGGCGCCTCGGGCGCTTTGGTGGCGGCGGTGCTGGTGGGTGCGCTGGTGTGGCGCGCCAAGGCCCGCATGCCGGCGGGCACCACGGCGCGCCTGGCCGAGCTGCAGGCGCGCATCCGGCCGCACTTTTTGTTCAACACGCTCAACAGTGCGATTGCCCTGGTGCGCGAGGAGCCCGCCAAGGCCGAGAGCCTGCTGGAAGACCTGAGCGAGCTGTTCCGCCATGCCCTGGCCGATGCCCAGGAGGCCGTGCCGCTGTGGCAGGAACTGGAGCTGGCCGAGCACTACCTGGCCATCGAGCAGGTGCGCTTTGGCGACCGGCTCAAGGTGGAGTGGAGCGTGGACGACTCGGCCTCCAAGGCCAAATTGCCGCCTCTGATCCTGCAGCCACTGGTGGAGAATGCGGTGAAACACGGTGTGGAGCCCAGCCCCTCGGGCGCGGTGGTGCGCATCAGCACCCAGCGGCGGGGCAGCCTGGTGGTGATCAAGGTGACCAACACGGTGCCAGCGGGCAGTGGGCGGCGCGGCAATGGCCTGGCGCTGGACAACGTGCGGCAGCGCCTGGCGCTGTTGCACGACGTGCAGGGCCGCTTCCAGAGTGCTTTGGTCAACGGGGTGTTTCAGGTGCGACTTGAAATACCGGTATAAGCGGGTATTGAACCGGTCTGGCTTTGGAGCGTGACATGACACTGAAGGTACTGATCGTTGACGACGAAGCGCTGGCCCGTTCGCGGCTGCGCACACTGCTGAGCGAATGCAGCGAGCCGCGCGTGGACGTGGTGGGCGAGGCGGGCAACGCGGTGCAGGCGATGGAGCAGATCCAGCGCACCGGTTGTGACCTGGTGCTGCTGGACATCCACATGCCCGGCGTGGACGGCATGGCGCTGGCCAAAACCCTGCGCGAGTTGGCGGCCCCGCCTGCGGTGGTGTTCATCACCGCTTACGCAGAGCACGCGGTGCAGGCCTTCGAGCTGGAGGCCGTGGACTACCTGACCAAGCCGGTGCGCCGCGAGCGCCTGCAGCAGGCCTTGCAGAAGGTGCAGCGTCTGCGCGCTGAAGCGGCGGTCGACGTGGGTCTGCCCGAGAGCCTGATCATCCAGGAGCGCGGCCGGAGCGAACGTGTGGCCCTGTCCGACGTGATCTACCTCAAGGCCGAGCTCAAATACATCACTGTGCGCACGGCCGACAAGGAACACATTTTTGACGGCGCGCTGAGCGATCTGGAGCAGCGCTACGCCCACCTGTTCGTGCGCGTGCACCGCAACGCGCTGGTGTCGCGCCGCGCTGTGCGCGCGGTGGAGAAGCACAACGATCCGGTCGAGGGTGAAGGCTGGACGGTGCGGCTCGATGGCGTCGAGGAACGCCTTGCCGTGTCGCGTCGCCAACTTGCTGCCGTGCGCGAAGCCCTGGTCGGTTGACTGTTTCTGCCTGGTCGCTGCGCACTCAGGTGTGACGCAGCAGCACCTCGGACCAGGCCGCGAGCTTGCGATCAAAACTCCAGCTTGCATTGGCCGGGCTGGTGGATGGCAGTTTGTAGACCGGCACACCGAGCTTCTCCGTGTGCCGCGCGTGGCGAAAGCTCTCACCGCCGTTGTGCGCGATGGCTTCAAGCCGCGGACATGAGCGTTGCACCCACGCAAAATCATTGACCTCGGCATTGCGAATGTTCGCGTCCAGACTGCCCTCGCGCTCACAGGCGCCGTACACGTCCCACACGCCCAGTCCGCGCTCAAGCACGGCGGCCACACGTTCGGGGTAGGCCATGGTCGGCAAGGGCAACTGCCAAAGGGCACCCAGGATCTTCCAGAAGTGGTTTTGCGGATGGCCGTAGTACTGCTGCGCGCGCAGCGAGGCCACCCCCGGAAAACTGCCCAGCACCAGCACGCGGGTGTTCGCGTTCAACACCGGCGCCAGACCCAGCAGCCGGCTCATGGCGCAGCCAGCAGGGCCGCCAGGCGGGGCAGGGCGGCCACGGCGTTGGCGGTGGTGGCCTCCATGAGCGCGTCGACCGGCAGGCTCCGCAGCCCGGCCACCACCGCACCGATGCGTGGCAGCTCGGCGGGGCTGTTGACACCTTGCGCCTGCCCGGCCGCGCGCTGGGCCGCGGTGGCGTAAAGCCAGTGCGGCGGGATATCGGGTGCGTCGGTTTCCAGCACCAGCGCAGACAGCGGCAGTTCAGTGGCCAGGCGGCGCAACTGCCGCGCGGGCTCGAACGTGACCGCGCCTCCAAAGCCGAGCTTGAAGCCCAGGCCCAGAAAGGCTTGTGCCTGTTGCTCGCTGCCGTTGAACGCGTGGGCGATGCCGCCGCCGGTGGGCAACTCACGCAGGCGCTTGAGCAGCTGGTCGGCACTGCGCCGCACGTGCACGATCACCGGTAAGGCGTGCTTGCGGGCCAGCCGCAACTGCGCGCGGTAAAAGAAGGCCTGGCGCTCGCGCATCTCGGGTGTGCACAGCGCGGGCACGAAGAAGTCGAGCCCGATCTCACCCACGGCCACCAGGCGGGGGTCGTCGCGGTGTTCGGTGAGCGCGGCATCCAGCACGTCGAGGTCGGTGTCGTGCGCTTGCGGCACGTACAGCGGATGTATGCCCAGGGCATAGGCGTCCTGGGTGCGGTGCGCCAGATGTCGCACGGTGTCGAAGTTGGCGCGCTCCACCGCCGGGATCACGCACAGGCCCACGCCCAGCGTGGCTGCGCGTTCGCGCAGGTTCAGCGCGAGTGCGTGGTCGGCGCCGAACTCGGGCGCGTCCAGATGGCAGTGAGAGTCGATCCACATGGCGGTATAAGGGTCGATTGTGCCGGCACGCCTCGCTTGTGCCGGCGCCCAACCCGAAAGGACCCACCCATGTCACGCTTCTCCTGGTTCGCCGTTCCCCTGCTGCTGTCGCTCACCGCCTGTGCGCTGCCGGGTGCGCCCGGTGCGGCGCCGCTGGTGGGCAGCGAATGGCGGCTGGAAGATCTGGGCGGGCGCGGCGTGCTCGACCGCGTGCAGGCCACGCTGGCCTTCCCCGAGGCCGGGCGGGTGGCGGGCAACAGCTCGTGCAATCGCTTTTTTGGCTCCTACACGCTGATGCAGGACCGTATTGCGCTGGGGCAACTGGCTGGCACGCGCATGGCGTGTGCGCCGGCGGTGGACGAGCAGGAAACGCGTTACCTCGATGCCTTGCAGAAAGCGCAGCGGCTGGAGGTGCAGGGCACGACCATGCTGATGCATGTGCAGGGACTGGAAAAGCCGCTCAGATTCGTCAGAACCAAACCTTGAGCCCCCACGCACCGCCGCTGCGCGGGTCGTTTCAGGTCAGCACGCCTGTCGTCAGCCGCAGCACGCGGTTGCATCGCGCGGCCAAGGTCTCGTCGTGCGTGACCACGATGAACGCCGTGCCCTGATCGCGCGCCAGTTCAAGCATCAACTGGAACACCCCCTCGGCGGTGTTGCGGTCGAGGTTGCCGGTGGGCTCGTCGGCCAGCACGCAGGCGGGCTGCGTGACGAGTGCACGTGCAATCGCCACGCGCTGGCGCTCACCACCCGAAAGCTCGGCTGGCCGGTGACCCAGGCGCTCGGCCAGGCCCACGCGGGTGAGGATCTTGCGGGCTTGCTCTGCCGCCTCGGCGCGCGGCTGGCGGCGGATCCACAGCGGCATGGCGACGTTGTCGCGCGCGCTGAACTCGGGCAGCAGGTGGTGGAACTGGTAGACGAATCCGAGGTGCTGGTTGCGCAGCACGCCTTGCCGCGTGGCGCTCAAGCCCGACATCGTCTGGCCCATGAGCTGCACGCTGCCATTGGTGGGCGCGTCCAGCCCGCCCAGCAGGTGCAGCAGCGTGCTCTTGCCCGAGCCCGAAGCCCCGACGATCGCCACAGTTTCGCCCTTGCGCACCGTGAGGTCCACGCCGGTGAGCACGGTGACGTCGAGCCGGCCTTCGGTGAAGCGTTTGGTGAGGCCCGTCGCGCTCAACACCACATCCGTTCGGGCTGAGCTTGTCGAAGCCCTGGCCACGCTGTTGGTGAGCCCTTCGACAGGCTCAGGGCGAACGGGGTCTTGGAGCTCACTCATATCGCAATGCCTCTGCAGGGTTGACGCGGCTCGCGCGCCAGCTCGGGTAAATGGTGGCCAGGAAGGAGAGCACCAGCGAGATCACCGCCACCGGCAGGATGTCGGCCTGTTGCGGGTCGCTGGGCATGCGGCTGATGAGGTAGATGTCCTGTGGCAGGAAGCTCGCGCCCAGCAGGCGCTCCAGCGCGGGCACGAGCGTGTCGATGTTGAAGGCCACGCCCAGGCCCAGCAGCAGACCGGCGCCGGTTCCGATGATCCCGACCATGGCGCCCTGCACCATGAACACACCCATGATGCTTTGCGGGCTCGCGCCCAGCGTGCGCAAGATGGCGATGTCGGCGCGCTTGTCGGTCACCGTCATCACCAGCGTGGACACGAGGTTGAACGCCGCCACCGCCACGATGAGCGTGAGGATGATGAACATCATGCGTTTCTCTAACTGCACCGCGGCGAACCAGGTGCGGTTCTGGCGCGTCCAGTCGCGCACCAGCAGGCCGGGGTCGAGGTCGGCGGCGATGGACACGGCCACCTCGCGCGCGGCGTGCAGGTCCAGTATCTTCACGCGCACACCGGTCGGGCCTTCCACGCGGAAGATGCGCGCGGCGTCTTCCTGGTGCAGCAGGGCAAGCGCGGAGTCGTATTCGTAGTGGCCCGAATCAAACGTGCCCACCACCGTCATCTGGCGGATGCGCGGCACCACGCCGGCCGGGGTGACCTGGCCGCTGGGCGCGATCAGCGTGACACTGTCGCCGGCAATCACGCCCAGGCTGCGCGCGAGTTCACCGCCCAGGATCACACCGAATTCCCCCGGCACCAGGCGCGGCAACACCGTGTCGGCCAGCTGGGCCGCGAGCTCGGTGACCTTGGGTTCGAGCGCCGGGTCGATGCCGCGCACCAGCGCGCCCTTCATGTCTTCGCCGCGCGCGATCAGCGCCTGCGCGCCCACGAACGGTGCAGCGCCGACCACCTCGGGGTGGCGTTCGATCTTCGCCAGCGTGTCGGCGAGGTTGGGAATGGCCTGGCCGCCGGGCTCGAACACCTCGATGTGCGAGAGCACACCGAGCATGCGGTCGCGCACCTCCTTCTGGAAGCCGTTCATGACCGAGAGCACGATGATCAGCGCGGCCACACCCAGCGCAATGCCCAGCATGGACACGCCCGAGATGAAGGAGATGAAGCCGTTGCGCCGGGTGGCGCGGCCGGCGCGTGTGTAGCGCCAGCCGAGAATGAGTTCGTAGGGAGTTTGCATGTGAGGTCCAGCGGGCATTGTGGCATCCCCGACAATCGCGTCATGCCCGCTCCCCACATGGCCTCTGAGCCTGCCACGCACCTGCTGGTTCCCTTCGCCAGCGCCAGCGACCCCGCCTGCCGGGCCCTGCTGCCGGACTTGCCACTGCCCCACCTCACGGCCTTGCTGGCCGAACTGCAGCCCGTGCACACCGATGCTGGTACCGACCACAGCCTGAGCGCGCCGCACGAACGTGCGCTGGCACACGCCATCGGCCTGGTGCGCGCCGACGGATCGGCTTACCCCGACGGCCTGTTGCCTTGGGCGGCTGCGCAGAGCGACACACCCGCGCTGCCGCAAGCCTGGTTCACGCCCTGCCACTTTCAGGTGGGCATGGAGCAAGTGACGCTGCTGCCCGGCGACCAGCTCGGCCTGACCGACGAACACGCGCGCCCGCTGTTCGACGCGCTGGCACCGTACTGCGCGGAAGACGGCATCACGCTGCGTTACGAGTCCGCCACGCGCTGGCACGCCAGCGGCGAGGTGCTACGCGGCATCGCCTGTGCCAGCCTGGACCGCGTGGGCGGCCGCTCGGTGGAGGCCTGGATGACCGACAGCACGGCCAACCCTGCTGGTGGGCAATTGCTCAAGCGCCTGCAGAGCGAAGCGCAGATGCTGTTCTACACACACCCAGCGCACGACGCGCGCGAAGAACAGCGCCTGCATCCCGTCAACGGGTTCTGGCTCAGCGGCGCGGGCGCCATCGACCACCCGACCACGCTGCAAGCTGCGCCCGCCATGCCCGACGAACTGCGCAGCGCCGCCCTGCAGGCCGACTGGGCGCGCTGGAAAGACGCGTGGACCGTGCTCGACAACCGCGACATCAAGGACCTGCTGGACCGCGCGCGCCGCGGCGAGCCGGTCACACTCACGCTGTGCGGCGAGCGCACGGCGCAGCGCTTCACCAACGCCCCGCGCGGCGCCCTGGCGCGCGCCGGCCGCCTCATGCAACGCTGGCTGGGCAATGCCCCGGCCTGGAAGACCCTGGAAACCCTATGAAGATCATCACCCGCGACGTGCCCCCCCGCGCTGCCTGGGCGCTGGAGCAAGGCGGCCTGCACCCGCTGCTGGCGCGCCTGTTTGCGGCGCGCGGCATCACCAGCACCGACGAACTCGACGACGCACTCGCCCGCCTGATTCCGCCTTCTCAAATGCTGGGTGCGCAAGACGCGGCCCGCGCCCTGGCCGACGCCATGGCGGCCAACCAGGCCATCTGTATCGTGGCCGACTACGACTGCGACGGCGCCACCGCCTGCGCGGTCGGCCTGCGCGGTCTGCGGCTGCTGGGCGCACCCATGGGCTTCGACCGGGTCAACTACCTCGTGCCCGACCGCGTGACCGACGGCTACGGCCTGACGCCGTCGATCTCCAAACGCGTGAAGGCGCAGGGCGCCGACGTGCTGGTGACGGTGGACAACGGCATTGCCAGCGTGGACGGTGTGCGCGCCGCGCGCGATCTGGGCCTGCAGGTGATCGTGACCGACCACCACCTGCCCGCCATCCAGGACGGCGCGGTGGTGCTGCCGCAGGATTGCATCATCGTGAACCCCAACCAGCCGGGTTGCAGCTTCGAGAGCAAGTCGATCGCGGGTGTGGGGGTGATGTTTTATGTGTTGCTCGCGCTGCGCGCCGAGCTGCGCGAGCGCGGTGTGTTCACTGCGCAGACCCAGCCCAAGATCGACGCACTGCTGCCGCTGGTGGCACTCGGCACCGTGGCCGACGTGGTCAAGCTCGATGCCAACAACCGCCGCCTGGTGGCGCAGGGCTTGAAGCGGGTGCGCTCCGGCGCCATGCCGCCGGGCATGACGGCCTTGTTCAACGTGGCCGCGCGCAAGCCCGACACCGCCACCGGATTCGATTTCGGCTTCGCACTCGGCCCGCGCCTGAACGCGGCCGGCCGTCTGGCCGACATGACGCTGGGCATCGAGTGCCTGACCACCGACGACGCGCTGCGCGCCGACGAACTCGCGCGCACGCTGGACGGCATCAACCGCGAGCGCAAGGCGATCGAGGGCGACATGCGCGACCAGGCTTTGCAGATGGCCGAAGAGATGTTTGACGAATCCGAGGAGCCGCCGCCGGCGCTCATCGTGTTCGACCCCGACTTCCACGAAGGCGTGGTGGGCATCGTGGCCTCTCGACTCAAGGACAAGCTGCACCGGCCCACCTTCGTGTTTGCCGCCAGCGGCGCCGAGGGCAAGGAGAACGAGCTCAAGGGCTCAGGCCGCTCGATCGCGGGCTTCCACTTGCGCGACGCGCTGGACCTGGTGGCCAAGCGGCACCCGGGCGTGTTGCTGCGGTTTGGTGGCCACGCCATGGCCGCGGGGTGCACCATCGACGAAGAGCATCTGGAGACGTTTGAAGCGGCGCTGCAGCAGGTGGCCCACGAGTGGCTGGACGCGGCGACGCTGCAGCGTCGCATCGAGGCCGATGGTGCGCTGGACACGAAATACCGCCGCGCCGACCTGGTGGACACGCTGCACAAGGAGGTGTGGGGTCAGGGTTTTGCGCCGCCGGTGTTTTGCGAAGAGGTGCAGGTGGTGTCGCAGCGACTGGTGGGCGAGAAGCACCTGGCGTTGAAGCTCAAGCACCAGGGTGAGCCGGTGGACGGCATCTGGTTTGGCCACACCGAGCCTTTGCCGGCGCGCGTGAAGATTGCGTTTCGTCTGGATGCGGATGAGTGGCAGGGACAGCGGCGGGTTCGGTTTTTGGTGGAGGCGGCTGAGGTTTGATTTTTCGCTCCTGTTTCGCTCAATGACCTCGCGGGCTCGTCGCGGTGCGGCGCTCTGCTCCGCGAATGTCCCCCGGGGCCTGCGGCCCCTCCGCCTTTATTTCGCTGCGCAGAACGCCGCACCGCGACGAGCCAAACGATACGCAGGCACGCCAATGTTTCGAGCACCAATCCTGTTGGGTGAACGGGGTGGCCGACGCAGCGAAATAAAGGAGGAGGGGCCAAAGGCCCCGGAGGACATTCGCGGAGTCGGCCACCCCGTTCACGCTACAGGAGCCGCCGGAGGAAACCCCGAAGTGCCCATAATGATTTCCAAAGCAAGAGAGGCAACACACATGCAACACCCGACAGGAAACCCGACGTGAAGGCCGGCGCCAACGCCGCAGCCCTGAAGCGGCGCGCAACGCAAACCCTGCCCGAGGTCACGATCTCCGAGGACAGCGAAGTGCGCTTCCTGCACCTGGGCACCGAGTGGATCCAGGGCTCCATGCTGCTGGACGCACCGTTCGACATCGAGCTCGACTACGTTCAACGCATGATGGCCTGGCTGCTGTTCGTGGAGCCCGATTCGGTCAGCAAACGCCGCGCCCTGCAGCTCGGCCTCGGGTCCGCCGCGCTCACGAAGTTCTGCTTCAAGAAACTGCGCATGGACACCACCGCCATCGAGATCAACCCGCAGGTGGTCACCGTGTGCCGCAGCTGGTTCAAGCTGCCCGCCGATGGCGCCAAGCTGCGTGTGGTGCTTGCCGATGCGGGCGAAGAGATCCGCCGCGCTGACCACCTCGGGGCGTATGACGCGCTGCAGGTCGACCTGTACGACCACGAAGCCGCCGCACCGGTGCTCGACAGCCCCGACTTCTACGCCGACTGCCGCAACGCCCTCACCGACGACGGTTGCCTCACCGTCAACCTGTTCGGGCGCGACACCAGCTACGAGCGCTCGCTGCAAAGCCTGTGCGCGGCCTTTGGTGACGACGCCGTGTGGGCCTTCAAGCCCACGCGCGAAGGCAACACCGTGGTCCTTGCCCAGCGCACGCCCAGTCGGCCCACGCGCATGCAACTGCTGGCGCGGGCCGAGGTGGTGCAGGAGCGTTGGGGCCTGCCCGCCGTCAAGTGGATGAAGCTGTTCAAACCCGTTGCTTGAAACGACCATGAAACAACCTGCCAAGTCCTCCGATGTCACCACCCACCACGGTCCGCTGGACTGGCGCACGCTGGTGCAGTGGTTGCTGGACGACGGTGTGATTTCGAGTGCCGAGGCCGAGCGCACCGTGGCACGCTGCGCCTCGGCGCACAGCGCGCAGCACCCGCTGCAGCGCCTGTCGGTGGTGGCCATGGCGCGCAAGGCCGACAGCCATGTGCTCGATGTGGAAATGCTCACCCAGTGGCTGGCCAAACGCAGCGGGCTGGACTACATGCGCATCGATCCGCTCAAGGTCGATGTGGGCAAGGTGGCCGACGTGATGAGCGCAGCCTACGCCGAGCGCCACAAGGTGTTGCCGGTGCAGGTGAGTCCGACCGAGGTGGTGGTGGCCACCGCCGAGCCGTACATCCGCGACTGGGTGCCCGAGGTGGAACGCCAGACGCGGCGCAACGTGCGCCTGGTGCTCGCCAGCCCGCAGGCCATCAACAGTTTCACCGCCGAGTTTTTTGCGCTCGCCAAGTCGGTGCGCGCGGCCAGCAAGAGCGGTGGCGGCACTGGCGGCTTCGGCAGCTTCGAACAGCTGGTGGAGCTGGGCAAGGCCAACAAGCAGCTCGACGCCAACGACCAGGGCGTCGTGCAGGTGGTCGACTGGTTGTGGCAGTACGCGTTTGACCAGCGCGCCAGCGACATCCACCTGGAGCCGCGGCGCGAGCAGGGCGTGATCCGCTTCCGCATCGATGGCGTGTTGCACCCGGTCTACCAGATGCCCATCGGTGTGCTCACCGCCATGACCGCGCGCATCAAGCTGCTCGGGCGCATGGACGTGGTGGAGCGCCGCCGCCCGCAGGACGGCCGCATCAAGACGCTGCGCCCCGGTGTGGCGGGCGCGCGCGGTGAGGAGGTGGAAATGCGCCTGTCCACACTGCCCACGGCGTTCGGCGAAAAGCTGGTCATGCGCATCTTCGACCCCGAGTCCACCGTGAAAGACCTGAGCGCGCTGGGCTTTGCCGCCCACGACGCGCAGCGCTGGGAAGCCTTGACCAAACACCCGCACGGCATCGTGCTGGTGACCGGGCCTACGGGCTCGGGCAAGACCACCACGCTCTACGCCACGCTCAAGCGCCTGGCCACCGAAGAGGTCAACGTGAGCACGGTGGAAGACCCGATCGAGATGATCGAGCCGGCCTTCAACCAGACGCAGGTGCAGGCCCACCTGGACCTCGACTTTGCGCAGGGCCTGCGCGCGCTCATGCGGCAGGACCCGGACATCATCATGGTGGGCGAGGTGCGCGATCTCGCCACCGCCGAGATGGCGGTGCAGGCCGCACTCACCGGGCACCTGGTGTTCACCACGCTGCACACCAACGACGCGCCCTCGGCCATCATGCGGCTGATGGAGCTGGGCATTCCGCCCTACCTGATCAACGCCACCGTGCTGGGCGTGCTCGCGCAGCGCCTGGTGCGCACGCTGTGCCCGGCCTGCAAGACCCAGCAGGACAAGGCCCAGGCAGCCACCTCGCGCGAGTCGCTGGCCGAGCTGGTCAAACCGTGGCAGATCAGCGGCAGCTACCGGCCCTATGAGCCGGTGGGTTGCGTCGATTGCCGCATGACCGGCTTTCGCGGGCGCATGGGCCTGTACGAGCTGCTCACGGTCACCGAATCGTTCAAGGACAAGGTCAGCCGCGAGCCGCGCCTGGACGTGCTGCGCAAGCAGGCCGTGGCCGACGGCATGCGCCCGTTGCGCCTGGCTGGCGCCATGAGGGTGGCCGAGGGCCTGACCACCATGGACGAGGTGCTGGCCTGCACGCCACCGGTGCAGTGAGACCGGCCACGGGTTTCAGTCGTGGCCCAGGCCATGCCTGAACTGCTCGGCAGCGTCGATCAGTTCCCACAGCTCGCGACCCAGCGCGTCGGCATCGAGTTCGATGCCGACCACGCGCTGGTACACCGCCACGTTCTCGGCGGGTTCGATGCCCAGGCGGTCGGTGTCTGCCAGCCGGGTGTTGCCCATCAGCAGGGCCTCGCAAAGTGCTGCGCGCGCGCCGCTGTGGCGGGGCAGGTCGCAGATGTGGGCCTGCATCACCAGCGTGGATTCGCCGTCGCGTGCGCGCAGCACCACCCGGGTGTCGTTGACGCGCAGCACGGTCGGTCCATGGGGTGATTCGGTGCAGACCTTGAGCAAAGTGTCGATGTGTTCGGTGATCGGGCTGGGGTGTTCTGGCGGCATGTGGCGGTCCCTGTGAAACGAGCGCAAAGCAAACTGGCGCAAGGGATTGCGCTGGCGTTTTCAAAGGTTAGGGAGTTGCCGGCGTGGCGGATCGGCGGGCAGGGCTTCATCAGCGGGAAGTCATGCGTGCGACAGGAGCGCCTGCGTGATTGGCGTGAGACCGGCCCTGCGGACCGACCGGTTGCTGCCCGGTGCCGATAATCGAACGATGCGCGCCGCCCCCACCCCTCACCTCGCCACCGGATTGATGCTCGCGGCCGCCGGCTCCATTGCCTTCAGTGGCAAGGCCATCATCGTGAAACTGGCCTACCGCCATGGCGTGGACGCGGTCACGCTGATCATGTACCGCATGCTCTTCGCGTTGCCGCTGTTTCTGGCGCTGGCCTGGTGGGCCACCTACCGGCAAGGCGGGGGCACCAAGCCACCACTCACGCGCGACGACTGGCTGGGCATTCTGGGTCTGGGCTTCACCGGTTATTACCTCGCCAGCTTTCTGGATTTCTGGGGACTGCAGTACATCACCGCCAGCCTGGAACGGCTCATCCTGTACCTCAACCCCACGCTGGTGCTGGTGCTCGGCTGGGTGCTCTACAAACGCCGCATCACGCGCTTGCAGGCGCTGGCCATGGCGGTGAGTTATGGCGGTGTGCTGGTGGTGTTCGGGCACGAGGCGGGGTTGCAGGGGCCCAATGCGTTGCTGGGTGCTGCGCTGGTGTTTGGCAGCGCCATCAGCTACGCGATCTATCTGGTTTACAGCGGCGAACTCGTGCAGCGGCTGGGCTCGTTGCGACTGGTGGGGCTGGCCACCAGCGTGGCCTGTGTGTTGTGTCTGGTGCAGTTCGTGTTGCTGCGGCCCCTGAGCGCGGCGCTGGTGGCGCCCGAGGTGATCTGGCTCTCGGTGCTCAACGCCACGTTGTGCACCTTCGCACCGGTGCTCATGGTGATGATGGCGATCGAGCGCGGCAGCGCGCCGTCAACGCCAAACGTGCTATGCCGGTTCACGCTGCGGCGCGCTCGCCCTGGGGGGCGCGCTCGGCGGCAGCTTCGTCGCGCCCGCGCGCGTGGATA
>JBKBWW010000046.1:0-12945 GCA_046314475.1 Hydrogenophaga sp.
GACACCGCCAAGGCCAAGATGGAAGCCTACGAGTGGGCCTACTGGATGGAAGGCAAGGCTGCCTCGCAAGACATCAAGAGCCCCAACGGCGACCTGCTGGCCAAGACCGGCTCGGTGCGCGACGGCGGCAGCTACGAAGCGCGCATGGGCGGCATCGCCTGCTGGAACGCGGTGATGGACGAGAACGAGTACATGGTGCGCAAGTGGAATGAATTCGTTGCGGCCTGACCGTCACCTGACAGCACCATGAGCACCACGACCACCCCTGTCGGTCCGCCTTCCGCCAGCCCCACGCGCACCGCGCGCGCATGGTGGCAGGCCGCGCCGTTCACGCTGGTGTTCGTGGTGTTCTTCCTGATCCCGCTGGCGCTCACCGTCATGGTGAGCTTCTGGGATTTCAACGAGTACGAGCTCATTCCCGGCTTCACGCTGCGCAACTACGCCGCCATCGTCGAGGGTTGCTCCACGCTCACCGAGCACGGCGACTTCTGCGTCTCGCTCTCCACCTACCTCTCCACCCTCAAGTTCTGCCTGCTGGTCTGGGGCATCACGCTGGTGGTGGGTTTTGCGGTGGCCTATTTCCTCGCCTTCCACGTGCGCTCGCCGGGCATGCAGACCCTGTTGTTCGTGCTGTGCACCGTGCCGTTCTGGACGTCGAACGTCATCCGCATGATTTCCTGGGTGCCGCTGCTGGGCCGCAACGGCCTGGTGAACCAGGGGCTCATGGGCATCGGTGTCATCAACGAGCCCGTGGAGTGGCTGCTGTTTTCCGACTTCTCGGTGGTGCTGGCCTTCGTGCACCTCTACACCATGTTCATGATCGTGCCGATCTTCAACAGCATGATGCGCATCGACCGCAGCCTGCTTGAAGCCGCCAGCGACAGCGGCGCCAGTGGCTGGCAGACGCTGTGGAACGTGATCGTTCCACTGAGCAAGACCGGCATCATCATCGGCTCCATCTTCGTCATCACCATCGTCGTGGGCGACTTCGTCACCATCGGCGTGATGGGCGGGCAGCAGATCGCCTCGGTGGGCAAGATCATCCAGGTGCAGACCTCGTATTTGCAGTTCCCACTGGCCGCGGCCAACGCGGTGATCCTGCTGGCCATCGTGCTCATGATCATCTGGGGCCTGACCAGGCTCGTGGACATCCGCAAGGAACTATGACCATGGCCGCCCCCCGCATTTCCGAACCCCGCGCCGCCGGCTTCTGGCCACTGGCCATCGTCTTCACGCTGTTCGTGCTGTTCATGTACGGCCCGATGTTCGTCATCTTCATCCTGAGCTTCCAGGGCCCGGAAGGTGGTCTCACGTTTCCGCTGCGCGGCGTGTCGCTGCACTGGTTCTACAAACTCGCCGAGGGCCTGGGCACGGTGGACATCGGCGCGGCCTTCCTGCGCTCGCTCATGCTCGGCGGCGTGGTGATGCTGTTCACCGTGGTGCTGTCGGTGCTTGCGGGCCTGGCGTTCCGCAAACCGCTGCGCGGCGGCAACGCCTTGTTCTACATGACGGTGGCCAGCCTGATCATGCCGTCCATCATCGTCTCGCTGGGCATCGGCCTGCAGTTCCGCCTGCTCGATGGCGGCATCAAGTGGCTGCTGGAGGCCGTGGGTGCCACCGGCACGCTGGAGAACTACGGCACCGCGCTGGGCCTCATGACCTCGGCGCTGGGCGCCCACCTCACCTGGACGCTGCCCTTCGGCCTGCTGATCATGTTCGCGGTGTTCAACCGCTTCAACCCGGCCTATGAAGAAGCTGCGCGAGACCTCGGCGCCACGCCGTGGCAAGGCTTTCGCCACGTGGTGCTGCCGCTGATCGGTCCCTCGGTCGTGGGCATCGGCATGTTCGGCTTCACACTCAGCTGGGACGAGATCGCACGCACCTCGCAAGCCATCGGCGACGTGAACACGCTGCCGCTGGAGTTGCAGGGTCTCACCTCCACCGTCACCACCCCCGCCATCTACGCGCTGGGCACGGTGACCACCCTGGTCTCGCTGCTGGTGATGGGCGTGGCCGTGTCCCTGGCCTTCTGGCTGGGCCAGCGACAGAAACGGGGAAGGCCCGCATGACACCCCGGCTGCGCAAGCGGGCCGGCTCTGCCTTCGACGAAGTTGCACCCTCGGGTACCGACGGTGCCATCTACGAGCGCATGGTCTCGGCCATCCTCGACCACCGCCTGCCCCCCGGCACCAAGCTGGTGGAAGACCGGCTGGCCAGTGCCTTCGGCGTCTCGCGCACGCTCATCCGCCCGGTGCTGGTGCGCCTGGCCAACGAACACGTGGTCACGCTCACCCCCAACCGCGGCGCCACCATTGCCCAGCCGAGCGAGCAGGAGGCGCGCGAGGTGTTCGAGGTGCGCCGTCTGATCGAGTCACGACTGGTGGAGCGCTTCGTCGGCCACGCCACGCGCGAAGACATCCAGCTGCTCACCCAGTGCATCCGCGACGAAGAAGCGGCACGCGAAGCCGGCGACATGCGCCGCGCAATCCGGCTCTCGGGCGACTTTCACCTCCACATCGCCGAGCGGGCCGGGCAGCAGACCATGGACCGCATCCTGCGGGAGATGGTCTCGCGCACTTCGCTGATCCTCATGACCTACAGCAGCAGCCACCTGCAGTCGCGGCGCGAAGCCACGGCCTGCGGCTGCGAGGAACACCGGGCCTTGCTGGCGGCGATCAAACTGCGCGACGCGCGCGAGGCCTCGCGCCTGATGCGTGAACACCTGGACCGCCTCGAAGCCCAGCTGGACTTCTCGCCTCCATCGGAGGCGACGCCCGACCTGGAGCAGCTGTTCGCGCCGCTGGCCTGACCCCGCAAGCCACCCATGCGCCAACTGCTGGTCATCAACCCCAACACCTCGGTGAACGTGAGCGCGCTGCTGCAGACCCATGTGCAGCAGGCGGCCGGACTGCATGTGAACGTGCGCACCGTCACCGCCCGCTTCGGCTCGCCCTACATCGCCGACGAAGCCAGCTACGCCGTTGCCTCGCACGCCGCGCTCGACGCCTGGGCCCACGCACTCGCCAGCGAGACCCGGCCGCCCGACGCGGTGCTGATCGGCTGCTTCGGCGACCCCGGGCTGATGGCCCTGCGCGAGAGCAGCCCGGTGCCCGTGACCGGTCTGGCCGAGGCGGCCTTCATCGAAGCCGCGCGCCACGGTCGCTACGCCATCGTCACCGGCGGCGCGCGCTGGGGACCGATGCTGCAGCGGCTGGCACAGGCGCTCGGCCAGGCCCAGCAGCTCGCCGGCATCCACACCGTGGCCCCCACCGGTGCCGAGCTCGCCGCCAACCCGGTGGCTGCCCGCGCCCTGCTCGCGCAGGCCTGCCGAGATGCCTCACGCCAACTCGGCGTGCAGGCCGTCATCCTCGGTGGCGCGGGCCTGGCCGGCATGGCGGCCGCGGTGCAGGCCGAAGTCCCAATTCCCGTGATCGACAGCGTGCTGGCGGGGGCGAACTGGGCGCTGCGCAACGCGCCGCTGCCGCCAGAGCGCTCGCGAGCGGGCTTCGACGTGGCGTGGCAGGGACTCTCGCCCGAGATGGCAGCACTGGGACCGGCCGTCTGACCTGCGCGCGCTGACGGGTGACAGCGCGCGGCGGCGGTGTGCCGCAAAATGCCGCATGGTCCGCCCCACCCAACTCCTGCACCCCGCCCGCACCCTCGCCACCGTGCGGCCCGCCGCCACCGTGCTGCTGCTGCGCGACAGCACCGACCCCGAGCGCCCCGGCATCGAGGTGCTGATGACGCGCCGCTCCATGACCGCCAGCTTTGCGCCCGGCGCCTACGTGTTCCCCGGCGGCGGCATCGACGCCGCCGACGCACAGGCCCACAGCATCGCCACCCGCCGCCCCACGCAGAGCGACCTGCACCTCACCCAAGCCATCGCCGCGATCCGCGAGAGCTACGAAGAACTCGGCGTGCTGCTCGCGCACCGGGCCGACGGCACGCCGGTGAACGACAGCGACATCGCCAGGCTCGACCGCAAGGCCCCGTTCGCCGCTCAGTGCCAGGCCGGGGGCCTCACGCTCGACGCCGCCAGCGTGTTCGTGTTGGCCCATTGGATCACCGACCGCGACCTGCCACGCCGCTTTGACGTGCCTTTTCTGGTGGCGCGCATGCCCGCCGGCCAGCAACCCGTGGCCGACGAGGCCGAGCAGTTCGAGCCGGTCTGGGTGCGCCCGGCCGACGCGCTGGAGCGCCACCAGACCGGCGGCTTCTTCATCATCTTTCCCACCATCCGCACGCTTGAGCGGCTGCGGGCCTATGCCACCGTGCAGGCCGTGCTGGACGCCTGCGCGGTCGACGATCGGCCGCTGTGGACCAGTTGCCCGCGCGCCGGCCTCACGCGCGGCGCCGAGTCGCGCCACATGGAGCACGAGCCGCCGTTTGGTGAACTCGCCCTGGTCTGCCCCGACGGCCAGATCGCGCACAGCCTGGACTGGCAGCACGAGCACCCGGTGCAACTGCTCAAAAACGTGCAGCGCCTGACCGCGCCCAACCCCGGATTCATGACCGGCCCGGGCACCAACAGCTACATCGTGGGTGACCCGGCCAGTGGCCACATCGTGATCGACCCGGGTCCGGACGACGCGCCCCACATCGAGCGGCTGTGGCGCGCCGCCCATGGGCGCATCCAGGCCATCGTCTGCACCCACTCGCACCCCGACCATTCGCCCGGCGCGCCACGGCTGCAGGCGCTGTGCGTGGCCGCTGGTCTGGAAAAACCACCCATCCTGGGCCTGCCCAGCGCACCGACCTCGCGCGAGAACAGCCGCTTCACACCCGAACGCTCGCTGGTCGACGGTGAACAACTCATGCTCATCGGTCAGGCCGGCGACACCACCGTCCCGCACACGCTGGAAGTGATCCACACCCCTGGCCATGCGGCCAACCACCTGTGCCTCTTGCTGGGCGAAGACGGTCTGCTCTTCACTGGCGACCACATCCTCAACGGCAGCACCACGGTGATCGACCCACCCGACGGCAACATGGGCGCCTACCTCGATTCGCTGGACAAGCTGACCGAGCGGTGCCGGCAACACAGCGTGGAGTTCATCCTGCCGGCGCACGGCTATGTGCTGGGCGACCTGCGGGCCAGCGCCGGCAACACCAGCGCACCCGCTGAGGGTGGTGCGTTGCGCGCAATCGCCCAGCTCAAGGCGCACCGCCTGCAACGCGAGGCCAAGGTGGCGCGCGCCATGCAAGCCGTGCCCGAAGGCTCCATGGACGACTGGGTGAAGCTCGCCTACGACGATGTGCCCGACCGGCTGTGGCCGGTGGCCAAACGCTCCCTCATGGCCCACGTAGAGCGGCTGCAAAGCCTGGGCGGGTTCAACCTCTGAGGCGGCGCCATGACGACCGCGCTCCCGCGCGGCGTGCATGGCAGGCCATCAACCCGGCGGTGGCGACGACCACCGCATCTCGCCCTGGGCCGGGACATGGCAGCCGCAAGACCGAGCCTGCAGCAAGTCGCGGCTCGGCATCACCAGCCGCCCCTGCTCGCACACCAGGGCCCCGGCCCCCACCAACTGCGCTGCTGCACCCGCGAGGGCGTCGGCAGGCACGCCCAGCAACGTGGCCAGCTCACCCAGGTCCATCGCCACATCGTTGCCCGGCATGCGGTCCAACGCGGTGAGCAACCAGCGCACCAGCCGCTGTTCGACGTTGTGGTGTTGCTGGCAGAACGCGGTCTGCGAGATCTGGGATGTGAGCGCCATCAAGTAACCCACCGTGGCCTTGAGCACCTGCGAGGGACCGGGCGCTTCGGTGGACAGCACGCTGGTGGGCAGTCGCCAGGCGTGGCCCGAATGCAGCACCACGGCCCGGCCGGCCTCCGGCAATGTGCCCATGAACGCCGCCACACCCACCACACCGTCGTTGCCGACCAAGGCCACAGGCGCTTCACCACCCAATGCCGTGGTCTGCATCAGCACCACCAGGGCGCTGGTCGGGAAATGCACGTGAACCACAGAGGCGTCACAAGACTGCAACTCTTGCCCGGCGGGCAACTCAACCAGTTCAAGGTGATCCGCCCAGGGCAACTGCTCGCCCTGCGCCAGGGAGGCAAGCACTCGGTTGAAACGGTGATCGGCTGGCAATGTGTGCTCCCGCCCGCAGGCGAACAAGGGTGCGGGGCCGACATGACCGGGCGTCCAGCAGTGTATGAGCAAAGGCATTTCTATTTGTTCGATAACGAACACAGCCTGTGAGGCCAGGGTTCCGACACCTCCCATGGGGCCACGGCATTTCCCTTCAGCGCCCGGTGCAAACCACAGCAAGATGCCGGCTTCTGAGCATCCGCGACTTACACTTCTGGTACGCATGCTCACGTTTTCACCGGCCATCCAGCCTTGGAATTCCCGTTGTCGCGCTGTCCTTGAATCCTGAACGGGAGTCCCATTGACCCTCACGCACAACGGCATCGTGGCCCAACTGGCCACAGACGATCAGCGCCTGCTGGAGCGCCGCTGCAAGCCCGTTGAATTGAAGACGGGTGACATCCTGTCGGCCCCGCACCTGCCCAACGGGCACGTGCACTTTCTGACCAGCGCCAGTGTGGCCCTGATGGTTCGTCACACCGATGGCAGCGGCCTGGCCGTGGGTCTGGCAGGCCAGGAAGGGGCTGTGGGACTGCAACACGCGCTGGGCCTGGGCTCGGGCAACCTGACCCTGCATGTGCAGCGCGGCGGCAAGGCCTTTCGTGCCGACGGCGAAACGATGCAGCGGCTCGTCGCGCGACGCGCCCATCTGTTGCGCGCGTTCGCCATCTATCTGTGGGGGTTTTCGCAGGAGGTCGCCTCGCTTGCCGCAGCGTCCCAGACGCACGACATCAAGGCCCGCCTGGCGAACTGGATCCTGCTGAGTCACGCGCGCAACGGGCACGACGATCTCTTGCTCACCCACGCCCACCTCGCCGACATGCTCGGCGTGCGCCGTGCGGGCGTGACGCTGGCGGCGGTCGAGCTCAAGGAACTCGGGCTGGTGGACTACCAGCGCGGGCGCATCCACATCCTCGATCTGGACGGCCTGCGCGCCGTGGCCAAGCGACCCGCCTTGAGCAATGGCCTGCCGCATGCCAAGTGATAAGTGTGAAGCGCGCCGTTACGCCGGATTCTGTGCATCCGGAACCTTCTTGCGAAGGCCCGGACGTGACCGCCATTCATCTGGGCCGGGGGTTGCCCACCCGGCTCGGTGCTACCTACCCGCCAACTCTCCTCGCGGAACCACAAGGATCCTCAACACGGCGAACCGTGTCGCCTCAGGCTGGCCTATTTGGTATTGCTGCGCGTAGAGATTGCCCGTTTCACCCGCACTGAAGCGGCTCGTCTCTGTTGCTCTGATCCTCACCTTAGGGCCCATCGAGCGAACTCTTTGGGCTGGTCGGTGGAGAGGTGTTACCTCCTACGCTGTCCTGTGCAGTCCGGACGTTCCTCCAGCACCCCCTTTCGGGTCCTCTTTCGAGGCAGTGCCAGCGACGGCCTGGCGCGCTTCACCCGCGCATTATCCCGCCTGCGTGGATACCCCCGGCCGTGGCACCCCACCCGCCTCGGTAGGATTCTTACTTTCAGGAGGTAAGAATCATGAAAATCACCAGCAAAGGACAGGTCACCATCCCTCTGGCGGTGCGCGAGCAGGCGCGGCTGTATCCACACGGCGAGGTGAGCTTCGAGGTGCTGCCCAACGGCGACGTGCTCATGCGCGCCACCGTGGCCACGGTCTCGCCGGCTCGCCGCGCCTTCGAGCGGGCCCGCGGCAGCGCCAACGCCGGTGCCTTCAAGCACATGGGCACCGACGAATTCATGAAATACCTGCGCGGCTGATGGCACACCACAAAAACACCGCGAGCGCGCTCGCCCGCGAGCCCGACGCGCGTTACCTGCAGCCAGCCCCGATCGCAGGCACCCTGGTCGACAGTGGCGTGCTGATCGACGTGCTGGCCGACGATTCCCTGTGGGCCGACTGGTCGATTGCGCAGCTCGAACGCTGCGCGCAACAAGGCCCCCTGTTCATCAACCCGCTCATCCTGGCGGAGGTGAGCCCCCGCTTCGAGACCGCCGCAGATCTGGAATCCACACTCGCCCACCTGCCGCTGCAGCGCCAGGCACTGCCCTGGGACGCCGCTTTTCTCGCGGGCCAGGCCTTCAAGCTCTACCGCCAACACAGCGGCACCGACCCCTCGCCCATGCCGCACTTCTACATTGGCGCTCACGCTTGGGTGAACCAGCTGCAGCTGCTCACCCGCGACGCAGTGCGCTACCGGCGCTACTTTCCCAAGCTCACGCTGGTGGTGCCCTGAAGCTGTCGGACAATGGCGGCTTTGCCCTGGATTGCTTGATCGCCACAAGCCACCCGACGCCATGATCCGACTCTCAGAACTCAAGCTGCCCCTGGCCGAGGTGCCGACCGAGCACCGCCGCGCCGCCGACGCCCCCACCGAAACCGACCTCGACCGCGAACCACCGCCGCACCCGGTGGAGGCCTTGACGCGGCTGGCCGCCGCCGCGCTAGCCGTGCCCACGTCAGCCATTGCGCACCTCCATGTCTTCAAACGCAGCTTCGACGCGCGCAAGGCCGACCTGCTCGCGGTCTACATCGTCGACGTGACGCTGGCAGACCCTGCGCAAGAGGCCTCCCTGCTGGCGCAACACGCGGGCAAGCCCCACGTCCAGCCCACGCCCGACATGAGCTGGCACCCGCCCGGCCACGCGCCGGCAGGCTGGCCAGCCGATGAGCGTGAACGCCCGGTGGTGGTGGGCCTGGGCCCCTGCGGTCTGTTCACCGCCCTGGCTTTGGCGCAAATGGGCTTCAGGCCCATCGTGCTGGAGCGCGGCAAGCCGGTGCGCGAACGCACCAAGGACACCTGGGGGCTGTGGCGCAAACACGTGCTCAACCCCGAGAGCAACGTGCAGTACGGCGAAGGCGGCGCCGGTCTGTTTTCCGACGGCAAGCTCTACAGCCAGATCAAGGACCCGCGCTTTTTCGGCCGCAAGGTCATGCAGGAGTTCGTTGACGCGGGCGCTCCCAGTGAGATTCTGTACACCGCGCACCCTCACATCGGCACCTTCAAGCTGGTGCGGGTGGTGGAAGCCATGCGCGAAAAGATCATTGTGCTGGGCGGCGAGATCCGCTTTCAGCACCACGTGTGCGGTCTCACCCTGTCCAGCGACGGCGGCGAGCAGCGCATCGCGTCGCTGCAGGTGCGTCGTCTGGCCAGCGGCGACACCGTCGACATGCCGGTGCAGCGCGTGGTGTTCGCCCTGGGCCACAGCTCGCGCGACACCTTCGCGCAGTTGTGGGACGCGGGTGTGTTCATGGAAGCCAAACCGTTCTCGGTGGGTTTTCGCATCGAGCACCCGCAGGGCGTGATCGACCGCGCGCGCTGGGGCCGCCACAGCGGCCACCCGCTGCTGGGCGCGGCCGACTACAAACTAGTGCACCACGCGAAGAATGGCCGTGCCGTCTACAGCTTCTGCATGTGCCCCGGCGGCATGGTGGTGGCGGCCACCTCGGAGCCCGGGCGCGTGGTCACCAACGGCATGAGCCAGTACTCGCGCAACGAACGCAACGCCAACGCCGGCCTGGTGGTGGGCATCGAGCCGGTCGATTTCCCGCAAACCTTTCCACAGGACGCACCGCTGTGGACCGCCGCGTTCGGCGACATCGACGGACCACGCTACGCCGCGCAGGCCACCGCGCTCGCGGCCGAGGGCAAGACCCACCCGCTGGCCGGCATCGTGCTGCAGCGCGAACTCGAAGCGCGCGCCTACCAGCTCGGTGGCGGCACCTACGAGGCCCCGGGCCAGCTGGTGGGCGACTTTGTAGCGCAGCGCCCGTCCAGCGGCTTGGGCGAGGTCGTGCCGTCGTACCAGCCGGGCGTGAAGCTGGGCGATCTGGCGCCCGCCCTGCCCGCCTACGCCATCGAGGCCATGCGCGAGGCGCTGCCGGTGTTCGGCCGCAAGATCCAGGGCTACGACATGGCCGACGCAGTGCTCACCGGCGTGGAAACCCGCACCTCGGCGCCGCTGCGCATCACGCGCGGCGAGGACTTCCAAAGCCTGAACACGCGCGGGCTCTATCCGGCGGGTGAAGGCGCGGGTTATGCCGGCGGCATCCTCTCGGCCGGGGTGGACGGCCTCAAGGTCGCCGAAGCCCTGGTGCTCGATCTGCTGAACACCACGCAGACCCGCCAAGCAGCGTGAAATCCCCCGCAGCGTGACGAATCTTTACAAGCCGCGCATCACGGATTGACCTCCGTCGCGCACACTTTCGCCATTGTTGTCAGGAGTGCGCCATGAAATTTCCCGTTTTGATCCCCGTGATGAGCCTGCTGGCCTTGGGCAGCACCGGTGCCGCGCTGGCACAGGAAGAACAGGGCCGCGTGATCAGCAGCACGCCGGTGGTGCAGCAGGTGGCCGTGCCGCGCGAGATGTGCAGCGACGAGCGCGTGACCTACCAGGGTCAGCCGTCGGGCGCGGGCGCCCTGATCGGCGGCATTGCGGGCGGTGCCGCAGGCAATGCCATCGGCAACGGCAGTGGCCGCGCAGCCGCCACCGTGATCGGCCTCATCGGCGGCGCCATCATCGGCAACCGCGTTGAAGGCCCCGGCCAGCCCTACACCGAGAGTTACCGCCAGTGCGGCACGCAGACCTTCTACGAGAACCGCACCGTGGCCTACAACGTGGTCTACGAATACGCCGGGCGCCAGTACAACGTGCAGATGCCGCAGGACCCGGGGCCCTATATTCGTCTTAACGTGTCACCCGCAGACGCTTTGCCCCCCGCTGCTTACGCCCCACCGGTCTACAACAACTCACCGGTGTACAGCCCGCAGACCGAGTACTACCCCTCCAACACCCGCATCACCATCGGCACGCAGTACTACCCGCGCTACCAGGTGTCGCCGGGCGTGGTCTACATCAACGGCCACCGCTCGTTCCACCCGGGTCACAACCGCCACGACGACCGCCGCTACCGGGATGGGCATCGCGACAACGATCGCTGGGACCGCAACCGCTGATCCTGGCAAACCAATAAAAAAGCGACCCTCGGGTCGCGTTTGTTTGGGAGGCCCCGCACGCCACAAGCGGGAGGCGCTGCCAGCGTCCTATAGTGCGGAGGGGTGCACATGGGCAATGCGCTCTCGAGCCTGCGCAACTCCGCTCCTTCCTCCTTATCGCAAATGATCACACCTGAAGTCACCGACTTTGCCAAGCGCTCCATCCTTGCCTGGCTCGCCACCGTCGATGCAAGTGGTTGTCCGAATGTGTCGCCCAAAGAAGTGTTTGCAGTCTTCGAGAGCCGGTGCTTTGTGATCGCCAATATCGCATCACCAACCTCTGCAAGAAACCTCGCTGAAAACAGCCAAGCATGTCTGAGCTTTGTCGACCTGTTCGTGCAGAAAGGTTTCAAGGTCAAAGGCCGAGCCGAGGTGATCGCACGTGACCGGGACGACTTCACGCTGTGGGCCGCGCCGCTTGAGGAAATCACCCAGGGACGATTTCCCATTCGCTCGGTGATCGTGCTCAGGCCCGACTCTATCGAGCCCATCGTTGCGCCGAGCTACCGGCTGTACCCGTCAGAGACCACAGAGGAGTCCCAGGTGATGGCCGCCATGAAAGCCTATGGAGTGGTTTCAGCTGCGCAGGACAGGATTGGCAAACCATCGCCCTGAAGAGCCACTCAACCGCGCAAGACGCGGGCAATTGGTCGGATTTCAAACACCAGCAGGAATGACGTTTGAACACCCGACTGGGGATCAGCTCTGCTGCTGCAATGCCGCAATGCGTTCTTCAATCGGCGGGTGCGTCGAAAACAACTTGCCCAGGCCACCCGTGATGCCGAGCGCCTGCATGGTCTTGGGCAACTCGCCGGGGGTGAGGCCACCCAGGCGGGCCAGCGCATTGATCATGGGCTGCTTGCGACCCATGAGGCCGGCGGCACCCGCGTCGGCGCGGAACTCGCGCTGGCGGCTAAACCAGGCCACGATGATGGCGGCCAGGAAACCCAGCACGATGTCCATCACGATGGTGGTCACCATATAACCGATGCCGGGGCCCGACGAGTTGCTGTCGCCCTTGCGCAGGAAGCTGTCCACCGCGTAGCCGATCACACGGCTGAGGAACACCACGAAGGTGTTCATCACGCCCTGGATCAGCGTCATCGTGACCATGTCGCCGTTGGCCACGTGCGCCACTTCGTGGCCGATCACGGCCTCGACTTCCTCTTTGGTCATGTTCTGCAGCAGGCCGGTGGACACGGCCACGAGCGCCGAGTTCTTGAAGGCGCCGGTGGCAAACGCGTTGGGCGCGCCCTCGAAGATGGCGACCTCGGGCATGCCGATGCCGGCTTTGTCGGCAAAGCGGCGCACGGTTTCCACGATCCAGGCTTCGTCGGCCGTTTGCGGCTGGTTGATCACGCGAGCGCCGGTGCTGAACTTGGCCATGGGCTTGCTGATCAGCAACGAGATGATGGCGCCGCCAAAGCCGATCACAAGCGAGAACCCGGCCAGCGCCGTCATGTTCAGGCCGTTGGCCGTGAGAAAGCGGTCCACGCCCAGGATGCGGGTGGTGACCAGCAGCACCGCCATCACGGCGAAGTTGGTCAGGACGAACAGCAAGATGCGTTTCATGTTTTCTCCAGTGGTGCAGCGGCGCCAAAGGGCACCGGACTGCGCATGTGACCCGGACGGGCCTTGCGGGTTCCCGCCGTCCTGAGACCACCAGTCGCTGGTGTCACCGGGAAGGCCGGCGGATGATACCGAGAAACCAGTATGGGGCTGGCGGGCGCGAAATCAAGGCGCGCCCGCAGTGCATCAAGGTGGTGCGCCGCTTGCAACCGGCTGCCGTGGCGCGCGGAAAACGCTCGCGTCGGCATAGAACCCGGCGTCCTCGTTGGCAGGCCACCAGCCCGGCACACCCAGCACCGGCAGCGGTGTGAAGGGTTTGG
>JBKBWW010000046.1:12955-25683 GCA_046314475.1 Hydrogenophaga sp.
GGCCAACGCGGGCGCGCTCAGCGCCGATGCCAACCAGGCATCCCACGCCGCGAGGTCGTCGCCCAGCGCCATGGGCACCGGCTCTCGCAACACGTGGGCGGTGATCGACTTGTAGGGCGTCACCAGTTTTTCCAGCAACGCGTGGCCAAACAGCACCAGCCGCGCCTGCGACCAGAGCGGACGCAGGGTGACGAAGAGGCGGTGCCAGTCGCGCTCGGTGAGCGCCTGCCACAGCGGTTCGGGCGCCTGCAGGAGCGCGGCGTTTTCGTCGAACAGCGTGAGTGCGTCGCGAACCGGGCCGCGCACGTCGCGCACGCCGGCAGCAGCGATCTCGACCGCCTGCAACTGGTTCAGGCGCTGCTTGGTGAGCGGAAAGCGCAGCCAGCACAAGCCGTTGAAAAAGTCGTGCAGGTTCTCGCGCGTGGGCACGCTGCCGGTGTCGAAGATGAATTGTTCGTACGCGGTGCCGGCGGGCAGCTCGGTCTGGGGGACGAAGCGACCAGTAAGCGCACCGTGCATATTCAGCAACACGTGCACGGGTTCGCCCAAACCTGCGAGGAATTCGCCATAAGGGCGATAAGCGGTGATCCAGGGGGCGTCCCAGTCGATCCGCTCCAATGCCGCATTCATCCGCTTTTGTTCGCCTTCGTCAAGCGCTTGTCCCGCACTGCCACGTGTGAAGTGCCTTCGTTGCTCAGTTCGAACAATTGCGTGGCAACCAGCAATTTGCTCAACGTCGCATAGCCATAGTTGCGCGAATCGAACGAGGCCTGATTTCCGATCTGTTGGCCGACTGCGTCCACCCTGGCCCACCCGCCTTCGTCTGCAGCGGCCTGCGCTGCATTGCGCAGCAAGTTGACCAACTTCGTGTCCTGTCTCAGTTGAGATGTGGAGAACCGCAGTGGCGCTGCTGGCGCGGACAGCCCAGCGTCCGCTACAGGTTCAGCACCAAGCTGGTCCAGGTACAGGAATCGCGAACACGCGTTCACAAAAGGTTCAGGTGTTTTCTGCGCACCGAAGCCATACACCGCAGCCCCCTTTGCGCGCAGGTGCATCACCAACGGTGTGAAATCGGCATCGGATGAAACGATGCCGAAAGCATCGGGACGGTCGGTGTAAAGCAACTCCAGAGCATCGATCACCATCGCCATGTCGCTGGCGTTCTTGCCCTTGGAATAGTCGAACTGCTGCATGGGACGGATGGCGTGCTCGTGCAACTTCTCCTCCCAGCCCTTGAGTTCGTTCTTCTTCCAGTTGCCGTAGGCGCGGCGCACATTGGTCACACCGAACGTGGACAGCTCGGTGAGGATCACATCGATCTTGCCGGCCGGCGAATTGTCAGCATCGATCAGCAGCGCGATGTGCGGCTCCGGCCTCAGCGACTCGCGCAAACTCACACCAGCCTCCAGGGCAGCACTTCCCCACCCCGCAACGGCTTGAGATCGGCCTCACCGAAGCGGAAGCTCTCAGGCGTGGTCCAGCTTTCGCGTTTCAGGGTGACGCTGCCGCTGTTGCGCGGCAGGCCGTAGAAGGCCGGGCCGTTGAAGCTGGCGAAGGCCTCCAGTTTGTCGAGCGCGCCCACCGAGTCGAAGGCCTCGGCGTACATCTCGATGGCGGCGTGCGCGGTGTAGCAGCCGGCGCAGCCGGTGGCGTGTTCTTTCAGGTGGGCCGGGTGCGGCGCGCTGTCGGTGCCGAGGAAGAAGCGGTCGCCGCCGCTGGTGGCGGCGGCCAGCAGTGCCTGGCGGTGGGTTTCGCGCTTGAGCACTGGCAGGCAGTAGTAATGCGGGCGGATGCCGCCGGTGAAGATGGCGTTGCGGTTGTAGAGCAGGTGGTGCGCTGTGAGCGTGGCGGCGGTGAACGGCCCGGCCTCGGCCACGTACTGCGCGGCCTCTTTCGTGGTGATGTGTTCGAACACCACCTTGAGCTCGGGGAAGTCGCGGCGCAGCGGGATCATCTGCTGGTCGATGAACACCGCCTCGCGATCGAACAGGTCGATGTCGGGAGAAGTCACCTCCCCGTGCACCAGCAGCAGCAGGCCGGCGCGCTGCATGGCCTCCAGCGTCTTGTGGGTCTTGCGGATGTCGGTCACGCCGGCGTCGCTGTTGGTGGTGGCGCCAGCGGGGTAGAGCTTGGCGGCGACCACACCGGCGTCTTTGGCTCGCGCGATCTCGTCGGCGGGCAGGTTGTCGGTGAGGTAGAGCGTCATCAGCGGCTCGAAGCTCATGCCTGCGGGCACGGCGGCGCGGATGCGGTCACGGTAGGCCACAGCCTGCGCCGCGGTGGTCACCGGCGGCTTGAGGTTGGGCATGATGATCGCGCGGCCGAACTGGGCAGCGGTGTGCGGCACCACGGTGCGCAGGGCATCGCCATCGCGCACATGCAGATGCCAGTCGTCGGGGCGGGTGATGGTGAGGGTGTCGAGGGGGCTGTTCATGACGTGATTGTCCCACTGGCCTGCCCATGAAGAGGAGCGCCAGCGCCAGGCATCTCCGGAGCACAGTGTCTTGACCAAGGCTCCCGAGGGTCCGGCTCCGCCTGCCCAAGGGTGCGCCCCCTTGAGGGGGGACGCGCGAAGCGCGGCGGGGGGTGTCCCTCTAGTGCGCCAGGATCTTGTTGAGGAAGTCCTTGGTGCGCGGCTTGCGGTCTTCGGGCTTGCCGAAGAAGTCGTCCTTGGAGCAGTCTTCCAGGATCTTGCCGCCCACGTCCATGAAGATCACGCGGTTGCTGACCTTGCGCGCGAAACCCATCTCGTGCGTCACGCACATCATGGTCATGCCTTCGTTGGCCAGGCCGATCATGACGTCGAGCACCTCGCCGACCATCTCGGGGTCGAGTGCCGAGGTCGGTTCGTCAAACAGCATCACGATCGGGTCCATGGACAGCGCGCGCGCGATCGCCACGCGCTGCTGCTGGCCGCCCGAGAGCTGGCCCGGGAACTTGTCCTTGTGCAGCGACAGGCCCACGCGGTCAAGCATCTTGAGACCGCGCGTTTTGGCTTCGTCGGGGTTACGACCCAGCACCTTGATCTGCGCGATCGTGAGGTTCTCCGTCACCGACAAATGCGGGAACAGCTCGAAGTGCTGGAACACCATGCCCACGCGGCTGCGCAGCTTGGGCAGGTCGGTCTTGGGGTCGTGCACCGGCACGCCGTCCACGGTGATCTCACCCTTCTGGAAGGGCTCGAGCGCGTTGATGGTCTTGATGAGGGTCGACTTGCCCGAGCCCGAGGGGCCACAGACCACCACCACTTCACCCTTCTGGATGTTGGTGGAGCAATCGGTCAGCACCTGGACGCTGCCGTACCACTTGGAGACGTTCTTGAGTTCAATCATGGCAATTCCTGAATAGCGGTTGCATCAACGGATGATGGCGATCTTCTTGTGCAGCTGTTTGACGGACCACGACAGTGCGTAGCACATGACGAAATACACCACGGCGGCAGCGAGGTAGGCCTCGATCGGGCGACCGAAGTTCTTGCCCGCCACTTCAAAGCCCTTGAGCATGTCGTAGGCGCCGATGGCGTAGACCAGCGAGGTGTCCTGGAACAGGATGATGGTCTGCGTGAGCAGCACCGGCAGCATGTTGCGAAACGCCTGCGGCAGCACCACCAGCTTCATGTTCTGCCCGTAGCTCATGCCCAGCGCCTGGCCAGCGTGCACCTGGCCACGTGGAATGGACTGGATGCCCGCGCGCATGATTTCGCTGAAGTAAGCCGCTTCGAAAGCGATGAAGGTGATCACCGCCGACACCTCGGCACCGATGGGCCGCCCGATCAGCAGCGGCACCAGCAGGAAGAACCACAGGATCACCATCACCAGCGGGATGCTGCGCATGCCGTTGACGTAGATGGTGGCCGGCGTGTCCAGCCACTTCTTGCCCGACAGGCGCATGAGCGCGAGGATGGTGCCGAAGATGATGCCGCCGATGGTGGCCACGATGGTCAACATCAGGCTGAAGTACAGGCCCTTCAGCACGAAGTTGGTGATCAGGTCCCAGTTGTAGAAGGAAAAGTCGAGGTTGAGGTTCATGTCAATGACCTCCCGATCCACCAGCGACCACAAAGCCCGGTATGCGCGCGCGCTTCTCGATGAAAGCCATGATGCGGTTGATGGCGAAGGCCGAGATGATGTACAGACCGGTCACCGCCAGGTAGACCTCGACGCCGCGTGAGGTTTCTTCCTGTGCCTGCATGGCGAACATGGTGAGCTCGGACACCGACACCGCGAACGCCACCGAGGAGTTCTTGAAGATGTTCATCGTCTCGCTGGTGAGCGGCGGAATGATGATGCGAAACGCCATGGGCAGCAGCACATACCGGTAGTACTGGAAGGTGGTGAAACCCATCGCCATGCCCGCGTAGCGCTGGCCGCGCGGCAGGGCCTGGATGCCCGAGCGCACTTGCTCGGCAATGCGCGCGGAGGTGAAGAAGCCCAGGGCGAACACCACCAGAACAAAGCCCGGCACGCCCTGCAGCACATTGAACATGGAGGGCAGCACGTGGTACCAGAGGAAGATCTGCACCAGCAAGGGGATGTTGCGGAACAGCTCCACCCAGGCATTGCCCAGTCGCACCACCATGGGTCGATCGGGCAGCGTGCGCAGCGTGCCGATCAGGATGCCCAGCACCAGCGCCAGCAACAAAGCCAGCAGCGCGACCGACACCGTCCAGCCCCAAGCCGACAGCATCCAGTCGAGGTAGGTGATGTCCCCTCCCTTGCCAAAGCAGCCTTGCACCGGCTGCCGCTCGATGGTGTCTTCGCAGAACACCTGCCAATCCCAGCTCATAGGAGCCCTTTCTTTTTACCGTCCGCGCAGCGCCCCAGGAAATGGGGGCGTCTACGAAAACGCCCCTTCAAATGGTCCACTTGAAGGGGCGTGCCAGAAGCTTGCGCGCTTACTTCTTGGCGTAGTCTTCCATCGGCTTGTCGTTCGGCGCAGCCCAGGCCGCCTTGGTGGCATCGGAAATCGGCAGACCGATCTTCACGTTGGCCGGAGGGATCGGCTGCATGAACCACTTGTCGTACAGCTTGGCGAGCGAACCGTCGGCGATCTGGCGCTTGATGCTGTCGTCCACGGCCTTCTTGAAGGCTGGATCGTCCTTGCGCAGCATGCAGGCGATCGGCTCGACCGACAGCACTTCACCCACAATCTTGAAATCGGCGGGTACTTTGGCCTTGGAGATGTTGGCCGCCAGGATGGAGCCGTCCATCACGAAGGCATCGGCGCGGCCCGACTCCAGCAGCAGGAAGCTGTCGGCGTGGTCCTTGCCGTAGACCTCCTTGAAGTCGATGCCGCCGGCGCGCTCGTTCTTGCGCAGGGTCTGCACCGAGGTGGTGCCGGTGGTCGTGGCCACGTTCTTGCCGGCCAGGTCCTTGATGCCGTTGATGCCGGAGTTGGCCTTCACCGCAATGCGCACTTCTTCCACGTAGGTGGTCACGGCGAAAGACACATCTTTCTGGCGCGTGGCGTTGTTGGTGGTGGAGCCGCACTCCAGGTCCACTGTGCCGTTTTGCACCAGGGGAATGCGGTTCTGCGAGGTGACCGGCTGGTATTTCACTTCCATCGCCGTCATGCCCAGCTGCTTGCGGATGTCGGACAGGACGATTTCGCCCATTTCGGTGTGGAAGCCGACGTACTTGCCGTTGCCCAGGGTGTAGCCCAGGCCGGACGACTCACGCACGCCGAGGGACACGCTGCCGGACGCCTTGATCTTGGCCAGCGTGTCGCCGGTTTGAGCCAGGGCGCTGCTGGCGGCCAGTGCGGTCACGGCCCATGCGAGCAGGTGTTTCTTCATATCTATCTCCTTGCTTGTGAAAAAAAACGAAAGGTCAACGGTTTTCATCGGGATGTGGGGCCCGTCCAGAAAACAGGGACCCCTGAATGATGCTCTGCATGCAACCTCCGTACCACCCGGGAAACCCCACGGGGTAGTGGACAGCCCGCCAATGTAGCCAGCGCCTGAGACAAACGCCAATGCCGTTTGCAGCGCCGGTCATGCAAACCGTTCATGTCCGAATTTACCCCAATGGCCCAGACCGATCTTCCGGGTTAAGACGTCGAACGCTCACGTCTCAAGGAGCCCCCAGCCTTTGCTGAAGGTCATTCCAGAATTTCTCCACAGGGCCCTTGCCTTTGCGTGCAGCGGGCCGCTCCCGGTAGATGCGGATGTCCAGCGACGTCTCCAGTCCGCCGCCGGCCGACACCAGCTTGCGGGCGGCCACCTCGTTGCGCACCGCGCTGGCGGGCAGGAACGCAATGCCGTGCCCCTCCAGCGCCATGGCCTTGAGCCCCTCGGCCATGTCGGTCTCGTAGATGCGGTCCAGATGCACCGGGACGCTGCTTTGTTTGAGCATCTGGTCCACCGCGCGGCCCAGGTAGGCGCCTGGCGCGTAGGCCAGGTAGGGCTGGGGTTGGCCAGCCAGGCCAGGCAGAAAGAAGGTGGGCGCGCCGGTGGCGGTGGGTTTCACATACGGCGCCAGCAACTCGCGACCCAGCGGGAGCATCTCGTAGCGGTTGGCATCGAGCTGGATCGGCTGTGACTCGTGGTGGTAGGCAATCAGCAGGTCGCAACTGCCCTCGACCAGGCGCAACACGGCGTCATGCACGTTCAGCGCAATCAGGCGGCTTTTGATCGGGCCACAGGTCTCGCGCAGGCTGGAAAGCCAGGACGGGAAAAACGTGAACGCCAGCGTGTGCGGCACGGCGAACTCGATCACGTCCTGCGCGGCGGCCGTGTGGGCCCTGAGCATCGCGCGCGTGCTCTGCAAGGCCTGCAGCATCTCCAGCGACTGGTCGTAGAGGGTCTGGCCAGCGGGGGTGAGGCGGGTGGGGTACGACGACCGGTCCACCAGATCGGTGCCCGCCCAGGCCTCCAGCGACTGGATGCGCCGCGAAAAGGCCGGCTGCGTCACATGCCGCAATTGCGCGGAGCGGCTGAAGCTGCGGGTTTCAGCCAGGCTGACGAAGTCTTCGAGCCACTTGGTTTCCATGGGGCGCGATTATGGCTTGGACCTAACCTTCCAAAACCAGCCGCACCGAGGCCACGTAGAGCTGCTCCATGGCATCCAGCGGTTGCATCGCCGCGGCCCTGTCCTGCAGGTGGCGCGCCTCCTCCATGCGTTTGTGACCGTCCAGCATGATCAGGCCGTTGGCGTACTCCGACAGCGTGACGGCCGAGTCGGGGTTGAGCGCCAGCGCCTTCTGGTAGAGCGCCAGACCGGCGTCCTTGCTGGCGCCGTGCGTCATGCCGCCGACCAGCGCACCCACCTTGTCGATCACCTCGGCGTGGTAACCGGCCAGCGCCAGGTGGGCATCGGCGTGGCGAGGTGCCAGAGCAATGGTGGTCTCCAGCGCCTGGCGGACCTTCGTGCCCAGGCCTTGCGTGAGCGCCTTGGCCACGCTGATGCACTGGCTGTAGCGCGCCAGCGCATAGGCCTGCCAATACCAGGCACCGGCGTTGTTCGGCTCGCGCTTCTGCAGGGCTTCGGCGCGCGTGGCGGCCTCCAGCAGCAGCTGCTGGCGGGCGTGTTCGCGTGGCTCCAGGTAGTTGGCGTAGATGCAGGTGGCCTTGTTGGCCACGTTCATGCCGGCGTCCCCCAGGGCCAGGCCCTCGATGGTGGCGCGCTGAAATTCGCCGTTGTGAAAGAGCACCCAGGCGGCCAGCACGTCGGCGCGCTCGGGCCAGGGCTCTGCGTCGCCCATGTGCAGCCGACTCCACTGTCGCTGCAGCTGGTTGCTGTCGAACCGGGGATTCACGGTCCAGGGGAAAGGGGTCCAGGTGTCCATCGTTGTCTCCTCGTGCGTCAGGCGCTGGGGCTGTAAGCCGCGGTGAGATGGATCAGGTGCTGCCTTTGCGAGCTCTCGAGGTAAGGCGCCAGCAGGTTGAGCACATGGTACGCGCCGCGCATCAGGGCTTGTTGCGCGTTGTCGGGCTCCAGCGCGTGGCGCGGGTCGCGCACGTACTCGAAGCTCAGCCAATAGGTGAGCACCACCACCATGCTGTCGGCGGTGGGCTCCATTTCGCGCGCGTCCATCGTCACCGCGCTGTGGCGGCTGAGCGCCGCGAGCAGGTTGCGGATGGCGCGCGTCTTGTCTTTCAGCACGGTCTGAAAATGCGTCTCCAGCATGCGGTTTTTCGAGAGCAGGTCGTTGAGGTCGCGGTAGAGAAACCGGTACTCCCAGATGATCTCGAACAGCGAGTGCAGGAAGAACCACGCGTCCTCCACATTGCGCACGCCTTCGCTGGCGCCCAGCAACTCGCCCAGCGCCTTTTCATAGCGCTCGAACAGCGAGTTGATCAGCTCGTCCTTGGCCGGGTAGTGGTAATACAGGTTGCCCGGGCTGATGCCAAGCTCGGCCGAGATCAGCGTGGTGGACACGTTGGGCTCGCCGAAGCGGTTGAAGAGTTCGAGCGTGACCTCGAGGATGCGCTCGGCGGTACGGCGCGGGGCTTTTTTGGCCATGGCGCTCAGCGGCCCAGGGCCGGTGTGCCGAGCTGGCGCTGCAGGTCGTCCAGGGTGGCGTGCAGTTGCCGGCCCAAGGTGGTTTGCGCGGGCACCGAGGGCTCGTTCACCAAGCGAAGATCGGTGTTGCGCAGCGCGGCCTGGTTCAACGCCACGCCGTGGCGCGCCAGCTTGGGCGCCAGTTCGGCCTGGCGCTCGCGCAGCATCTTGCGCGTCTGCTGGTAGGCGTGCTCGGCGAGTTCGCGGCGCTGGCGGTAGCTGAAGGTGTTGGCGGTGAACAGCTTGGCGTCGCGCTGGTCGGGCTCGATGAGCACGATGTCGGTGCCCGGGTAAAGACGCTCGTAGTTCTTCATGCCCAGTTCCAGGCGCGAATGGATCATGGAGCGGAAGGTCTGACTCATCACCGCCGGAAAACCGCCTTCGACCAGCGAAGGAATGTGGTCGGTCTGCTCCCCCAAGGCGTGTGCCCGAAACGGCACCAGCGGGTTCAAGCAGAGCAACAGGCCCACGCTTTCGTCAAGCGCCACGGTGGCGTGCAAGGTCTTCTTGAGCGCGCCGTCCACGTAGTGCTGGCCATCGATCTCCACCGGCGGGAACAAGCCGGGCAATGCCGCGCTGGCCTGGATGGCGCGCGAGATCGGCACATGGTCCCAGCCGGCCTTGCCGAACGGCGCGGCCTCGCCGGTGTCGAGCTGCGTGGCCACCAGCGTGAGGCGGGCGCGCAGTTGGCGAAAGTCGTTGGTGCGCCCGGGCTGGCTGAAGAGCCGTTCGATCTGGTGGTGGATGCCCTCGTTGTCCAGCACGCCGGTGGGAAGGGCTGCGCCGAGACGCTCGAACGCGTTGGTGAAGTCCTTGCCCTGCACGCCCCAGGCCCACAGGGCGCTGCCCAGCAGACCTGGCAGACGCTGCAGCCGGTTGCCGAATTCGGCCCAGGCGGGCTTGAGCAGCCAGGCCGGATCGAAGTTGTCCCCACCGGGGCGGTCTTCGATGAAGGCCTCGCAGAGTTCGCGCGGCGTGATGCCGTTGGCCAGGCCGGCGGCAATGAAGCCGCCCGCGGACACACCGACGTAGTGGTCGCAGCGGTTGAGGTCGAGGCCGTCCAGGCTGTCGGCCAGCGCGCAGAGTGCGCCGATTTCGTAGATGGCACCGAGCGGTCCGCCACCGGCCAGGGCCAGTGCAATGCGGGGGCCCGTTGCTTTGCCCGGACGGCTTTTCGCGGGCCTGGGAGAAGGCTCGGCGTGGGCTTCGCGCGGTGTCGTCATGCGTTCGAGTGTAGACCGCGGGTGTGGCTCGACATGCTGCGTTGCAGCATGGAGCACAGACGCAAAAAAGGGGCGCGAACGCCCCTGTTGGATGTGATGCCGTCAGGCCTCAAGGCGCTTACGCCGCAGTGGCCTTGCGCGCGGTCTTGCGAGCGGCGGGCTTGGCTGCGACCTTCTTGGCCGCAGGTTTGGCGGCGGCCGCCTTCTTCGCGGGTGCGGCCTTGCGGGCTGCGGTCTTGGCGGGGGCTTTGCCGGCGAGTTGCTGCACGTGCTGGTTGAGCGCATCGATGCGTTTGATCAGCGCGTCCACGTCGCGCGCCGAAGGCACGCCCAGTTTGTTCAAGGCCTTGGCCACGCGCTCTTCAAAGATCGATTCGAGTTTGTCCCACTGGCCCGAGGCCTTGGAGGAAATGTCGGTGGCCATGCTGCTGACCTTGTTGGTGGCTTCCGAAATACGCTCTTCGGCCACGGCCTGGGTCTTGCGCTGGATCGACAGGCCTTCCTTGACCAGCGACTCGAAGGCCTTGCCGCCCTCCTCCTGTGCCTTGGCGAAGGCGCCGAGGCCAGCCAGCCAGATCTGCTGGGCCGAATCCTTGATGGCGCCGGACAGCGGGGAGTTGAACGCCTGGGCCGATGCCTTCTTGTCGCTGCCGTTTTTCTGGATCTTCTTGACCATGGGGTGCTCCTGTGGATTGAAATGGATGGACAGGCCAGGGGCCCGAGTGCGGCCACTGTACGTGCTGGCGCTGCGCCCTGTGTAGGGGCGCAAGACTAATGCCGGCGCGGCGTACGCGGGTTTTTGCGGAATGGGGCACGCCGCTTCGTGGACAAGAATGGCAGGCGTTTCACCTCGCTCACACACCATCTGTTCCAGGAGACCTTCATGCATTACTTCGTCACCGGTGCCACCGGCTTCATCGGCAAGCGACTGGTGGCCAAGCTGCTGCAGCGCAAGGGCTCGGTGGTGCACTTCCTCATTCGCAAGGAAAGCGAAGGCAAGGTGGCGGGGCTGCGGGAGACCTGGGGCGTGAGCGCGGCGCGCGCCGTGCCGGTGTTTGGCGACCTCACCTCGAAGAAGCTGGGCGTCTCGGCCGACGAGACCAAAGCACTCAAAGGCCAGATCGACCACTTCTACCACCTGGCCGCGGTGTACGACCTGGAGGCCGACGCCGAGAGTCAGATAGCGGTGAACGTGGACGGCACGCGCAACACGGTGGATTTCGCCAAGGCCATTGGCGCCGGCCACTTCCACCACGTGTCGTCGATCGCTGCGGCTGGCCTCTACGAAGGCGTGTTCCGCGAAGACATGTTCGACGAGGCCGAGGGCCTGGACCACCCTTACTTCATGACCAAGCACGAGAGCGAAAAGATCGTGCGCCAGGAATGCAAGGTGCCGTGGAGCGTGTACCGCCCGGCCGCCGTGGTGGGCGACAGCCAGACCGGCGAGATGGACAAGATCGACGGACCGTACTACTTCTTCAAACTGATCCAGCGCCTGCGCCAGATCCTGCCGCCGTGGATGCCCAGCGTGGGCCTGGAAGGTGGTCGCATCAACATCGTTCCGGTGGATTTTGTGGTGGACGCACTCGACCACATCAGCCACCTCAAACGCAGCAGCGGCGCGTGTTTTCACCTGGTGGACCCGATGGGCTACCGCGTGGGCGACGTGCTCGACATCCTGAGCAAGGCGGCCCACGCGCCGAAGATGAACCTGTTCATCAACGCGGCGCTGATGGGCTTCATTCCCAAGAGCGTGAAGAAGGGTTTGATGGCGCTGGCGCCGGTGCGCCGCGTCTACAAGGCCATCATGCAGGACCTCGGACTGCCCGAGGAGATGATGACCTTCGTCAACTACCCCACGCGCTTCGATTGCCGCGACACACTCGCCGCACTCAAGGGCAGCGGCATTGCCTGCCCCAACTTCAAGGACTACGCGTGGCGCCTGTGGGACTACTGGGAGCGCCACCTCGACCCCGACCTGCACATCGACCGCAGCCTCAAAGGCACGGTGGCGGGCAAGGTGGTGCTGGTCACCGGCGGCAGCTCGGGCATTGGGTTGGCGGCGGCGCACAAGTTCGCCGAGGCGGGCGCCACCACGATCATTTGCGGGCGCGACCAGGACAAACTGGACGAAGCCTGCAAGGAGGCGAAAGACAAGGGCTATGAGTTCATTGCCTACCCGGCCGACATCGCCGACATGGCGGACGCCGACCGTTTCGTGCAACTGCTGGTGGCCAACCACGGCGGCGTGGACTTCCTGATCAACAACGCCGGCCGCTCGATCCGCCGCGCCATCGAAGGCAGCTACGAGCGCTTCCACGATTTCGAGCGCACCATGCAGCTCAACTACTTCGGCTGCCTGCGTGTGACCATGGGCCTGCTGCCCGGCATGGTGGCCAAACGCAAGGGCCATGTGGTCAACATCAGCTCCATCGGCGTGCTGACCAACGCACCCCGCTTTTCAGCCTACGTGGCGAGCAAGGCCGCGCTGGACGCGTGGACGCGCTGCGCTTCCAGCGAGTTCGCCGACCAGGGCATCAGCTTCACCACCATCAACATGCCGCTGGTGCGCACGCCCATGATCGCACCGACCCAGATCTACAAGAACGTGCCGACGCTCTCACCCGAAGAAGCGGCCGACATGATCGCGCAGGCCTGCATCTTCAAGCCGGTGCGCATTGCGACGCGACTGGGCATCACGGGGCAGGTGATGCACGCCATGGTGCCGAGGGTGGCGCAGATCGTGATGAACACAAGCTTTCGCATGTTCCCGGATTCGTCGGCGGCGAAGGGGGACAAGGGAGGGAAGTCGCAGTTGTCGGCTGAGGCGGTGGCGATGCAGCAGATGATGCGGGGGATTCACTTCTGATGTCCTGAGTTTGAAGTGGTGGGTTTGTTGTTGTGGCAGGCCGGGTCTCGGCCCGGCGGCCGAGGGGCATTTGTTTTTAAAAACACAAAAAAAATTGACAAAAAAAAAGCGAACCCAAAAACGGGGGGCAGCCGG
>JBKBWW010000047.1:0-25591 GCA_046314475.1 Hydrogenophaga sp.
CAAGCGCCTGGTGAACTGGGACCCGGTGCTGATGTCGGCCGTGTCGGACCTGGAAGTGGAAAGCGAGGAAGAAGACGGTTTCCTCTGGCACATCGCCTACCCGCTGAGCGACGGCTCGGGCTCACTCACCGTGGCCACCACCCGCCCTGAAACCCTGCTGGGCGACGTGGCGGTGATGGTGCACCCGGAGGACGAGCGCTACACCCACCTCATCGGCAAGACTGTGAAGCTGCCGCTGTGCGACCGCGATATTCCGGTGATCGCCGACGACTACGTGGACCGCGCCTTCGGCACCGGCGTGGTCAAGGTCACACCCGCGCACGACACCAACGACTACGCCGTGGGCCAGCGCCACGGCCTGCCTGTCATCGGCGTGCTCACGCTGCAAGCCGCCATCAACGAGAACGCACCCGCCAAGTACCAGGGCATGGACCGCTTCGTGGCGCGCAAGGCCGTGGTGGCCGACCTGGAAGCCGCCGGCCTGCTGGTTGAGACCAAGAAGCACAAGCTCATGGTGCCGCGCTGCGCGCGCACGGGCCAGGTGATCGAACCCATGCTCACCGACCAGTGGTTCGTGGCCATGCAGGCCAAGGGCAACGAGAAGAACACCAGTGGCACGTCGATTGCCGACAAGGCGATTGCGGCTGTGCAGTCGGGCGAGGTCAAGTTCGTGCCCGAGAACTGGGTCAACACCTACAACCAGTGGATGAACAACATCCAGGACTGGTGCATCAGCCGCCAGCTCTGGTGGGGCCACCAGATCCCGGCCTGGTACGACGAAGCGGGCAACGTGATCGTGGCGCGCAACGAAGCCGAAGCGCAGGCCAAAGCCCCGGGCCAGACGCTCGTGCGCGACCCCGATGTGCTCGACACCTGGTATTCATCGGCCCTGGTGCCGTTCAGCACCATGGGCTGGCCGAACCAGAAAGAAGGCGCGACCGACGACTACAACCTCTACCTGCCCAGCACCGTGCTCGTCACGGGCTACGACATCATCTTTTTCTGGGTCGCCCGGATGATCATGATGACGACGCACTTCACCGGCCGCGTGCCGTTCAAACACGTCTACATCCACGGCCTGGTGCGCGACGCGCAGGGCCAGAAGATGAGCAAAAGCGAAGGCAACGTGCTCGACCCAGTGGACCTGATCGACGGCATTTCGCTCGCGCCCCTGCTGGACAAACGCACCACCGGCCTGCGCAAGCCCGAGACCGCGCCCAAGGTGCGCAAGCAGACCGAAAAGGAATTCCCCGAAGGCATTCCGGCGTATGGCGCCGACGCGCTGCGCTTCACCTTCGCCGCACTCGCTTCGCTGGGCCGCAGCATCAACTTCGACAGCAAACGCTGCGAGGGCTACCGCAACTTCTGCAACAAGCTCTGGAACGCCACGCGCTTCACGCTGATGAACTGCGAAGGCCAGGACTGCGGGCTGGAAGACCACACCAAGGCCGAATGTGCCGTGGGCCAACCGTTCCACGGCTACCTCAGCTTCAGCCAGGCCGACCGCTGGATCAGTTCGCTGCTGCAGAAGACCGAGGCCGAGGTGGCCAAGGGCTTCGCCGAGTACCGGCTCGACAACGTCGCGAACACCATTTACGACTTCGTCTGGAACGAGTTCTGCGACTGGTACCTGGAAATCGCCAAAGTGCAGATCCAGACCGGCGACGCCTCACAACAGCGCGCCACCCGCCGCACGCTCATCCGCACGCTGGAAGCCATCCTTCGTCTGGCGCACCCGGTGATCCCCTTCATCACCGAAGAGCTGTGGCAGAAAGTCGCGCCCGTGGCCGGCCTGCCAGGCGAATCGGTGAGCATCGCGCGTTATCCGCAGGCGCAGCCCAACAAGATTGACCAGGCGTCCATTGCCCACGTCAACAAGCTCAAGACCCTGGTGGACGCCTGCCGCAACCTGCGCGGCGAGATGAGTGTGTCACCCGCCACGCGCCTGCCGCTGTACGTGCTGGGCGACACCGCCTACATGCAGGCCATGGGCCCGGTGCTGCAAGGTCTGGCCAAACTCAACGAAGTGAAGGTGTTCACCGACGAAGCTGCGTGGGCCGCCGCCGCGCAAGCCGCACCGGTGGCCGTGGTCGGCGAAGCCCGCCTGTGCCTGTTCATGCAAATCGACGTGGCGGCCGAGAAGCTGCGCCTGGGCAAGGAAGCCACGCGGCTCGAAGGCGAAATCACCAAAGCCACCGCCAAACTGTCCAACGAAGCCTTCGTGGCCAAGGCGCCACCGGCGGTGATCGACCAGGAAAGAAAACGCGTGGCCGACTTCACCGCGACGCTGGAGAAGATGCGCGAGCAGCTGACGCGCCTCGGCGCCTGAGCGAAAAAAAAGGGGGTCAAGCCAGCCGACATATATCCGGCGCGAGATGCATCACCCAGAGACACCGCGGGACTGGCTTTGCCAGACCGCAGGTGTCGCCCCCTTCCAAGGGGGTCGCGCGCAGCGCGGCGGGGGGTCAGCCCCTATGTAAAGCGATCGAGCCCCACTGCGACGGCGTGACCGCCTGCGGATCTTCCGGCTCGTGGTACTCGAGGCTGTCGAGCACCGTGAAATCGCTCGCGCTCCCATCGTGCCCCACCGCGTGGGGCGACAAGGTTTCGTGGATGCGGTGCGCCACGTACCAGCTCGCACGCAACTTGGCTTCTCGCGTGTGCGACCCGAGCCGTGGCGTGAGGTGCAGGTTGGGGATGCCGTGCAGTGGGGTACCTTCGGCAGCGAACTGCGGGTTGGCGCCGTCCATCAAACACGCGTCGATGCGACCGTCGCACAACGCCAGCGCCAGCGCGTCGGGATCGAACAGCGTGCTGCGGCTCACACCCACCCACAACTGACCGGGCTTGCAATGGTTGAGCAGGCGCTCGTTGATCCAGCCTCGAAAGCGCGAGGCGTAGACCATCTGCAGCGAGATCGCGTCCGAGCGCGACAACATGTCCTGCAGCGTCACGGGCTCCACGCCCAGCTTGTTCCAGATGGCGGCCGCGTGGTGCACCGCCGGGTCGTAGCCCAGCAAACGAACGCCCAGGCTCTTGAGCATGGGGGCCAGCGTGTGCGCCACCGGCGCCAAGCCGAGCAATCCGACGGTACTGCCCGAGAGTTCACGCCCCATGCGCACCTGGGCGATCTTGCGGCCCAGCAGCGCGCTGATCATGCCGCGGCGGTAAAGCATGAGCAGGCCGTACAGCAGGTACTCGGCGTTGGAGCGCACCGTGGCGCTGCGCGCCTGCAACACGCGCACATGGCGCCGGGCGCAAGCGTCGAGATCGGTGTTGTCGCTGGAGATCTGCATGCGCGCCACGATCTCGAGCTTGGGCGAAAAATTGAGGAATTCTTCAGACACCACCACGTGCGGCGGCAGCACGATGGCGCGGGTCTTGTAGGTGGCCTTGCGCAGCTCCACCGGGTCGTCCCCAAGCTCGGGGCGGAAGGTGACCTCGTGACGCTCCTGCAGCCAGGACAGCGCCTCGGGCACGAGCGGATCAACGAGGAGGACTTCCATGATCGGACGACCGAACGCCGGCTTCAGCGGCGTTTGAGCAACGTGATGTGGTCGTCGCCCACGGTCTGCTGCTCGACCAGCACGTTCCCGGTTTGTTTGGCGAATGCCTGGAAGTCGCGCACCGAGCCCGCGTCGGTGGAAATCACTTTGAGGGTCTGACCGCTGTGCATGTCGGCCAGCGCTTTTTTGGCTTTCAGGATGGGCAGCGGGCAGTTCAGACCGCGGGCATCGAGTTCTTTGTCGGCGTGCATGGGACTTTCCTTGGAATCAGCGCATTCTAAGCGTCGGGCCCTTGCCCCTGCACCGTGAAACCGCGCGCCGATGCGCTAAACGACCGGGTTTGCAGGCCTTTGAACGTCTTCCATGAAGACCGGCTCCAGACCCTGACTGCGCAACCAGTCGGCCAGCGCAAAGCCCGTGCCCGCGCGCCAGCAGCGGATGTGGGCGGGCTCCATGAGCTTGTATTCGACCAGCTCGGGCGAGAGCTTCACCTCACCGTGCGCGACCGCGTGGTAGGTCACGATCACTTGATTCATGCGCTGAAAATCGTGCACGCCCACCAATGTGAGTTTTGTCACATCCAGTGAAGTTTCTTCGGCAATTTCGCGACGGATGCCTTCTTCGGGCGATTCACCGGCTTCCATGAATCCGGTGATGAGTCCGAACATCCGGCCCGACCAGGCGGCGTTGCGTGCCAACAAGATGCGGCCGTCCACCTCCACGATGGCGGCCAGCACCGGCGTGGGGTTGTTCCAGTGGGTGAAGCCGCAGGCCGGGCAACGCAGGCGCTGCTTGTCGCCGCCGTCCTCGGCCTGTGTGATGAGTTCCAGCGCCGTGGCGCACTGGGGGCAGTGGCGGAATTCGCTGGTGGACATGGCGTGCGTCAAGCGGGGAACACGCCGGTGGAGAGGTAACGGTCGCCGCGATCGCACACGATGAAGACAACGGTGGCGTTCTCCACCCGGGCCGCGATCTGCTGCGCCACCCAGCAGGCGCCGGCCGCCGAGATGCCCGCAAAAATGCCTTCTTCGCGCGCCAGCTGCCGGCACATGGCTTCGGCATCGGACTGGCTCACGTACACCAGCTCGTCGACCGTGCTCGGGTCGTAGATCTTCGGCAGGTATTCGGTGGGCCACTTGCGGATGCCGGGGATGCGCGAGCCTTCGCTGGGCTGGGCGCCGATGATGCGGATGGCCGGATCTTTTTCTTTCAGGAAGCGCGAGACACCGGTGATGGTGCCGGTGGTGCCCATGGCGCTCACAAAGTGCGTGACTCGCCAGTTGGTCTGTTGCCAGATTTCGGGGCCGGTGGTCTCGTAATGCACGCGCGGGTTGTCGGCGTTGGCAAACTGGTCGAGCACGCGGCCCTTGCCTTCGGCCTGCATCTTGTCGGCAAGGTCGCGGGCCGACTCCATGCCACCGCTCTTGGAGGTGAGGATGAGTTCTGCACCAAAGGCCTTCATGGTCTGGGCCCGCTCGATGGACAGGTCCTCCGGCATGATCAACACCATGCGGTAGCCCTTGATGGCTGCGGCCATGGCCAGCGCAATACCGGTGTTGCCCGAGGTGGCTTCGATCAAGGTGTCGCCGGGCTTGATTTCGCCGCGCTCCTCGGCGCGTTTGATCATGGACACCGCAGGCCGGTCCTTCACGGAGCCGGCGGGGTTGTTGCCTTCGAGCTTGCCGAGCACCACATTGCCGCGCTGCGCGTTGGCTTGGGCTCCGATGCGCTGCAGGGCCACCAGCGGGGTGTTGCCTATCGCGTCTTCAATCGTGGGGTAGTTCATCGATTGCACTGTGCCATAATTTGCAACCCCTTTCAGAGCGCCCGGGTGGTGAAATTGGTAGACGCAGGGGACTCAAAATCCCCCGCCGCAAGGCGTGCCGGTTCGATTCCGGCCCCGGGCACCACAGATCAGGCCGCGCAAGTTTCTTGCGCGGCCTTTTTGTTGCCCGCTCAGCCGTGTGAAGCCACCAAGCCCTGCGCCACGGTGGGGTAGCGCAAACGCAAACCCAGCTCCTGCTTCATGCGCTGGTTGTGCAGCCGGCGCGACTCGCTCATGAAGCTCAGCAGCATCAGCGGCAGCTGATCACCGGCCGCATCGCGCGCCACGCGCGGTGGTCGCGGCAGGCCATACAGGTCGGCCGCCAGATCGAAGTAGTTGCCCATCTTCAGTTCGGTGTCGTCCACCACGTTCACGTTGCGCTGTGGCCGCCCGCGCCACAGCGCCAGCACGCAGGCACGCGCGAGATCGTCCGCGTGGATGTGGTTGGTGTACACGTCGTCCTCGGGGCGCAGCACCGGCGTGCCGCGCAGCAGGCGTTCACGCGGTGTGCCGCCGTCGCGGTCGGGTGCGTAGATGCCGGGGATGCGCAGCACTGTGGTGCGCACGCCGGTGGCGCGGCCCAGCCAATGCACCGCGGCTTCGGCGTCCACCCGCCGCCAGGCGCGGGGTGTGAGCGGCCGGGCCCGCGTGGACTCGTCCACCCAGCGCCCTTGGCAGTCGCCGTACACGCCCGAGGTGGAGCCGTACACCACCGCTGTTGGCAACGAGCGCTGAACCAGCGCGCGGGTGAGCGCGCGGGTGCGGGGGTCCAGGCGCCAGTCGGCCAAGTCTCCCGAGGGCGGTGGCGCCAGGTGCAGCACGCGCGTGGCCAGGCCGGCCAGGCGGCGCAGGCTGCGGGGGTCGTCGAGGTTGCCCAGCAAGGGCGTGATGCCCTGCGCACGCAGGCCCGTGAGGCGCGCGGCGCTGGACGTGAGCGCCATCACGCGCACGCGCGACGAGGCACCCAACACACCGGCTGCGCGTTGGCCCACATCACCACAACCAATGATCAACACCCGTTCACGCCGAAAGCGTGCGGGCAAGGCGCCAAGCAGGCTCATGCAAATTCCGAATTTGAGACAATGACCGGTTGCCGAGCGGGTGCCACTGCACCGCCGGGCCTCTCCACCCATCCAGCGCCAGTATGACATTCACCATCACCGTCGAGCCCAGTGGGCGCCTCTTCACCGCCGAGCCCGACGAGGCCCTGCTGGCCGCCGGCATCCGCCAGGGCATCGGCCTGCCCTACGGCTGCAAGGACGGTGCTTGCGGCTCCTGCAAATGCAAGCTCGTCTCGGGCACCGTGGTGCACGGCCCGCACCAGAGCAAGGCCCTGAGCGCGGACGAAGAAGCCGCCGGCTATGTGTTGACCTGCTGCGGCGTGGCGCACAGCGACGTGGTGATCGAGTCGCGCCAGGTCACGGAAGCCGGCGCCTTCCCCATCAAGAAGATGCCCGTGCGCGTGAGCGCATTGGAGCGCGCCTCGCACGACGTGATGGTGCTGCGCCTGCAACTGCCCGCGAGCGACACCTTCCAGTACCACGCCGGCCAATACGTTGAATTTTTGCTGCGCGACGGCGACCGCCGCAGCTATTCCATGGCCAACGCGCCGCACACCCAAACCGCCGCGCCCTCGCTCGAACTGCATGTGCGGCACATGCCGGGCGGCAAGTTCACCGACCACGTGTTCGGCCCCATGAAGGAAAAAGACATCCTTCGCATCGAAGGGCCTTACGGCAGCTTTTTCCTGCGCGAGGACAGTGACAAGCCGATGGTCATGCTGGCGTCGGGCACGGGCTTTGCACCCATCAAGGCGGTCATCGAACACATGCAGTTCAAGGGGATCACGCGCGAAGCCACGCTGTACTGGGGCGGGCGCCGCCCGGCCGACCTGTACCAGAGCGCCTGGATCGAAGCGCGGCTGGCCGAGATGCCGAATCTGCGCTACGTGCCGGTGGTGTCCAACGCCCTGCCCGACGACGAATGGACCGGTCGCACCGGCTTCGTGCACGAGGCGGTGTTGCAGGACCTGCCTGACCTGTCGGGTCATGAGGTCTACGCCTGCGGCGCACCCATCGTGATCGAGTCGGCCAAGCGTGACTACGTGGGCAAGGCCAGCCTGCCGGAAGAAGCCTTCTTCGCGGACTCGTTCACCAGTGCTGCCGACATGGTGGCCTGAGCCTTCATAAAAACGACTGGAGACCAACATGCTGAACCGCCGCCAACTGATTACCCACGCTGCCCTCGCATCTGCCAGTCTGGCCCTGCCCGCGTTTGCGCTGGCACAGACCCCCACCACGCGCATCATCGTGCCCTTCGCGGCCGGTGGCCCGATCGACGTGACGGCGCGCATCCTGGCCGAAGCGGTGAAAGCATCGCTGGGCACGGTGATCGCGGACAACCGGGCCGGTGCGGGCGGCAACATCGGCGTGAGCGCGGCGGCCAAAGCCGCGCCCGACGGCCTCACGCTGGGCATCGCCACCACCGCATCGCACGGCATCAACCCCTGGCTGTTCAGCAAGCTGCCCTACGACCCGGCGAAAGACTTCGCGCCCATCACGCAGATGCTGCGCGTGCCCAACGTATTGGTGATGAACGCCGAAGCCGCCACGCGGCTGAACATCAACAGCCTGGCCGACCTGATCGCCTACGGCAAGGCCAACCCCGGCAAGCTCAACTACGGCTCGGGCGGCAACGGCAGCGCGGGCCACCTGGCCGGTGAACTGTTCAAGAACCAGGCCGGCATCTTTGCGGTGCACATTCCCTACAACGGTGGCAACCCGGCGCAAGTGGGCCTGCTCTCGGGCCAGGTCGATTTCAACTTCGACAACCTCGCCACCGCCGCGCCCAACATCCGATCGGGCCGCCTCAAGGCCCTCGCCGTGACCACCTTGCAGCGCAGCAGCGTGCTGCCCGAGGTGCCTACCGTGGCGGCCACCCTGCCCGGTTTCGAGATCGACACCTGGTGGGGCCTGGTGGCACCGGCCGGCACGCCGGCAGAGACGGTGCGCAAGCTCAACGCCGCATTCACCGAAGCCCTCAAATCGCCCGAGGTGAAGACCCGCTTCGGTCTGCTGCTGGCCGAGCCCGCGCCCAACACGCCCGAGCAGTTCGGCGAGTTCATGAACCGCGAACGCGCCAAGTACGAGCGCCTGGTCAAGCTCAGCGGCGCCAAGGTCGACTAAGCACAGCGAGCCTCAACAAAAACAGCGCCCATGGGCGCTGTTTTTGTTGGGATGCAAGGCGTCTCAACCGGCCAACAGCTTCTTCAAATCGGCGGCGAGCGCAGGCGCGCCGCTGCCATAGCGGTGGTAAAGGCGGATACGGCCCTGCGTGTCGTACACATAACTGCCGGCCGAGTGGTCCATGGTGTAGCTGGTCGGCGTGGGACCGTCGACCTTCTTGTAGTACATCTTGTAGCTCTTGGCCAACGCGGCCAACTGATCGGGCGCCGCGTACAGCGCGAGAAAGCTGGGATCGAAACTGGCCATGTACTGTTTCATGATCTCGGGCGTGTCGCGCTCGGGGTCGATGCTCACGAACAGGCCCTGCAGGCGCTCACCATCGGCACCCAGCAGGCGCTTGGCCTCGGCCAGTTCGGTCATCGTCGTGGGGCAAACGTCAGGACACTGGGTGAAGCCGAAGAACAGCACCACGGCCTTGCCCTTGAAGTCGGCCAGGGTGCGCGGCTGACCGTTGTGGTCGGTGAGCGAGAAACCGGTGGCGTAGTCGGCACCGGTGATGTCGATGCCGGAGAAGCTGGCGGCCGGCTCGCTGCAACCAGCGATGAACAGGCCGGTGGCGCCGAGGGTGGCGCCCAGCAGACGGCGGCGGGTGAGTGCGGTGCGAGAAGACATGGCGGTCACAGGTAATGGTCGATCAAGAGCGCGGCAAACAGCAGCGACAGGTGGATCAACGAGAAGCGGAAGGTCTTGCGCGCGAGCGCGTCGGAGTAGTTGCGCCACAGCGCCCATGCGTAGCCGCAGAAGCCGATGCTCAGGGCGATGGCGCTGGCCAGGTAGAACCAGCCGCTCATGCGCATCATGAAAGGCATGAGGCAGGCGGCGAACAGCACGAAGGTGTAGAGCAGGATCTGCAGCCGGGTGAACTCCGAACCATGCGTCACCGGCAACATGGGCAGGCCCGACTTGCGGTAGTCCTCCACGCGGTACAGGGCCAACGCCCAAAAGTGCGGCGGGGTCCAGAGAAAGATGATCAGGAACAGGATCAGCGCCTCGGGCGAGACCACGCCCGTCATGGCGGCCCAGCCCAGCACCGGCGGCATGGCGCCCGACGCTCCGCCGATCACGATGTTCTGCGGCGTGAGCGGCTTGAGGATCACGGTGTAGATCACCGCATAGCCCACGAAGGTGGCGAAGGTCAGCCACATGGTCAGCGGGTTGACCGCGAAGTACAGCACGGACGAACCCGCTGCACACAAGGCGGCCGAGAACGACAGCGTCTTGCCATTGGTGAGCTGCCCTTTGGCGGTGGGGCGCCAGGCGGTGCGCTTCATCTTCGCGTCGATGTGCTGCTCGACCACGCAGTTGAACGCGGCGGCCGCGCCGGCCACCAGCCAGATGCCGAAACACGCGGTGGCCGCCAGCTGCACCTGCGCCCAGGAGGGCACGCCGGGCACAGCCAGCACCATGCCGATGAGGGCGCAGAACACGATGAGCTGGATCACGCGCGGTTTGGTCAGCGCGTGGTACTGGCGCCAGACCGAGGGCAAGGCCACGGCCACAGAAGGGGAGGATGCGGCGCTCATGGGGTCGATCGGAACATGTTCAGGGCGCCGGCGCCAGGGGCTTCGGCGCGGCGGGGTGCGGCGCTGCGCGTGCCGCTGAGCGCGCCGGTGAACACGATCACCAGCGCAGCGGCGCCGGCCGTGTGGCCGACCGCGGCCAACAGTGGCCAGTCCAGCACCACGTTGGTCAACCCGCTGGCGAACTGCCAGAGGGCGAGCAGCCACAGGGTGCGCGCGGTGCGCCCCATACCCGGCACGCGCCACAGGCGCCAGCCCAGCCACACCATGGCGCCCAGCACCACAAAGGCCATGAGCCGGTGCACGTAGTGGATGGCGGTGAGGGCCGGGAAGGCGATGGCTTCACCGGCGCTGTTCAGACCCAGGTGGCGCCACAGCGTGAAGCCTTCCTGAAAATCCATGCTCGGCCACCAGCTGCCCTGGCAGGTCGGGAATTCGCTGCAGGCCAGCACCGCGTAGTTGGTGCTGACCCAGCCGCCCAGCGCGATCTGCAGCCACAACAACACAGTCACAGCCACCAGCGCGGTGCGCAGGCGCCCGGGCAGCGCGATCGGCCCGCGGTCGCCGGGCCGGGCCAGCTGGTAGGCCACCGACTGCGCGCGCAGCAGCGCCAGCAGCCCCAGCCCGCCCAGCAGGTGCAGGGTGACGATGGCCGGGAACAACTTCATGGTGACCGTGAGTGCACCGAACGCGCCCTGCACGCAGACCCACACCAGCGTGACCAGCGGCCACACAAACGACACCGACAGGCGCTTGCGCTCCAACCAGCTCACCAGCGCCAGCACCAGGATCAACACACCCACGGCGGTGGCCAGGTACCGGTGGATCATTTCGATCCAGGCCTTGGAGAACGTGACCGGGCCGGTGGGCATGGCCTCTTGCGCGGCCGAAATGGCGGCACGCGCACCCACCGGGCTCACGCTGCCGTAACAGCCCGGCCAGTCGGGACAACCCAGGCCCGAATCGGTCAGGCGCGTGAAGGCGCCGAAGAGCACCAGGTCGAAGGTGAGGAACAAGGTGACCAGCGTGAGCACACGCAGGCGCTGCGCGGGTGGCGCGTGTCGGTTGCGCACCCACACCCAGGCCAGCGGGCCGAGTGCGAGAACCACACCCAGCAGCATGATGCGGGCGATGGGGGCCAGGTCGTAGAGGGGCTGGGTGTCCATGTCAGGCCCTCCGCCGGGCCGCCCCAAGGCGGGCCTGCGCCCCCTTGGGGGGCAGCGACGACACGAAGTGCGGAGCGTGGGGGTTCTTCATTTCAGTCGGCCTTCCTTGTCCCAGAACGCAGAGGCTCGCAGCAATCGATCAAGGTCTCCCTTGGCTTTTTTGGGGTCGATGTTGACGGGAAACCGCATCATCCAGTTGCCCAGCGGATCGACCACGTAGAGGTGGTCCTCGATCTTCTGACCGGCAGCCGGCTGCAGCCACGCGGCGAGGGCCGCGCCATCGATCTGCAAGACCTGCGCAGCCGCGGTGGCCTGCTTCAAAGGCTCGGTCAGCGGCGTATCGCCGGTGCGCAGCCAGACCCAGTCCAGCCGGTCCTTTTCGCGGCCCAGCGTCTCGCGCAGCTGGCGCTGCAGCAGCAGGTGCTCCTGGCAGGCCTCAGCGCAGGCGCTGTCGGCCACGCTGATCAGCAGCCACTGGTCTTTGAGCGTCGCCAGGGGCACGGTCTGGCCCTGGGCATTGACGGCGGTGATCGCGGGCAGCGGGCGCTGCGGGTCGATCAGCTCGCCGTAATTGCGCCGGCCCTCGGGGCGGATCACGTAGTAGGTGAGGTAAGAGGCCACCACCGGCGCCACACACACCAGCGCCAGGCCCATCAGCTTCCAGCGACCGGCGCGCGCGTTCACTACCGCGCCAGCACCCGCCTGGTCAAGCTGGGGCAGGCTGTGCACGGTGAGGGTCAGGGGTTCATCGGGCGTCTGTGCCATGGGAGATGCGCTTTCGGCGGGGAGAGATGATTTGAAACCAGAGATAGAGCAGGCCTGCCAGTGCGCACAAGCCAAACCACTGGAAGGCATAACCGTGGTGCTTGTCGACCCCGACCGCTGCGCGCGGCCATTCGCGCAAGAGTCCTTCGGGGGAGGCGCCGGTTTGCTGCACGGACACGGCCAGCAGGTTCAGACCGGTTTCCTGGGCAAAAGTGTCGAGGTCGATATTTTGCCGGATCGCTCCCGTGCCCGCCCCGCCCAGCTCGTATAGCTTGCCCGGTGGCGGGGCCAAGCGTCCCTCCACACGCACCTCGCCCGAGGGAGTGTTGATGGCGGGCACGCGGCTGCGGTCGGTGAAGTCGCGCGGCACCCAGCCCCGCTGCACCAGCACCGCGCGCGGACTGTCGGACAACTTCAGCGGGGTCACCAGAATGAAACCGTTGCGGGTGGCCATCTGGCGGTTGTCCAGGAACACGGAGGCCTCGGCCACCCACTGCCCGCGCAGCTGCACCGGCCGGTGCACACCTTCCACCGGATCGCTCGCGTCCACCAGATCGGCCACCTGCCAGGCCGGCAGCTGGGCACGCTGGTCGATCTGGTCCTGCAGAGCGATCTTCTGGCCCGCGCGGTCGAGTTGCCAGAAGCCCAGCGAGGCGGTGACCGCCATGGTGAACACGGTGGCCACCGTGACCACAGCGAAGCGGACGCTAGCGGACATCATGACCCTGCTCCCGGCTCTGGAGCGAAGCCCGTCGCAGCACCGCGCAGACCGGCTCCCCCGATAATTCGAGCCATGAAATATCTGGTCCTCGCGGCATTCGTTGCCATCCTCGGGAGTTTGGGAGCGGCATTGGTGTTCATGATGCGCGGCGGCCAATCCGACGACAGTGGTGCTGAAGGCAGCCCGCCCCGCAAGAACCACATGGCCAGGGCGCTGGCGTTTCGTGTCGGCTTTTCCATTCTGTTGTTTGTCGTCGTGCTCATCAGCTACCTGATGGGCTGGATCCAGCCCACGGGCCTGCCATTGCAGCGCTGATCAAAACACCCGGCGTCTTCTGCAGCAGCAACAAAAAAGCGCCTGATGGCGCTTTTTTGTTGAGCCACCCGGGGTTGCCGAGCAACCCGGAAAACGCTCACAGCCAATAGACCAGGATGTAGAGGCCAAGCCACACCACGTCCACAAAGTGCCAGTACCAAGCCGCGCCTTCGAAGCCGAAATGGCGGTCTTTGGTGAAGTGTCCCTTCTGCAGGCGCAGGGTGATGAACAGCAGCATCAACATGCCCACGAACACATGGAAACCGTGGAAGCCGGTCAGCATGAAGAAGGTGGAGCCGAAGATGCCGGAACTGAGCTTGAGGTTCAGGTCGGTGTAGGCGTGTGCGTACTCGTAACCCTGAACAAACAGGAACACGATGCCCAGCAGCACGGTCATCCACATGAATGCAATGGTTTTGCCGCGGTTGCCCACCTGCAGTGCGTGGTGGGCAATGGTCAGCGTGACGCCTGAGGTCAGCAGCAGAGCCGTGTTGATCGTGGGCAGCCAGAACGGACCCATGGTCTGGAAGGGCTCGACGATGCCACCGGGCGATGCCGTGGCGCCGGCCTGAACGCTGGGCCACACAGCCGAGAAATCGGGCCAGATCAACGAGTTCTCGAAATTGCCGAGCGCCGGCACCGAGTGAACCCGGGCCCACCAGAGTGCGGTGAAGAACGCGCCGAAGAACATCACCTCCGAGAAGATGAACCAGCTCATGCTCCAGCGGAACGACAGGTCGATCTTGCGGCCATACATGCCGCTTTCGCTCTCGTGCACCGATTCGCGGAACCACTGGAACAGCACGACGAGCCAGAACACCATGCCGAAGGCGAGCGAGTACGCCCCCCAGGCGGCACCGTTGATCCACTGCCCCGCGCCCAGGATGACGAAGAACAGGCCGATCGCCGCCATCACCGGGTGCCGCGAGGGGCCGGGAACGTAGTAGTAGGGCGTTGCGCCGTGGGATGCTGCTGACATGCTCACTCCAGTGTTGTCGCTTGTTTGAATGATGAGAAAAGGCTCAAAGTGAACAGCGGCTTCAGCCCGCCACCCAGTTCACCAACAGGATCAGGACCAGCACGAACAAGAACGCCATGCCGATGCCCACCGCCACCAGGTGCAGTGGGTTGAGTTTGGCGATGTCGTTCTGGTAGTCGGCGTTGCGGCGCACGCCCAGAAATCCCCAGAGCACGGCCTTGACCGTGCCGACCAGGGAGCCCTTGCGCTGGTGCAGCGGTTCGTTCATACGGCACCGGCCGGCTTCACGGTGATCGCAGGCTCAAAGGCCACGTCGGCGGGCGCGGCGGGCACTTTGCCGCCGACTTCGAAGAAGGTGTAAGACAAGGTGATCGTCGTCACGTCCTTGGGCAGGCGCGGGTCGATCACAAAGGCCACCGGCCATTCCTTTTTTTCACCCGCCTGCAAGGTGTACTGCGTGAAGCAGAAACACTCGAGCTTGTTGAAGTGGGCCATGGCCTGTTTGGGCGCATAGCTGGGGATGGCCTGGGCGGCCATGGTGCGGTTCTGGATGTTCTGGAACTCGTACATCACCGTGGTCAGCTCGCCCGGGTGCACCTGCAGCGAACGCACGGCCGGCTTAAAGTGCCAGGGGCCGCGGCTGTTCACGTCGAACTCCACCGTGATGGTGCGGCTGGTGTCGACCTGGGTGTTGGCCGCCGCCTTGGAGGTGGCGCCCGGAATCTGACGGTCGGACAGTGACAGCACATTGATGCCCGTTGCCTCGCAGATCGCGTTGTAGATCGGCACCAGCGCATAGCCGAAGGCAAACATGCCCAGCGTGATCACGCCGAGCTTGCCCACCATCTTGAAGTTTTCGCGGCGCTTTCCCACGGTCTGTTCCTGTGTTGGGTGTGGCCTGGGCGTCAGCCGCCCAGGAACACCATCTTGCCCATGAACCCGAAGAAGAACACGAGCGCCACAGAGCCCAGGATCAGGGCCAGGCGGCGGTTGTTCTTCTTCTGGTCGGGTGTCATGTTGCGGGCCATGGTCGGATCAGCCGATCACCTTGGTGGCGGTCACGTCGAGCTTGGGTGGGTTCTCGAAGGTGTGGAACGGAGCCGGCGATGGCACTTCCCACTCCAGGCCTTCGGCGCCTTCCCAAGGTTTCTGCGAAGCCTTTTCACCCTTGCCACGCATGGCCGGCACGACCACGGCCAGGAAGAAATACACCTGTGCGATACCGAAGCCGAAGGCGCCCACCGAGGCGATGGCGTTGAAGTCGGCGAACTGCATCGGGTAATCGGCATAGCGGCGGGGCATGCCGGCCAGACCCAGGAAGTGCATCGGGAAGAAGGTGATGTTGAACGAGATCATCGACCACCAGAAGTGGATCTTGCCGCGCGTTTCGCTGTACATGACACCCGTCCACTTGGGCAGCCAGTAGTAGATGCCGGCGAACATGGCGAACAACGAACCAGCCACCAGCACATAGTGGAAGTGGGCCACCACGTAGTAGGTGTCCTGCATCTGGATGTCGATCGGCGCGACCGACAGGATCAACCCGGTGAAGCCGCCGATGGTGAACACGAAGATGAAGCCCACGGCCCACAGCATCGGGGTCTCAAAGGTCATCGATCCCTTCCACATGGTCGCGATCCAGTTGAAGATCTTCACGCCCGTGGGCACGGCAATCAGCATCGTGGAATACATGAAGAACAGCTGGCCCGTCACCGGCATGCCGGTGGTGAACATGTGGTGGGCCCACACGACGAAGGACAGGATGGCGATGGAACCGGTGGCGTACACCATGGAGGCATAGCCGAACAGCTTCTTGCGCGAGAACGCGGGCACGACCTGGCTCACGATACCGAAGGCCGGCAAGATCATGATGTAGACCTCGGGGTGGCCGAAGAACCAGAAGATGTGCTGGTACATCACCGGGTCGCCGCCGCCAGCGGGGTTGAAGAAACTGGTGCCAAAGTGGCGATCGGTCAGCGTCATGGTGATCGCGCCGGCCAGCACGGGCATCACGGCGATCAGCAGGTAGGCGGTGATCAGCCAGGTCCAGCAGAACATGGGCATCTTCATCAGCGTCATGCCGGGCGCGCGCATGTTCAAGATGGTCACGATGATGTTGATCGAACCCATGATCGACGATGCGCCCAGGATGTGCATGGCAAAGATGCCGGCGTCCATCGAGGGGCCCATTTGCAGGGTCAGCGGTGCGTACAGCGTCCAGCCAGCAGCAGGCGCGCCACCGGGCATGAAAAACGACGACACCAGCATCAGCGCAGCAGGAATCATCAGCCAGAAGCTGAAGTTGTTCATGCGGGCGAACGCCATGTCGGACGCGCCGATCTGCAGCGGGATCATCCAGTTCGCGAAGCCCACGAAGGCCGGCATGATGGCGCCGAACACCATGATCAGGCCGTGCATGGTGGTCAACTGGTTGAACAGGCCGGGGTTGACCAGCTGCAGGCCGGGCTGGAACAGCTCGGCGCGAATCAGCAGGGCCAGCACACCGCCCACCATGAGCATGGTGAACGAGAACAGCAGATACAGCGTGCCGATGTCTTTGTGGTTGGTGGCGTAGACCCAGCGGCGCCAGCCCGTGGGGGCGTGGTGATCGTGATCGTGGTCGTGGCCGTGGGCGTCGTGGTGGTCGAGAACAGCACTCATGGTCGGTTTCCTTGGAAGCTCAATGTTTGTTCGTCAACGCGTCACTTGCGAGCCGCTTGCACGTCGGCCGGCTGCACGATCTGCTGGGTCTGGTTCGACCACGTGTTCTTGGCGTAGGTCATGACCGCGGCCAGCTCGGTGTCGCTGAGCTGCTTCCACGCGGGCATGGCACCGTTGTTCTGGCCGTTGAGCAGCACGTTGATGATCTTGCCTTTGTCGGCATCGACCACCAGGGCCGAGCCATCCAGCGGCTTGATCGGGCCGGCGCCCTTGCCGCTGGCCTGGTGGCAGGCGGCGCAGTTGGCGGCGTACACGGACTCGCCGCGCTTGACCAGATCGGCCAGCACCCAGACCTTGGATGGATCGTCGGCCGCGGCGGCCATGGCCTTCTGCTTCTCGCCGACCCAGGCGCTGTATTCCTCGGCCGTCACCACTTTCACGTGAATGGGCATGTAGGCGTGCTCCTTGCCGCACAGCTCGGCGCACTGACCGTAGAAGTCACCCGTTTTTTCAGCACGGAACCAGGTGTCGCGCACAAAACCGGGAATGGCGTCCTGCTTCACGCCGAAGGCCGGCACCATCCAGGCGTGGATCACGTCATTGGCGGTGGTGATGATGCGCACCTTCTTGCCGACCGGCACCACCAGCGGGTTGTCGACCTTGAGCAGGTAGTTGTCCGTGGCTTCGGGCTTGCCACTGTTGGACATGACGCGGTGGTTGTTGTCCAGCGTGGAGAGGAAACCGATGCCCTCGCCTTCGCCCTTGATGTAGTCGTAACCCCACTTCCACTGCATGCCCGTGGCCTTGATGGTCAGGTCGCTGTTGGTGGTGTCCTTCTGGGCCACCAGCACCTTGGTGGCCGGCAGCGCCATGCCGATGACGATCAACAGCGGAACAATGGTCCAGCCCAGCTCGACCCAGATGGGTTCGGCCAGCGTCTGCGATTTGTGGCCCACCGACTTGCGGTGCTTGAGGATGGAATAAAACATCACGCCGAAGACGATGATGAAGATGACGGCGCACAAGGCCATCATGAACCAGTGCAGCCAGTGTTGCTCTTCGGCGATGCGGGTGACCGGGGGCGCAAAGTTGAGCTGGTTGACGGCAGGGCCACCGGGCAGGTCGTTGACCTTTTGTGCCGCGACCGAGGTCCAGGCACCGAGACCCAGCGCCAGTGTGGTGGCAGCGGCGCAGAGCCTGGCCCAGGGGTTCCGTGGGGAATGCACCGTTTTCTTCGTCGTACTCACTTTTTGCGCCTCAAATATAAGTATTGATTTATATCAATGCAGATTAGAACAAATTTCCAGGGCCCCAACCAACCCATCCACCCGCCTCGACCCCATCTCCAGCGTCCATCAAACCCCACGCAGGGCCTGCCGGATCTCCCGGGCCAGCAGCGGCCGCAAATCGGAACGCAAGAACCGCCCCACCTGCACCGACCGGCCACCGCCGCGAACCTCGATCAACTGACCGGCATCGGGCCGTGGCTCCACGCGAACCCACTCGCGGGCAAATTCGCAACGCGACGCCCGCCCTGCCGTTTCCCACTCCACCACCAGCCGACCTTCCAGCAGCCTGATGCGCTCGTTGTCGGTAGCGTGCCGCGCGTACACCAGGAACGCCGTGCCCACCGCCACCAACTCCAGCACCGCAAAGGGCAACACCAAAGTCGCACCTTGCGACCAGAAAAACCCCGCCACACCCATCGAAAGGATGCACATGGAAGCGTAGAGGTAGCCCAATTGAGCCGGGGTGACCGAACAGTTGCGCTTCAGCGACCACTCCATGCCCTGATCGGACACGGTCGCAAATCGGAAAGCGCTGTTTGCCTGGTTCACCACCCACCACCGGTACTGGTCGCGATCGCCTTGAAAGACGGTGCGTTGGCAAAGGGAAGATGCCCTTGAAAATTTGGCCAGCGCAGATTGTAGCGGCGCGAAACCGGGACTCCCCTGACAAAGGCGCCACTCCCGAGTGGGACAAGGTGGCTTGCCGCCGGGCGCAGGCCCCTCAGCGACGGCCGGCCCGCAGCATCGCGCGCATGTCGTCCACCGCCAGCGAGGTGCTGGAGGCCAACGGCACACGGGGCACAGGCTTGAAGGCGTGGCCGTAAATTATCTCGAACGTCAGCACCAACCGGCCATCCGGCGAACGCGGTGCACCCGATTCGATGGCCGCGCACAGCTCGGCATGCCAACGGCGCGAGCGGCAGGCGCCGAAGCGTTGATCGCTCAGGTTGCGTCCCAGGCTGCGCAGCTCGGCCAGCAGGGCCTCGGCACTGCTGTACGACAAGGTGATGCGCTCCATGTCCATCACCGGTTCGGCGAAACCAGCGTGCACCAGCATGTCGCCCCAGTCGTGCATGTCGGTGTAGGCGTGGGCCGGCAGCGGCCAGCCTTGCGCGGCGTAGACCGCGCGCAATTCCTTCAGGCTGTCGGGCCCCAGGCAGGAAAACATCAGGAAACCGTCGGTTTCGATCTGCTGGTGCCAGCCCGCCAGCAGGGTCTGCGGCCGCGGCTCCATGTGCAGCGCCATGTTGGCCCACAGCATGCGCACGCGGGTCTCGGTCGTGGCGGTGGTCGGCCCCGCAGCGCGGCCCCACTGCAACGGGTTCCACGAACGCGTCGGCGCCTCGCGCGTGGCCGCCAGCGCCTCGGGCAGCTGGCGGGCCACCACGTGGCAAGCCGCCTCCGGCAACATCCCACGCAGTTTGCGGTGCACCGCCAGCCCGCCCTGCACCGGCTCCCAGTGCAGCCAGCTGGTCGGCTGTTCGCGGAACCACGGCAGGCGATCGGCCATGCGAGAGCCCACTTCTTCGTGCAACCAGGGGCTCGTGGCGGCGGCGCGCTGCAGCCAGCGCTGCGCGGCCACGGGGTCCAGGCCGGGCACGGTATTCTCGGGAGCGGTGGGCGTTTTCAAGCAGCGAGGCGGGCCAGGAGCCCATGGGGTATCGGCGGGAGCGCGCCAGTATATTGGCCCGATGCCCGCCGCCCGACACACCTTGCTGGAGTCCCTGCCGGCCACCTGCCAGGTCTGCGGTGGGTGGCCATCGCAACCGGTGTGTGAGGCCTGCATCCAGCGCTTTGCGGCGCCCCGGTTCCGCTGCCGGGCGTGTGCAGCCGTGCTGCCGGGCGACCTGGACTTGTGCGGCGCCTGCCACACCCTGCCCGGTGCGCCGCCCTTGGAACAGTGCCTCGCGGCCGTGGACTACGCCTATCCCTGGGACGGCCTGATCGCCCGCTTCAAGTTCCGCTCGGAACCCGGCTGGGCCGGGCCGTTCGCACAGCGCATGTTGCAGGTGCCGGGCGCCCTGCCCTTGCTGCAAAGCTGCGAACTGGTGGTGCCTGTGCCGCTGACCGCGCAGCGGCTGGGCGAGCGCGGCTACAACCAGGCCTGGGAACTGGTCAAGGCCCTGCGGCGCCTGGCCCCGGGTGCGACGGGCCGCGCGCTCGCCACCGCCCTGGTGCGCCTGGGCGAAACGCCCGACCAGCACAGCCTGGGCCGCGAGGCGCGGCTGCGCAACCTGCGCGGCGTGTTCGCCGCCCACCCCTTGCACGCCCACCGGTTGGTCGGCCGCCACTTGCTGCTGGTGGACGACGTGACCACCACCGGCGCCACGCTGCACACCGCCGCGCAGGCGCTGCAGCAGGCGGGCGCGGCTCGGGTCAGCGCACTGGTGTTCGCGCGCACCGCGCCGAGCCGCTAAGCTCGGCGGCCATGTTCAACATCGTTCTCGTCAGTCCCGAAATTCCGCCCAACACCGGTAACGTGATCCGCCTGAGCGCCAACACGGGTTGCGCGCTGCACCTGATCGAGCCGCTGGGTTTTTCCATGGACGACAAACACATGAAGCGCGCCGGACTCGATTACCACGAGTACGCCCCGCTGCGCCGCCACGCCGACTGGGCTACCTTCCTGCAGACCGAGCAACCCGATCCCGCCCGCCTGTTTGCCTTCACCACGCGCGGCAGCCACAGCGCTTTCGCCACTGCGTTTCAACCCGGCGACTGGCTGGTGTTCGGCTCCGAGACCAGCGGCCTGCCCGAAGCGCTGCGCGAGTCCATCCCCACCACGCAGCGACTGCGACTGCCCATGCTGGCGGGCCAGCGCAGCTTGAATTTGTCCAACTCGGTGGCGGTGACGGTGTTCGAAGCCTGGCGCCAGCAGGCCTTCGCCGGGGCGGTTCCGTGAAACAGATCACGCGCCGCGGCCCCAAGGTGTGTCAACTTGTTCGACACAAGCCCGATAATTTCCCATGCACACCCGCATCCCGACCCTTGCCGTGACGGCCCAGACCAGCACCCTGGCAGCGCCGTTCGCCTGGAGCACCGAATGATCACTTCCATCGCACGTTGGTTCGGCGTGGGCACCGCGCCCCGCAAGCGCAGTTCGCACAAGGCGTCCCTCAAGGACCTCGCGGGCATCCGCAACCACCTGCTGCAGGCGATTGAAGACTGCCTGGACCAGCAGGCCCTGCGCCTGCGCAAGAAGATCGAGTCGGCGCGCACGCCGCAAGAGCTGTGGATGCTGCGCAACGACGCGTTTCAGCTGATCTCGCAACAGCACAACCAATCGGTGGCGGCCGAGCGCATCAACGCGCTGATCCAGATCTTTGAAGGCTGGCTCGAGCCCAAGCAGCTCGTGCGCATCAAGTAAATCCCGACGTCAGGGATAACGCCGGACCAGCGATTCGGCAAAACACACCGGCTTGTCGGCGCCTTCGCGCTCCACCACCACAGCCCAGGTCATTTGTTGACCACCGTGTTCAATGGCCTCGCAGGCCTGCAGCGTCAAACGCGCACGCACCCGGCTCCCCACGGGCACGGGCGAGGTGAAACGCACGCGGTTCAGGCCGTAGTTCACCCCCATGCTGGAGCCTTTGATGTCCAGCGCCGATTCAAAGAACACCGGCAGCAGGGACAAGGTGAGAAAGCCGTGCGCAATCGGCGCACCGAACGGTCCGGCCTTGGCGCGTTCCACATCCACGTGGATCCACTGGTGGTCGCCGGTGGCCTCGGCAAAACGGTTGACCTGCTCCTGGGTGATGGTGACCCAGTCGCTCACGGCCACTTCCTGGCCCACGCAGGCGGCCACGTCGGCCAAGGATTCGAATGTTTTCATGCCGGCCACTGTACGGCCGACCGGCGCCGGCTGATGTCGGCACCGGGACAGCGAAGGCGTCTCAGGCGTCCAGCCACCGGCAGATGGCCTGCCACTGCTGCAGGTCCTTCTCCACCCGACCCGGCGCCACGTCGAACAGCGTGAGGCCGCGCGCCGCGAGGTGGATGTAGTTCTGCGTGTCGCGCAGCGTGCCCAGCACCGGCAAGCCCAGGCTGGCCACAAACTCGTTGAGCTTGTCGGCCGAGATGGTGCGCGGGTCGACCCGCATGCCGACGATGCCGACCTGCAGTTTGTCGGCGCGGCGGGTTTCGGCCAGTTCGTCCAGAAAGGCGCGCGTGGCGTAGATGTCGAAGATGCTGGGCTGCAGCGGCACCAGCACCTTGTCGGCGATCTTGAGCACGTCCTTGAAGCGCCAGCCGTGCAGGCCGGCGGGGGTGTCCAGCACCACGTGGGTGGTGTCCTTGGGCGGGCGGGCGATCAGGTCGTGCGACACCGCCCAGTTCTGGATCGGCCGTGCGGCCGGCGGGCGCAGCTTGAGCCACAGGGCTGAAGACTGCTGGCGGTCCACGTCGCCCAGCATCACCGCATGGCCCTGGCTGGCAAAGTAGCCGGCGACGTTGGTCGACAGCGTGGATTTGCCCACGCCTCCTTTGGGATTGGCAACCACCACGATCGGCATCTGGAGCTCCTTGTGAAGCAAACAGCCCGCGCATCTGGGGCGCGGACGGGGCTGACACGGCGAGCGCCTATGTTATGCGAGCGCGTCCCAGACGAGTTTGCAGCCGGTGAGGAACATGCCGGTGTAGACCAACCGGTAGAAGAGCTGCGGCTTGATGCGGTGGGCGATGCGCACACCCACCCACACGCCGATGGGGGCAAACGGCAACAGCGCCAGCGAGGTCGTCATGTTGCGCACATCGAGCAAGCCCAGCCAGGCGTAGGGAATCCACTTGGCGAGGTTGATGAAGAAAAAGAAGAAGGCCAGCGTGCCGGTGAACAGCAGCGGCGACAGGCGCAGCGGGATCACGTAGGCGTTGAGCGGCGGCCCGCCCGCGTGCGCGATGAAGCTGGTGAAGCCCGACGTGACGCTGAGCAAGGCGCCCACCCATTTCGGCGGTGGCGCGCTGTCGGGCTTGGGCGGGAACACCAGCCGCTGGGCGAGGAACAGCAGCGTGAACACGCCAACAATGCCGGCCACCATGCGCGCGTCCAGCAGCTTGAACAGCAGCGCCCCGACCACGATGCCGGCCAGGCCAAAGGGCAGCAGGAACATCAGCAGGCGCCGGTCCACGTTTTTGCGAAACGCCGCCATGCCCAGCAGGTCCATGAGCAGCAGCACCGGCATGAGGATGGCCGCGGCCTGGGGCACGGTGACCGCCAGCGCCATCATCGGCACGGCCAGCGAACCGAATCCGGCGCCAAAGCCGCTCTTGCTCACGCCGAGCAAGAGCACCGCCGGGATCGCCACGGCGTAAAAGAAGGGATCGGTGATGAGGGTCAGGGCCACGGGCAGCAGACAAAAGAAGAGCCCGCTTCACGGAGCGGGCTCGTTGGGGTGGGTGGATTATCGGCGGGTGCTTCAGGCCGTGTAGTCCACCTGGTGACGCGCCACGCGCAGGCCCTCGATGGCCTGGCGCACACGCAAATGTTCGGGGTGTGTGGCGTAGGCGTCCAGCGCGGCCTGCGATTCGAACTCGGAATAGAGCACCACGTCGCAGGCGTAGTCGACGCCACTGCGGTCCACCCCGATCTCGATGTGAATCAGGCCGGGGATCTTGCCGCGCAGGGTCTCGAAAGCGGCCCGCACGCGCTCGATCGCGGCCGCCTTGCCCCCGTCGGGACCGCCCTGGATGTTCCACATCACGATGTGTTTGAGCATGGTGTTCAGGCGGCGGGTGGGAAGCCGGCTTTTTGGGGCCAGAGGTTCACGAAGGCCTGCACCGAGACGCTGCCGTACAGCCCTGCTTTCGTGAAAGGCTCGTCGGCGAGCCAGGCGTGGGCCGCGTCGCGCGAGGGGAAGTCGATCACCAGCAGGCTGCCCAGCATGGTGACCCCGTCGTCGTGCACGAAGGGCCCGGCAAACGCGATGCGGTCGGCCACGGCGGCCAAGTAGGCCTTGTGGGGCGGACGCACTGCCGTGCGCAGCGCGGCGGTGTCGGGTTTGTCGATCAGGATGAAAGTGAACAGCATGGGGATGTCTCAGAGGTAGGCCAGCCAGGTGGACAGGCTGGGGAACGCGGCCAGGATGGCCAGCACGACGACCATCATCAGCACGAACGGAAAGCTGCCGGCAAAGATGTCGCGCACGGTGATGCGCGGGTCGTTGAGCGCCGACTTGACGGTGTAGACCGACACGCCGAAGGGCGGCGTGAGCAAGCCGATTTCCACCGCCACCACGGTGATGACGCCGAACCACACCACGTCCATGCCGAAGGCGCGCGCGATCGGCAGCACGATGGGCAACATGATCAGCATGATGGAGACCGAATCGATGATGCAGCCCAGCGCGATCACGATCAGCACGTACATGAAGAGGAAGCCCCAAGGACCCAGACCCATGTGGGTGATGCCTTCGGTCACGGCCGATGGCATGCCGGTGAGGGCGAGCATGCGGCTGTACAGCATGGCCGCGATGATGAGGAACAGCACCGAGACCGAGACAAAGCCGGTTTCCACCAGCACCTGCCACAGCTTCTTCCAGGTGAGGCGACCGCGCACCAACGCAATCACCAGCGCGCCCGCCGCCCCCACAGCGCCCGCTTCGGTGGGCGTGAAAAAGCCCGCGTACAAACCGCCGAGCACCAGCGTGATGAGCAGCAGGATGGGCACGAACTTGATGGCTGCGGTCAGCGGCGTTTCTTCGATGCCCGCACCCACACCGGCCAGCGCTTCGGGCGTGCCCACCTTGTGCGGCACCAGCCACGCCATGCCCACGATCAGCACGCAGAAACCCAACGCCAGCAAGGCTCCGGGAATGATGCCGGCGATGAACATGCGGCCAATCGATTCTTCGGCCAGCACACCGTAAATGATCATCAGCAGACTGGGCGGGATGAGCATGCCCAAGACCGACGAGCCCGCCACCACACCCACCGAAAAACGTGGCGTGTAGCCGTGGCGGATCATCTCGGGCACCGCCACTTTGGTGAACACCGAGGCCGACGCGATGGAGATGCCGGTGATGGCGGCGAACACCGCGTTGGCCGCCACCGTGGCCAGGCCCAGACCGCCCCGGATGCGCCGCAGGAGCCACTGGAACACGTCGAACGTGTCTCGCCCCACCCCCGACACGCTCACCAGCATGCCCATGAGCACGAAGAGTGGAATGACGCCGAACAGATAGTCGCGGATCGCGTCGTTGGCCGAGGCGGCCACAAAACGCGCCGCCACCTCGGGGCTTTTGATCAGCCACACGCTCACGAACGAGGTCGCGATCAGCGCGATGCCGATGTGCATGCCGAAGTAGATGCCCGCCAGCATGCAGACGATGGCGGCGATGCCGATGTGCAGTTCGGTCATGCGTGCTCTCCGGCTTCGCGCCAGTCTTGGACCGCCAACAAGGCGTATTGAATGGCCGCCAGCGCCGCCCCACCGAGCACCACCAGGCGCATGGGCCAGGTGGGGAAGGTGAAGATGCCTTCGATGCCGAGGAACTCGTCGTTGCCCCAGGCGCGGCTGAGCAGTGGCCAGGTGGCGTACGCGATGACGCCACAGGCAAAGATGCCCACCACCGAGAACACCGCGCGCAGGCGCTTGCCGGCGCGCGG
>JBKBWW010000048.1:0-25333 GCA_046314475.1 Hydrogenophaga sp.
CACCTGGGTCTGGTCGGGGGTCGGCCTGTTGCTGCTGGCGTGCGCGCCGCTGGTGCTGGGCTCGCACGGCCTGGGCATCCTGTCGGTCATCTTCGTCATGGCCATCGGCATCCTGGGGCTGAACCTGCTGACCGGCGTGACGGGGCAGATCTCGCTGGGTCATGCGGGCTTCCTGCTGATCGGCGCCTACGCGCAGGCCGTCCTGACCACCGACTACCACTTCCCGGCCTGGCTGGCCATCTTTGCCTCCGGCGCGGTGGCCGCCATCGCCAGCCTGGTGGTCGGCGTTCCCTCGCTGCGGCTCAAGGGGCTGTATCTGGCCATCACCACGCTGGCCTTCACCTTCATCGTGCGCCACCTGGTGCTGTTTGCCGAAGACATCACGCGTGGCTCGGAAGGCATGGCGGTCAATCCCCTGGTGCTGGTGGGTTATGAGGTGAAGAGCGACCAGCCCTTCTTCTATGTGGCGCTGGCCATGCTGGTGCTGTTCGTGCTGATCACGCTCAACCTCATGCGTTCGCGCATCGGCCGTGCGTGGCTGGCGGTGCGGGACCACGACATCGCCGCGCGGGCCATGGGCATCAACTTGATGCGCTACAAGCTGCTGGCCTTCATGGTCAGCGCCTTCTACACCGGGGTGGCCGGTGCACTGGTGGCCTTGCAGACGCGCTACATCAACGTGGACACCTTCAGCATCCTGATCAGCATCGAGGCGCTGGCCATGATCATCGTGGGCGGCATGGGCCGGGTGCACGGTGCCTTGCTGGGCACCGCGCTGATCCTGCTGCTGCCCGAACTCCTGAATTTCGGTTTCTCGCTCGCAGGCGACCGCTTCACCACCTTGATGTCCGACCGCATCTACGAAATCAAGGGCTTGATGTATGGCGTGGTGATCCTGCTTTTCCTGCGCCTGGAGCCCGAGGGTCTGGCGGGTATCTGGCGAAAGGTCAAGCGCTTCTGGGTGCAGTGGCCCCTGTCTCAATGAACGGGACGGGGACTTTGGCAGCGTGGCACGACGCCGGAATTCCCCGGCCCGGCCGATTCACAAGAGGAGACAGAAATGCAAGGTGATTCGATTCTGACGTGGACGCGGCGCCTGAGCCGTTGTTCGATGCTGGTCCTGGCCATCGGTGCCGGTGCGGCCGGCGCCCAGGACGTGGGCGTGACCGCCACCGAAATCCTGCTCGGCGAGGTGCAGCCGATGTCCGGTCCGGCCTCGCTGATCGGCAAGGCCGGTGCCGCCGGCTCCAAGCTGGCCATCGCCGAGATCAATGCCAAGGGCGGCATCAACGGCCGCAAACTGCGCGCCATCTACGAGGACGACGGCTACGTGCCCGCGCGCTCGGTGTCGGCGGTGAAGAAGTTGATCGACTCCGACAAGGTGTTCGCGTTGACCGGCACCACCGGCAGCTCGCACATGGTGGCCATGTTGCCCACCATCGAGGAAGCGAAGATCCCCACCATCGTTCACATGGCCCCCAACCCGGCGGTGGTCAACCCGCGCCGGCCGACCGTCTTCATGATCGGCCCCGACTACGACTGGGCCGGCTTTGTACCCATCAACCACATGGTCGAGAAGATGGGTCAGAAGAACGGCAAGTTCGGCATCCTCTACCAGGACGACGACTTCGGCAAAGCGCTGCTGGCCGGCTACCAGAAGGCGGTGAAACAGCATGGCGTGGCCAGCGTGGCCGAGATCCCGTTCAAGCGCGGCGCCAAGGACTTTTCAGCCGAGGTGCTCAACCTGCGGGAGAAAGGCGTCACCGCCGTCTACCTGGGCACGCTGACCACCGAGTCCGCCGCCATCATGAGCGAGTTCCGCCGCCTCGGGATGACACCGCTGATCGGCACGCTCTGGGCGGGTCAGCTGCCGGCCGCCGTCAAGCTGGCTGCGCCATCGGGCTTTGAATACCTGATCCCCGACTACTACGCATCGAACTACGACCCCGCCGGCATGAAGCTGATGGAGAACGCCAAGCAGTACCTGAATGCGGACGACCACGCCAACTTCAACCGCTACACCGTCAGCGGCTATGTCGGCACCCTGGTGCTCGCCGAAGGCATCCGCCGCTGCGGCGCCACCGTCACCCGCGTCTGCGTGGTCGAACAGCTCAACAAGCTCAAGAACTTCGACACCGGTGGTCTCACCGGTCCGCTGTCCTTCGACAACCCCAAGGCGCAGGCCGTGCTGCCGATCAAGCTGTTCCAGACCGACCCGAAGAACGCCACGGTCAAGTCGGTGACGGATTTCACCAGCTACTGACCTCACCGCCATGTCGCAAGCCTCCTCAGCTCCATCGACCGACGCCGAGCGCTACCGCTCGGTGTTTCGGCCCGGCCTCTTCGAGGGCCAGACCATCGTCGTCACCGGCGGCGGCAGCGGCCTGGGCCGGTGCGCCGCGCACGAACTGGCCAGCCTGGGCGCCGGCCTGGCGCTGGTCGGTCGCAAGCGCGAGAAGCTGGAGGCGGTGGCGGCCGAGCTGAAGGCGGCTTACCCCGAGGCCAGCGGGCGCGTCTCGCTGCACAGCTGCGACATCCGCGAGGAAGCGTCGGTGCAGCAGACGGTGACCGACATCCTCGCCACGCACGGCGCGATCCACGGCCTGTTCAACTGCGCGGGCGGCCAATACCCGGCCGCCCTGCGCGACATCAGCCTCAAGGGCTGGGACGTGGTGGTGCGCAACAACCTGCACGGCACCTTCCTGTTCTCGCGCGAGTGCTACGTGCAGTGGATGGAACAACACGGCGGCAGCATTGTGAACATGCTGGCCGACATCTGGGGCGGCCTGCCCGGCATGGGCCACTCGGGCGCCGCGCGCGGCGGGGTGCTGACCTTCACCGAAACCGCAGCCTGCGAATGGGGCTGCGCCGGCGTGCGCGTCAACGCGGTGGCGCCGGGCTGGATCGCTTCGGCCGGCATCGACACCTACGACGACACCTACCAGGAACTGCTGCGCGGGCTGCGCACCAAGGTCCCGCTGCAGCGCTTCGGCACCGAGGCCGAACTGGCGTCCGCCGTGACCTACCTGCTGTCGCCCGCGGCCGGCTTCATCAGTGGCGCGGTCATCCGCGTGGACGGCGGCGTGCCCACCGCGCGCCACACCTGGAAGCTGGAACCCGCCCGACAGGACTTCACCTACAACGGCTTCCCGCTCTACCAACCACCGCAGGCTTTTTCCCAACCCGCTGAAGGAGAAACACCTTGAGTGCAAAGACCCCGCAAGTGCTGGTGGAGCGCCGTGGCCTGGCCTGCCACATCACCATCGACCGCGCCGCCGAACACAACACCATGACCGATGCCGTCATGGACGAGCTGCGCCACGCACTGCTGGCCGCCGAAGCCATGGAGGGTGTGCGCGCCATCGTGCTCAGCGGGGCGGGTGAACAGACCTTCTGCGCGGGCGGCAAGCTCAAACCGGGCGCCGATGGATCGCCCTTCGCCCTGGACCCGGGCCGCTTTGACAACCCGATTGCCGAGCTCTTTCGCGCCATGGACCGCTGCCACCTGCCCATCATTGCGCGCGTCAATGGCAGCGCCTTCGGCGGTGGCGTCGGCCTGATCTGCGCCTGCGACTTCGCCATCGGCGTGGACACCGCCCGGTTCGGCACAACGGAAGCGCGCGTGGGTGTCTTTCCCATGATGATCCTGCCGCTGCTGATGCGCGTGATCCCGCGCCGGCGCTTGCAGGAGATGTGTTTTCTCGCCGAGCGATTCCCGGCCGCGAAGGCGCTGGAGCTGGGCATCCTGGGCCACGTGGTGCCAGCGGCCGGCCTCGACGCCGCGGTGGACGCGCTGGTGAACCAGCTGGCGGCCAACTCGCCGGTGGCCCTGCGCATGGGCCGGCGTGCGTTCTCCGCCATGAGCGGATTGAACCTCGACGATGCCCTCAACCTGGCGCAGATGGTGTTGCCCGTGATGTCGCAGAGCGAAGACTGCAAGGAAGGCATGCGGGCCTTCACCGAAAAGCGCGCCCCCGTGTGGACCAACCGATAAGCAACCGACATGACTGCAGCCCCCCGCGTTCACCGAGACCGTCCTCTTCGCATTGGCTGCGCCAGTGGCTTTTGGGGAGACTCTGAAGCCGGCGCCGCCCAGTTGGTGCAGCACGGGCAGATCGACTATCTGGTGTTCGACTACCTGGCCGAAATCACCATGTCGCTGCTGGCGCGCGCCCGCGCCAAATCGCCCGAGGCCGGCTACGCGCCCGACTTCGTCAAGGTCATCGCCCAGTTGGCGCCCCAAATACAGGCGCAAGGCATTCGCGTGGTGGCCAACGCCGGCGGCGTCAACCCGCAGGCCTGTGCCAGCGCCCTCGCAGCAGCATTGCAAGCGCAGGGCATCACCCTGCCCATCGCCGTGGTCGAGGGCGACGACCTCACCGACCAGGTGGAGGCTTTGCGGGCCGAAGACACCCGCGAGATGTTCAGCGGCGAGCCCATGCCCGCGCGTTTCCTCAGCGTCAACGCCTACCTGGGTGCACAGCCGATCGCCGCGGCACTGGACGCCGGCGCACAGATCGTGATCACCGGCCGGGTGGTGGACAGTGCGGTCACGCTGGGCCCGCTGGTGCACGAATTCGGCTGGGACTGGAGCGACTGGGACAAGCTGGCCACCGGCAGCCTGGCGGGGCACATCATCGAATGCGGCACCCAGTGCACCGGCGGCCTGTTCACCGACTGGCAATCGGTGCCCGGCTGGGACAACATGGGTTTTCCCATCGCCGAATGCGCGCCCGACGGTCGCAGCGTGGTCATCACCAAACCGCCCGGCACCGGCGGCCTGGTCGTGCCCGGCACCGTGGGCGAACAGATCGTCTACGAGATCGCCGACCCCCGGCGCTATTTGCTGCCCGACGTGGTGTGCGACTTCAGCGAAGTGCGCCTGGCGCAGGACGGCACGGACCGCGTGCGGGTCAGCGGCGCGCGCGGCACACCGGCGCCCGCCAGCTACAAGGTCAGCGCCACCTGGAGCGATGGCTGGCGCCTGTTGGGCACGCTGATGATCGGCGGCCACCAGGCAGCAGACAAAGCCAGCCGCGTCGGCGAGTCCATCCTTCAGCGCTGCACCCGCCTGTTGGGCGAACGTGGTCTGCCCGGCTTCACCGAGACCAGCCTGGAGGTGCTGGGCGCCGAGTCCACCTACGGGCCCCACGCACGCACCCGGCACAGCCGTGAGGTGGTGCTCAAGCTGGCCGCCAAACACCCGCAGCGCGAGGCGTTGGAACTGCTGGCGCGCGAGATCGCCCCATCGGCCACGGCCATGGCGCAGGGCATCACCGGCTTTGCCGCGGGGCGGCCCAGCCCTTCGCCGGTGGTCCGCCTGTTTTCCTTTTTGATCGCGCAGTCGCGGGTGGCGCCCAGGGTGTCGCTGGACGGCCAGCCCCTGGCCTTCACGCCCCACCAGCCGACCGCGCAAGACCAGCCCCCGGCGCCGCCGGCAGAACGGCCGAGTGCCACGACACCAGACGGTCCCACGACGCGTGTGCCCTTGCTGCGCCTGGCGCACGGACGCAGCGGTGACAAAGGCGACAGCTCCAACGTGGGCATCATCGCGCGCTCTGCGGCGGCCTATGCGGAACTGCGGCGGGTGCTGGGCGCGCCCGTGGTGGCCAGCTACTTTTCGCACGTGGCCCTGGGCCCCGTGACGCGCTACGAACTCCCGGGTCTGCTCGCGTTGAATTTCGTGATGGAGCGGGCGCTGGGTGGTGGCGGTGTGGCATCTTTGCGTTACGACCCCCAGGGCAAGGCGTTTGCACAGATGTTGCTCGACCTGGAGGTCGAGATCCCCACCGCTGTACTGGACACCTTGCCATGACCCTCAAAACCCGCGCCACCGCCATCGAAACCGACGCTGCACCCGCCGACTATGCCCAGCCGGTCGGCCCGCAAACACCCCGACGCATGCGCCGTGCTGCCGAAATTCTGGAAGCCGCGCGCGACGTGTTCCTGGAAAAAGGTTTCGACCGCTCCTCCGTCAGCGAGATCGCGTCCAAGGTGGGCGTGGTCGAGGGCCTGGTCTACACCTACTACCCGTCCAAGCGGGACCTGCTCAATGCCGTGCTGCGCGGCATGTACGAGCCGCTGATCGCCGACCTGGAAGACAAGTTCTCGCGGCTGCACGGCGTGCGCAGCCGCATGCGCTTCCTGATCTGGCGCCACCTGCGCGTCTATGTGGAAGAACCCAACCTCTCCAGGCTGGTGCTGCACGAGGTGCGGACCGGTCCCGAGTATTTCCAGTCGGTGCTGCACGACCTGCATGTGCGCTACACCGCCTTCCTGCTGCGCACCGTGCAGGACGCGATTGCCGACGGTGAGCTCAGTGCCGACACCGATGTCGAGCTGCTGCGCTCCATGGTCTACGGCGGCATCGAGCACCGCATGTGGGGAACGCTGTTCGGTCGGGGCACGGTCGACGTCGAGACCATGGCCGACCGGTACACCGCCATGGTGCTGGGTCCGCTGCTGCCCGACGGCCGCGCGCATTCGCCGGTGGTCGCGTCGTCCGCGCGCAGCCACATCGGCCAGGTGCTCGACGAGGTGCGGGAGCGCCTGGACCAGATCGAACAGGCGGTGATGGCCACGCCCGCCGCGCCGAAACCTTCTTTCAACGAAAAGGCAGGTGCCGCGCCCGCCCGATCCCGCAGGAAAAAGCCAACATGACCATACGCAAGCTGTTCATCGCCAACCGCGCCGAGATCGCGCTGCGGATCGTGCGCACCGCGAGACGGATGGGGATCTCCACCGTCGTGCCCTGGCACGCCAAAGACCGCCATGGCCCGGCGCTGACCGTGGCCGACGAGACGGTCGAACTGCACGGCGAACCCCCGGTGTCGGCATGGCTCGACGGTCCGGCGCTGATCCAGGCCGCCATCGCCAGCGGCTGCGACGCCATCCACCCCGGCTACGGCTTCCTGTCCGAGAACGCCGGTTTTGCCCGGGCGGTTGCGGAGGCGGGACTCACCTTCGTGGGGCCGCCAGCCCATGTGATCGAGCTCATGGGCGACAAGATCACCGCGCGCCAGTTCGCCCAGCGCCACAACGTGCCGGTCACGCCGTCGGCCGACGAAGCAGAAGACCCACAACACTTCGCCGAACGTGCGGCGGCGATCGGCTTTCCACTGCTCATCAAGGGCGCGGCGGGTGGTGGTGGCAAGGGCATGCAGATCGTGCGCGAGGCCGCCACCCTGCACCAGGCCATCGCCACCGCCCGCGCCGAGAGCCAGCGCTACTTTGGCGACGGGCGTTTGCTGGCCGAGCGGTTTGTTGAGGAGCCTCGGCACATCGAGGTGCAGGTGTTTGGCGACACCCAGGGCCAGCTCATCCACCTGGGTGAACGCGAGTGCTCGATCCAGCGGCGCTTCCAGAAACTCATCGAAGAAAGCCCTGCGCCCACGCTGACACCCGAGTTGCGCCAGCGCATTTGCGACGCCGCGGTGCGCCTGGCCAGTGCGGCCGGCTACATCAACGCCGGCACGGTGGAATGCATCGTCTCGCCCACGGGCGAGTTCTATTTCCTCGAGATGAACACGCGGCTGCAGGTGGAACACCCGGTCACCGAGATGGTGACGGGTCTGGATCTGGTCGAGTGGCAGTTGCGCGTGGCCCAGGGCGAGCCGCTGCCGTTGCGCCAGGACGAGGTGCGCTGGCACGGCAGCGCCATCGAATGCCGCGTGCTGGCCGAAGACGCGGACGCGGGCTTTGTGCCCGACACCGGCCAGGTGCTGCTGCTCGGCGAGCCGCAGGGGCCCGGCATCCGTTTCGACAATGGCGTGACCCAGGGCGCCCGCGTCGGCGCCGACTTCGACTCCATGCTGGCCAAGCTGATCGCGCATGGCGCCACGCGAGAGCTGGCGATCGCCCGGCTGCGCCAGGCGCTGCAGGACACCCTCATGTTGGGTGTGACCGTGAACACCGACTTTCTCGGTCGCGTGCTGGCCCATCCGGCCTTCCAGGCCGGCGCCACCGACACCGGCTTTCTGGAACGCCACAAGGCCGAGCTGCGCCCGCGCGACTGGAGCGAGGACGAACGACGCGCGCTGTTGGCCGTGGCAGCCGCCGCCAGCCGCGAAAGCCATGCCTGCGACATCCCCGCCGTTTATGCGGCCATGGGCGCCTGGCACAACTGATCCCGACGCCCACCCCAACACCACGACACCCCATGACAAGCTACGTCTTCCGATCCGACCCCGGCCGGCGCCATCAGGTGCTCAAGCACGGCAGCACCCTCAACGTCGACGGCACGGCGTCCCCGGTTCGGGCCCTCGATGCCACCCACTACGCCGCCCTGGTCGAAGCGCGACCGGCCCACGTGCACGTGGTGACCCACGGTGACGAGGTGTACCTGCAGCTCAACGGGCGCAGTTGCGTGATCGAGCGGGTGGACCCCACGCGCAGCACCACCGCCAGCGGCGCGGTGGCCCAGGGAACCGCCAGCGCGCCCATGCCCGGCGTGGTGGTGAGCTGGGTGGCCGAGCCCGGCAGCGCTGTGCAGGCCGGTGAAGCCTTGCTGGTGATCGAGAGCATGAAGCTCCAGATGACCATTGAGGCGCCCCAAAGCGGCACGCTGGAGGACCTGCCCTTCCAGCCCGGCCAGACCTTCCAGCGCGGCGCCGTGCTGGCCCGCGTGCGACCCGAGGAGACACCGGCATGAGCCGCATCAACAGCCGCCTGGACACAGGCTCGGACAACTTCCGCCAGAACCACGCCGCCATGACGCAGCGCGTCGAGCAGTTGCACGAACGCCTGAACCAGGCTCGCAACGTTCGTCCGCAGCGCGACATCGACCGCCTGCACAAACACAAGAAGCTCACCGTGCGTGAGCGCCTGGAGCTGCTGCTCGACCCGGGCACGCCGTTTCTGGAGATCGGTGCCCTGGTCGCCAACAAGTCGTATGGCGGCGACGTGCACGGCGCTGGCCAGGTCTCGGGCATCGGCATCGTGCACGGCCGCGAGGTCGTCATCCACGCCGATGACCCCAGCATCAAGGGCGGCGCGTGGTACCCGCTGTCGGTCAAGAAGATCGTGCGCACGCTGGACATCGCGATCGAGAACCGCCTGCCGGTGATCCACCTGTGCGACAGCGCCGGCGGTTTCCTGCCGCTGCAGGCCGATCTCTTTCCCGACCGCTACACGGCCGGGCGCATCTTCCGCAACCAGTGCACCCTGTCCAAGATGGGCGTGCCGCAGATCGCCGTGGTGCTCGGGCATTGCACGGCGGGTGGCGCCTACATCCCGGCGCTGTGCGACTACAGCGTCATCGTGCGCGGCAACGGTGGCGTGTTCCTGGGTGGCCCGCCGCTGGTGAAGGCCGCCACGGGCGAGGTGGTCAGTGCCGAGGCCCTGGGTGGCGCCGACATGCACACCACCGTCTCGGGTACCTGCGACTACGCGGCCGACGACGAGCCGCACGCGTTTGCCATTGCACGCGACATCTTTGCCCAGACCACACCGGTGCAAAAGCAGCGCATTGACCGGATCGAGCCCGAGCCACCGCACTACGACCCGAAGGAGCTCTACGGCATCATCCCCACCGACTGGAAGACCGGCTTCGACATGCGCGAGGTGATCGCCCGCATCGTCGACGGCAGCCACTTCCACGAGTACCAGCCTGGCTACGGCACCACGCTGGTTTGCGGCTTCGCGCGCATCTGGGGCTGCAAGGTCGGCATCGTGGCCAACAACGGCGTGCTGTTCAACGACAGCTCACTCAAGGCCGCGCACTTCATGCGCCTGTGCGACCGCGACCGCACGCCCCTGGTCTTTCTGCAGAACATCACCGGCTACATGGTGGGGCGCGAGTACGAGGAACGCGGCATCACCAAGGACGGCGCCAAGATGATCATGACCCAGGTCGGCTGCACGGTGCCCAAGTTCACCGTCATCGTTGGCGGCTCGTTCGGCGCCGGCAACTACGGCATGTGCGGGCGGGCGTTCGATGGCCGCTTTCTGTGGATGTGGCCGCAGTCGCAGATCGCGGTGATGGGCGCCGAGCAGGCGGCCAACACGCTGGCCGACGTCAAGATCCGCCAGCTGCAGCGCCACGGCGAGCACCTCAGCGAGGAACAGATTGCCGAGATCCGCCAACCGGTGCTGGAGAGCTTCCAGGCCGAGAGCGACGCCTACTACTCCACCTCCGAGATGTGGGACGACGGCATCCTGGACCCGGTGGACACGCGCAACGCGCTGGGCATGGCCATCATCGCCTCGCTCAACGCGCCCTTCGGCCAGGAAGGCTACGGCGTCTTGCGACTCTGACGGGCAACCTCTCCTCTTGCAGGCACGCCGCATGATTGACATCCACGAAACGTCCACGGTGGGCGAGGTCTTCTTCGAGGCAGCGCTTCGGTACGGAGACCAGCCTTTCCTGGCGACACCCGCCAACCCTGAGCGGTCCTGCGCCCCCCAGGGGCTGGAATGGACCTATGCGCAGACGGCTTCCAGGGTCCGCGGCCTGATGGAGCGTTATGCCAGCGCGGGTTACGGCGTCGGGCACCGTGTCGGACTGCTGCTGGAAAACCGGCTGGAGCATTTCCTGCACAAGCTGGCCATGAACGCGCTGGGGGTGTGCTGCGTGCCCCTCAACCCCGACCACCGACCCCAGGAGATGGCCTATGTGGTCGGGCACGCCCAGCTGGATCTGGTGGTGGTGCTGGACAGTCTCGTGCCGCTGTTGCAGCAGGCGCTGTCACTCGGCAGCCCGCGACCGGCCGTGGTGACGCTGCAGGAAGCCGATCTTCCCCTGCCACGCCCCCGGCGACCCGCTACCTCCACCGTGGTCGAGGCGGCTTCGGTGGCCAGCCTGCTCTACACATCGGGCACCACCGGGCGACCCAAGGGGTGTGTGCTGTCCCACCGCTACGAGCTGGCGGCCGGGCATTGGTATGCCACGCGGGGCGGGCTCATTGCGTTCGGCGAAGCCTGCGAGCGCATCTACAACCCACTGCCGGTGTTCCACGTCAACGCGTCGGTGTTCTCCTTTTACTGCGCACTCCTCAAGGGCAACTGCCAGGTGCAGACCGACCGCTTCCAACCGTCGCGCTGGTTCACCGAGGTCCACGAATCGCAAGCCACGGTGGTGCACTACCTGGGGGTGGTGGTTCCCATGCTGCTCAACCAGCCCGAGCATGCGCTGGAGCGCAAGCACCGGGTGCGATTTGCCATCGGTGCCGGCGTGGACCCGCAGCGCCACGCCGCGTTTGAACAGCGCTTTGGTTATCCCCTGATCGAGATCTGGGGCATGACGGAATACGTTCGTGCCGTCTTCGATGCCGACGAACCCCGTCAGGTGGGCACACGGGCGATCGGACGCGCACAGCCCGGTCTGGAGGTGCGCGTGGCCAGCGACGCGGGCGACGACGTGCCCGATGGCACGCCGGGCGAACTGCTCGTGCGCCACTCGGCGGCCACGCCGCGCAAGGACGCGTTCAGCGGCTACCTGCACGACGAAGTCGCCACCGAACACGCCTGGCGAGGCGGCTGGTTCCACACCGGCGACATCGTCGTGCGCGATCCGGATGGCCTGCTGCACTTTCTGGAGCGGCGCAAGAACATCATCCGGCGCTCGGGCGAGAACATCGCCGCGGCCGAAGTCGAGGCGGCCCTGCAGACGCACCCTGCGGTGGCGCAAGCGGCCGTCATGGCGGTCAAGGACGAGGTGCGAGAAGAGGAAGTCCTGGCGTGTGTTGTGCTCAAGCCCGGGCACTCGGCGGCGTCTGACGAGAACGACCCGCTGGTGCGGGCGTTGTTTGACCACTGCAACAACCTGCTGTCGTATTTCAAGACACCAGGGTGGCTGTTCTTCACCGATGAAATTCCCACCACCGGCACGCAGAAGGTGCAGAAGCACCAGCTGTTCTCCGACGGCGTGGACCCGCGGACGGCCACCGGGGTGATCGACCTGCGGCACTGGAAAAAGCGCGACAAACCACGGACGCACTGAGCGGTGTGGACAACACGAGGAACCCCATGAGCGAACCCCATGTATTGACCCGCACCGAGGGTGCGGTGGGCGTGATGACCTTCAACCGCCCGAAGACCATGAACACGCTGGACATCCCCATGGTGCTGGCCATGGAGGAGGCACTCAACCAACTGGAGGCCGACCCCGCTGTGCGGGTGCTCGTGATCACCGGCTGCGATGAGCGCACCTTTGTCGCCGGGGGCAACATCGCCGACCTCAACAGCCGCCGGGGCCTGGCGCACTACCAGGACTTTGCCGTGGTGCTGCACCGGGTGTTCCGCCGGTTCGAGGAAAGCGCCAAGCCCACCATCGCAGCGGTCAACGGCTGGGCGCTGGGCGGCGGTGCCGAATTCCTTCTCACCACCGACCTCCGGCTCATGGCAGACGACACCAAGCTGGGTCTGCCTGAAATCAAGCTGGGCCTGTTTCCGGGTGGTGGTGGTTCGCAGCGCCTGATGCGCCAGATCCCGTTGTGCCACGCCAAGATGCTCATGTTCACCGGCGATTTCATCTCGGCCGGCGAGGCCGTTCAACTGGGGTTGGTCAACCGCGCGGTGCCCCGGGCGGATTTGATGAACGAGAGCATGGCCCTGGCACAGCGCATCGCAGACAAATCACCCTGGGCGCTGCGCCTGCTCAAGAGCAGCATGCTCCACGGCGCGGACATGCCGCTGAGCGCGGCGCTCGCTCACGAGATGGCCACCATCAGCCTGGTCTTGCAGAGCGACGATGCGCACGAGGGCTGCTCTGCCTTTCTGGAGAAGCGGCAACCCAGGTTCCTGGGCAGCTGACCCCCCAATCCAGGCGCTCGGTCAGCCAGCAGCCGCCGTCAGCCCTGCACCTTTCTCAGCAGGTACAGCACGATCCAGCCAAACGCGGCGCTCACCACGGCCGTGGCTTCCAGCCCCATGCCCGCGGCCACGCCCACCGCCGCAGTGAGCCAGATGCCGGCTGCTGTGGTGAGGCCTTTGACCGATTCGTCCTTCAACTTGATGATGGCGCCCGCGCCCAGGAATCCGATACCGGCGGTCACACCTTGCATGACGCGGGACATGTCTTCGATGCGCATGCCCGCCTGGTGAGGAATGACCATGAAGAGGGCCGAGCCCAGTGCCACCAGCATGTGGGTGCGCAGCCCGGCAGCCGCCCCCACCGACTCACGTTCGTAGCCCAGCAAGGCGCCAAGCAGCAGCGCGACCGAGAGCCGAAGACAGATTCTCGTCAGGTCCTCGGCATTGCCGATGTCTGAAAACTCCTGCCGAACCGTCGCCCAGATTTCATTCCACATCGCTGATCCGTTTCCTGGTTGTCTGGCTGCATTGTCGATGGCGGCCCCATCGCAAAAGGTGCATCAGAAGCGTTTATTTCATGGCGCATTGACAGGCCAGAATTCATACATTCAGCCCGTGATTGCTCTTCTTCTGAAGGTTCCCGACCCAGCTCGACAGCCGACGGGGCACGGCGGTGAAGCCGCTTGGCATGAAGGACGCCACCGACCAACGGCACTCAGCCCGCCAACCCGATCACCAGTGCCGCCGGCATCAAAGCCGCCACCGCTGCATCGCCCACCCGCCCCGTGAACGGGTGGCGCGCGAAGCCCACCCAGTGACCGCCGCCATCGAGGGCCAGCACCACCTCGTCTTGCCGGGCGCCGGGGGAGCAGCGCTCGATGCGGCCGGTGAGTGCGCCCGACGCTGCACTTGAAGCAGTCAACGACACCTCCACCGCGGTGGCCTTGCACAAGGCCAGCACGGCCAGACCCGGCGCCAGTCCCAGCAGATCAGCGCTCTCCTGCGTGATGCTGGACACGAGCTGGGCGCCGCCCGGCGTGGCCAGCGTCACCACCACCATCGGGTCGCCGGGGGCGAGCGGCGCGCAGCGCAGCACGCGGCAGCGGAGCTGGTTGCGCATGCTGGTGCGCAGGCCCAGGCCGGCTTCGCCGATGGCTCCACCGGCAAAGCGGGCCAGCACCTGCTGGCGGGCACGCGCCAGCTCGGCCGCGAGTGCGAGCAGTTGCAAGCCATCCGCCGTGATGCGTGCGCCGCCACCGCCCACGCCGCCCACAGTGCGCTCCACCAGCGGCACACCGCTGAGGTTGCTCAGCGTGTCGATGGCCTGCCAAGCGGCCTTGTAGCTGATGCCGACCTGGCGCGCCGCCAGCGAGATGGAGCAGCCGGCGGCCACGTGGCGCAGCACGTCCAGGCGCTTGTCGGCGCTGGCATCGGCCAGCGCCTGGGGCAGATCGGTGGGCGTGGGATGCGTGTTTTTTCTGGTGGCCATGGGCTTTTTGGTGCCGTCTATACTCACCGCTATTCTGAATTGGAATAGCGGTACTTTTTGAGAGGAGTGCTCCGATGTTCGCACGTTCACTGTTGTCCGCCCTGCTGTTTTTCACGGCGGGATCGCTGCACGCCGCTGAAGCCCGGGTGGCGGTGGCGGCCAACTTTGCCGAACCCATCAAGGCCGTAGCCGCGGTACTGGAAAAAACCACCGGTCACACGCTGAAGATCAGCGTGGGCGCCACGGGTGGCCTGTACGCGCAGATCAAGAACGGCGCGCCTTTTGACGTGATGCTCGCGGCCGACACCAAGACGCCCGCCCAGCTCGACACCGATGGCCTGGCGCAGCCGGGCAGCCGCTTCACCTACGCCACCGGCAAGCTGGTGCTGTGGTCGGCCGACGCGGCCAAGGTGGACAGCCAAGGCGCGGTGCTCAAGGGCAGTGGTTTTCGCAAACTGGCCATCGCCAACCCCAAGACGGCGCCGTATGGCGCAGCCGCCATCGAAGTGATCGACAAGCTCGGCCTCTCCGCATCGCTGACGCCGAAGCTGGTGCAGGGCGAGAGCATCGGCCAGACCTACAACTTCGCCTTCACCGGCAACGCCGAGATCGCGTTTGTGGCCATGTCGCAGGTGCTGGAAGGCGGTCGGCTCAAAGGCGGATCGATGTGGGTGGTGCCGCAGAACCTGTACGCGCCGATCCAGCAGGACGCGGTGTTGCTCAAGCGCGGCGCCAACAACGAAGCCGCCGTGGCCTTGATGAAGCTGCTCAAGAGCCCGAACATCAAGGACCTCATCCGCTCCTACGGATACGACATCTGACCCGTGCTGCTGACACCGTCCGACCTCCAGGCCATCGGCCTCACGCTGCAGGTGGCCGCGCTCACCACCGCCATCCTGCTGGTGCTGGGCGTGCCGCTGGCGTGGTGGCTGGCGCGCAGCCGCTCGGCGTGGAGCCGGCCGGTGGGTGCGCTGGTGTCGGTGCCACTGGTGCTGCCACCGTCGGTGCTGGGCTTCTATCTGCTGGTGCTCATGGGGCCCAACGGCCCGGTGGGTGGGCTCACGCAGGCACTGGGCCTGGGCGTGCTCACCTTCAGCTTTGCCGGGCTGGTGATCGCCTCGGTGTTCTATTCGCTGCCCTTCATGGTGCAGCCGGTGCTGAACTCGATGCAGCAACTGGGCGAACGGCCGCTGGAAGCGGCGGCCAGCCTGCGCGCCTCGAAGCTCGACACCTTCTTCTCGGTGGTGCTGCCGCTGTGCCGGCCGGGCCTGGTCACCGGTGTGATCATGAGTTTTGCCCACACGGTGGGCGAGTTCGGCGTGGTGCTCATGGTGGGCGGCAACATCCCCGGTGTGACGCGCGTGGTGTCGGTGCAGATCTACGACCACGTGGAGGCGCTGGAGTACGACGATGCGCACCGCCTCGCCGCGGTGATGCTGGGCTTCTCGTTCGTGGTGTTGCTCGCGCTGCAGTTTTACAACCACCGCCGGCGCAGGGGCCTTGCATGAGAGAAGGCCTGCAACTTACCGCGCGGCTGCAGCGCACAGGCTTCCTGCTCGACGTGGACCTGCGCCTGCCCGCGCGCGGGGTCACGGTGCTGTTCGGCCCCTCGGGCTCGGGCAAAACTTCGTGCTTGCGTGTGCTCGCGGGGCTGGAGCCTCAGGCCCTCGGTGTCGTGCGCGTGGATGGCGAGCTGTGGCAAGACTCGGCGCAGCGCGTGATGCGACCGGTGCACCAGCGCGCGCTGGGCTATGTGTTCCAGGAGGCCAGCCTGTTTGAACACCTGAGCGTGCGCGAGAACCTCCTGTTCGGCTTCCAGCGCACGCCACCTGCGCAGCGCCGCCACGCCTGGGACCACGGGCTGGAGCTGCTGGGCATTGCCCACCTGCTGGAACGCCACCCGCTCGACCTCTCGGGTGGTGAGCGCCAGCGCGTGGCGATCGCGCGAGCGCTGGCCACGAGCCCGCGTGTGCTGCTGATGGACGAGCCGCTGGCCTCCATCGACGCGGCGCGCAAAAACGAAATCTTGCCTTGGCTGGAGCAGTTGCATGCGCAACTCGACATCCCCGTGGTGTACGTGACGCACTCCAGCGACGAACTGGCGCGCCTGGCCGACCATGTGGTGCTGCTGAGCGAAGGCCGTGCACTGTGCAGTGGACCGGTGGTGGAGCTCATGACGCGGCTCGACTTGCCGCTGGCGCGTGGCGATGCAGCGGCTGCCTTGATCGAAGCGCAAGCGGTGGGCCATTCGCTGGCCGATGCCCTGAGCGAGCTGGCCTTCGAGGGCGGGCGCCTGCTGCTGCCGCAAGCGAGCAGCGCCGCGCTGCCCCAAGGCACGCCGGTGCGAGTTCGCATCCAGGCGCGCGATGTGAGCCTGTCGCTGCAAGCGCCGGAGCACAGCAGCGTGCTCAACGTGTTGAACGCCACGGTGGTCGATGTGGTGGACGACTCGCCCGGCCAGGTGCTGGTGGGCCTGCGGCTGGGCCAAGGGGCCAAGCCGGTGCGCCTGCTATCGCGCATCAGCCAGCTCTCGGCTCGCCGCCTGGGCATAGCGCCCGGTCAGGCGGTGTTTGCACAGATCAAGGGTGTGGCGGTGGTGCGCTGACGGTGCGCTGCTCAACCGCGCCTACCAGCCCGCGCTGCCCGGCGCGCCCTTGAACGGCCCGGCCAACTCCGGCGTTATCCACCCGCCATAGAACCCACCAGGCTGTGGCACCACCGCATGGCCGTCCACCGTGCAGTCCAGATCGGTCGGGTAGAAAGCCACACAGTCGGCCAGGGGCTCGGCGCCGGCCAGCGGCTCGGGGTAGCTCCAGGCCACGCCGGCGAGGCGGCGGTCGCCGTGCACCAAGCTCCAGTAGCGTGCCGGGCCTTTCCATTCGCAGAACGAGCTCCCCTCTGCTGGCCGGAGCAGGTGGCGGGCCACATCGACCCAGGGCAGATAAAAGCTGGGCGGGTGCCCTGTTTCGAGCACGCGCATGGCGCGCCGTGTTCGCGCCACCTCCAGGCTGCCCCAGCGCACGACCACCTCGCGCGTGTCCGGCGCGAGCTGCGGCGGGCGTGGGAAGTCCCACACCGAGGTCTGGCCCGGCGCGGGTTCTTCTGCAAAAGGAGGACGCGTGTGACCGCGCCAGTGCCACTGTTCGCGTGCGGCGCGAATCCAGTCGGGTGGTCCGGTCATCCGGTGGGCGACTTCAGATCAGGCCGCAGCGCCCACAGCGTCTTTCACGCACTTCTTGGTGAAGCTGTTCTTCGCGGCGCCGAAGATCTTTTTCTCCACCGCCGCGGCATCGCAGGTGGCAGCGGCGTCCTTCTCGCACTTTTTCATGAACGAGTTCTTGGCTGCTCCCGCGAGTTTTTTGTCGGTGGCAGAAGCCGTGCAGCTCGCGCTGTCGGCTGCCATGGCCGACAGGGGCATCAACACGGCCAGAACGATCGAGCCCAAGCAGATTGCGCGCATTCAAATCTCCATCAATGAAAAAATTCATTGAAGGCCAGCGCGATGACACTGTCAATGCACCGAGGCGGGAATCGGTGCCCGCCTCGGGTTCATCCCAGCATCGAAAGTATCAATCGATGAGTTCTTTGGGGATGTTGCCGCCGTTGGCCGCGATGTGGGCCAACACGTTCTTGTGCAGCCACATGTTCATCTTGGCCGAGTCTTCCATCAGCTCGTCGGGACAATAGAGTTCCTTGGCCAGTTCCTTGCGCGCGGCCAGGCTGCTGTCCAGGTCGAGCAGCTTGAGCAGGTCGACGATGGAGGTTTTCCAGTTGAGCTTTTGCGGGTTGGCCGCGGCCTTTTGCTCCATGAGCGCGACCACGTCGACCATGGTGATGGAAGCCACGGGCGCAGGAGCCGGTGCGGCGGCGGGGGCCGCAGCAGGCGCGGCCGAGGGGGCTGCGGCCGGTGGCTGGGGCACCACCTTGGGCGAGCCCATGCCGAGTTTTTCGAGGATGTTGCTGAAAAGGCCCATGAGATGCTCCTGGAGGTGTGACGGTTGAAATTCAAATGCGAAAGGCGATGGTCGCACAAGCCCGTGACGCCCACTAAACTGCGTTCATGTTCCCGCTCGACACGCTCATCGCCTACCTTGCCGCCGTGGTCATCGTGGTCTTCGCACCGGGGCCCGACAACATCCTGGCCATCGGTCGCGGGCTCAGCCAGGGGCGGCTCGCGGCAGCGCTGTCGTCGTTGGGCGCGGGCCTGGGCATCATGGTGCACACGCTGGCGGCCACGCTGGGCCTCACGCTGGTGATCCAGGCTTCACCCACGGCCTTCTGGGTGGTCAAGCTGTGCGGCGCGGCCTACCTGCTGTGGCTGGGCTGCAAGGCCTTGTCGGCCAACGGCCTGATCGCCTTCACGCCCGCCGCCCGGCAACCCCTGGGCAAGGTCTTCGCAGTGGGCCTGCTCTCCAACGTGCTCAACCCCAAACCCGGCTTGTTCGTGCTGGCCTTCATTCCCCAGTTCGTTCACGCCAGCCGTGGGTCGGTCGCGGTGCAGATGCTGGTGTACGGTGCGATCTTCGCTGTGCTCACCGCCGTGATCTTCACCGTGCTCGGCGCCTTTGCGTCCCGGCTCTCGGGGTGGCTGGCGAACCGCCCGCGTGCCACCACCTGGCTCAACCGCGGTGCGGGTGTCACGTTCATCGCCTCGGGTATTTCCATCCTCGCGCTGGGCCAGCGGCGCTGAAGCTCAGGCCCCAGGCCGCCCGAAGTCGGGCAGAAAGACCGGCGGTCCACCCGCTGCATCGTCGAGCTGCACCACACCCGCGCTGTAGAGCGCGCGCAGGCTCCCGGCCTCGACCACCTCACCCACCGCGCCGTCGGCCAACACACGGCCATCGCGCATGAGCAGGGCACGGTCCGCGCAGCGCAGCGCCTGGTTGGGATCGTGCGTGGTGAACAGCACCGCCAGGCCTTCGATGGCCAGCGTGCGGATGGCGCGCATCACCAGGCCCTGGTTGCCGAAGTCGAGGCTGGCGGTGGGCTCGTCCAGCAGCACGGCGCGTGGCTGCTGCGCCAGCGCGCGGGCGATCAGCACGAGCTGGCGCTCACCGCCGCTGATGCGGTGCACCGACCGATCGGCCAGGTGCGCCATGCCCACGCGCTGCAACGCCGCGTGGGCGATGGCACGGTCTTGCGCGGTGGGTCGGGCGATCAGCCCCTGGTGCGCGGTGCGGCCCATGAGCACCATCTCCAGGGCGGTGAAACCGAAGGTGCTGGCCTGGCCTTGCGGCACATAGGCGATTTCGCGCGCGCGCTCGGCCAGCGGCCATTGCGACAGCGCCCTGCCCCGCAGTTGCACAGTGCCACCCAGCGCAGGCAGCAGGCCCAGCAAGGTCTTGAGCAGCGTGGTCTTGCCGCAGCCGTTGGGGCCGAGCAGCGCCAACACCTCGCTGCCGCGCAGCGAGAGCGAGAGGTCCGATCCCACCACGTGGCCGGGGTAGCCCACGCTCAGATCGGCCGCTTCCAGCATCGCGCTCGATGGAAGACCTTCGCCCTGCGGGCTGCGGTGCGAGCTTGCTTGGGAGCGGTCCGGCGCGGCGCTCATGTCCATCCCCGCGAGGCCCGGCGCAACAGCACGATGAAAAACGGCGAGCCGATGAGCGCGGTGAGGATGCCCAGCGGAATCTCCACCGTGGCCAGGGTACGCGCCAGCGTATCGATGAACAGCAGCAGCCCGCCGCCCAGCACGGCAGAGGTGGGCAGCAGGCGCACGAACGACGGCCCCACGAGGAACCGCGCGAGGTGCGGCACCACCAGCCCGACCCAGCCCACGATGCCGGCGGCCGCCACGCTCGCTGCGGTGACCAGCGTGGCCGCAGCGACGATGAGCAGGCGCAGGGCGGTGGTGCGCGCACCCAGCGAGCGGGCCTCTTCTTCGGGCAGCGACATCACGTCCATGCGCCAGCGCAACAACAGGAGCACCACGGTGCCGACGGCCACGGGTGCGATGAGCGCGGGCAGGTCGTCCACGTGCGTGGCGGACAGGCTGCCGAGCAACCAGAAGGTCATGGCCGGCAGCTGGTTGTAGGGGTCGGCCAGCACCTTCACCATGCCGATGCCCGCGCCCAGCAGCGAGCCGATGACGACGCCCGCGAGCAACAGCACCAGCACCGGGTCGCTGTTGCGCACGGTGGAGCCCACGCCGTAGACCAGCGCCACAGCCAGCAAGCCACCGGCGAACGCCGCCATCTGGATGCCGAACACGCCGATGGAAAAGTAGATGCCGAGCACCGCACCCAGCGCCGCGCCGGCCGACGCTCCCAGGATGTCGGGCGACACCAGCGGGTTGCGAAACAAGCCCTGAAACGCCGCTCCGGCCACCGCCAGCGCCGAACCCACCGCGATGGCGGCGAGCACGCGCGGGCCGCGGATCTGCAGCACGATGGTCTGCGTCTGTTCGTTGGGCGCGGGCGCGCCCTGCATCACGGACCACACCAGTTGCCAGAGGTCGGTCAGCGCGATCGGTGTGCGGCCCTGGGTGAAGGCCACCAACACACCTGCGAGCAGCACGCCCACCGCCCAGAAGACACCGCCGCGCATGGGTTCAGTCCCGTCCGGCCAGCACGCGCTGCACCTGTTCGGCGTTCAGGTCGACTTGGTAAAACAACTTGTAAAACTCGCGCGTGACCACCGACAGATCTTCGGGAAACAGCGCCGGGAACACCTTGCTGCCCAGCCACCACAGGCCGGGCAGGCGGTTGACGCTGGGTGGAAAGTCGATCCAGCCAAACGGCAGCTTGGGCGAGAGGTGCACGCGCCCGGTTTTCACGGCGCTCACGCTGCGCCACAGCGGGTTGCTGCGCACGGACTGCGCAAACGTCTGGTCGATGGTGACGATCACCTCGGGGTCCCAGGCGAGCACCTGCTCCATGGACACCGTGGCCAGGCCGCCCTGCAAATCGGCGGCCACATGGCGAATGCCCATGGCCTCGAAAATCTCCACGTTGATCGAACCGCCCAACCCGGTCTCCAGGCCCTCGGGACCGCGTGCGCAGTACACGCGGGGTTGCGCAGGCGCACGGGCCACGCGCTCGCGCACCGTGCGCAAGGTGTCGGCGGTGTAACGCGCCAGCACCGCCGCGCGCTCTTGCCGTCCGGTGAGTTCCCCCAGCAGCGTGTAGCCCTGCGCCACCGAGGCCAACCGGCCATCCAGCAGCGCGTAGGGAATGCCGGTTTGCGACTGCACGCGGTCGGCCAACTCGGCGAAGGTCTGGCGGGTCGAGCCCGCGTCCACGATCAGGTCGGGCTTGCTGAGCAACAGTTGTTCAAGGTTGGTGGTGTTGCCACGCCCGGTGAGCCGCCCCACCTCGGGCCGGTTGCCGATGCCCGGCAACAAAAACTCCAGCTCGGCGCCCCGATTGGCGCGCGGCCAGCCGATGAGTGCGTCGGGCGCGAGCGTGTAGAGCCAGATGGCGGCCGGCGGGCCGGCGGGGAAGACGCGCTGGAGCCGGGCCGGCACGTTCACGCGGCGGCCGGCGCCGTCGGTGATGCTGCGCGTTTGCGCCCACGCGGGCAGCCCAGCGAGCGCGCCCGACGCGATCAGCAGATCGCGCCGGCGCAGGGACGAACCTTCAAGGCTGGCCAAAGCCGTAACGCGCAAACGTGGCCTGCGCGGCGGGTGCCAGCAAGGCCTTGGCGAAAGCCTCGGCCGGTGCGGGCGCACCGCGCTTCACGGTGAGGCCGTAAGACGCGCCCACCTGCAAAGCCGCAGGCACCTGCACCACCTTCAGGCGCGGCACCTCCTTTTGCGAGGCCACGGCGTTGGTGCAATAGGTGAGAAACACGTCGGCCTGGCCCTGGTCCATGACCCAGGCGTAGGTGCCCCGGCCGGCGGGTGGCTTGGGCGAGTCGGCCCCACCGGTGAGCTTGAGCGCCTTGGCGTCGAGCGCGGCATAGGCGCCAGCGCGCACCGCCTCGGCCTTGCGGAACAGCTCCCACGCGTAGTCGCCCGAGGGGTCGGCCTTGGGCGTGGACGTGCCCAGCTTCACGGCCGGGTTGAGCATGGTGTCCAGCAGGTTTTGCGGCGTGGCGTTCACGCTGGGCTGTGTGAGCGCGCACAGGCTGTTGCGCACAAACACGGTGGGCGGCGTCCACGCACCACCTGAGGCGAGGCGCTGCGGGTGCTGGGTGTCGGCCGAGGCAAACACCTGCGCGCCCTCGCCTTTTTCGATGCGCTCGCGCAAGAGGCCCGAAGCGCCAAAGGTCAGCGCGATCTTCTGGCCGGTGCGTGCTTCGTGATCGCGCGCGATCTCGGTGAACACCTCGCGCAGACTGCCGGCGGCGTAGACCTGCAAAGGTTCTTGCATGGCGGGCGCTTGCGGCGTTGCACAAGCCGTCAGAGTCGAAACCACCACGGCGCTGGCAACGGTGGCGAGCTTCATTTCGTCGCGTTCGGGAAGAACAGCTGTTCGCCGCCGATCTTGTAGCCCGCAATCGCTGTTTGACCCGCCGGGCCGGTGACCCAGTCCACGAACTTCTGGCCGTCGGCCGTCTTCACCTGCGGGTGCTTGGCAGCACTCACCAGCATCACGCCGTACTGGTTGAACAGGCGCTTGTCACCTTCCACCAGCACCACGAGATCACCACGGTTCTTGAAATTGAGCCAGGTGCCACGGTCGGCCAGCACATAGCCGCCAGCGCTGGAGCCGATGTTGAGCGCCGGGCCCATGCCGCAGCCGCACTCTTTGTAGCCGGAGCCCTTGTTGGCGTCGGTGTCGGTCATCTTCCAGAAGCGCAGTTCGGCCGCGTGCGTACCGCTCTTGTCGCCGCGCGAGATGAAGGGCGCGCTGGCCGTGGCGACCTTCTTCATGGCGGCCACGATGTCGTTGCCTTTGGTGCCGGCTGGGTCGGCCTTGGGGCCGATCAGCACGAAGTCGTTGTACATGACCTCCTGGCGCTTGTCGGCAAAACCATCGGCAACGAACTTGTCCTCGGCCACCTTGTCGTGCACGAAGAGCACGTCGGCATCGCCTCGACGCGCCATGTCGATGGCCTGGCCGGTGCCCAGTGCGACCACCTTCACATCGATGCCGCTGGCTCGTCTGAACTCGGGCAGCAGGTAGGAGAACAGGCCCGACTGCTCGGTGGACGTGGTGGACGCCACCACGATGCTTTGCGCCATGGCGCCGGCACTGGCCAGCAGAGCGGTGCCGAGGGCGGCAACCAAGGTCAGACGACGGAATGCATTCACAAACTTTCTCCTTGAACGAACAAATGGGCCTGCGGGCACAGCGTGCGCAACAGGTCGTGGTTGAAAAAATCGGCAACGGGCAGGTCGGCCAGCAGCCGCCCTTGCTCCAGGTAAATCACGCGGCTGGCCAGGCGCTTGACCTGGCCCAGGTTGTGGCTGCTGAACACCAGCGTGGGTGGGCGCTCGCCCCCCGGATGGCCCAGGGTGAACTCGGCGATCTGCGCCTCCACTTCGCGCTTGGCGTGCGGGTCCAGGCTGGCGGTGGGCTCGTCGAGCAGCCACACGTCGGGGCGCAAGGCCCAGGCGCGGGCCAGCGCCACACGCTGCTGCTGACCACCGGAAAGCGCCCGCGCATTGCGTTCGGCAATGTGACCGAGCTCCACGCGGTCGAGGGCTGCCAGCGCCAGCTCGCGCGTTTCGCGCCAGGCCACACCCTTGAGCCAGAGCCCGAGCTGGATGTTCAGCCGCACGCTCAAGCGCAGCATGTGGGGCCGCTGGAACAGCATGGCCACACGCTGCTGGTGTGACGCGTGCAACTCGCCATCGCTGATGCGCTGCAGCCCATGCAGGGTGCGCAGCAGCGTGCTTTTGCCGCTGCCGTTCGCCCCCACCAGCGCCACGCGCTCACCGGCCTGGATGCGCAGGTAAATGTCGGTCAAGGCATGCAGCCGGCCAGCCGGCCCCAGGTGCACCTGCACATTGCGCAGGTCAAAACACACCGCGGGCACCACCGCGTTCACAGGCAGACCACTCATTGCGCCACCAGCGTCAAGCGCGTTGCATCGGCGCTGTCGGCGCGCTCGCGCCAGCGGCTCAGCAGCGACACCAAGGCGTTGAGCACCAGCACCACACCCAGCAGCACCAGGCCCAAACCCAGCGCCAGCGGCAGATCGCCCTTGCTGGTTTCCAGCGCGATCGCGGTCGTCATGACGCGGGTGAAGCCTTCGATGTTGCCACCCACGATCATCACCGCACCGACCTCGGAGACGGCGCGGCCGAAAGCGGTGAGCAACACGGTGACGAGCGCGTAGCGGTCGTCCCAGGCCAGCAACAGGCTGCGCAGCATCGACCCCGCGCCCAGCGACGAGAGCTGTTCGCCGTGATCACGATCGGCGTCTTCCACCACCTGGCGCGTGAGCGCCGTGACCAGCGGCAGCACCAGGCAGGCCTGCGCCAGCACCATGGCTTGAAAACTGAACAACCAGCCGAGAAAACCCAGCGGACCCGAGCGTGACAGCAAGAGATAGATGACCAGGCCGACCACCACGGAGGGCACGGCCAGGAACGTGTTGAGCAGGGTGAGCACCAGGCCGCGCCCATGGAACCGCGCCACCGCCAGCCAGGCGCCGAGCACCAGGCCGAGACCGCAGGCCAGCAGGCAGGCCGTGGCGCTCACCGCCAGCGAGCGCAAGACCACGGCCCAAAGCCCCGCATCGCCTGAAAATACCAGCTGCAATGCGGTGGTGACGCTATCGGAAAACGTGTTCATGTGGCCGCAGAGCATAGGGGGAACACCCCTCTGGGCAGCTACGTACTGACGCGATATGAACCGGTGTGCATAGGTACTTCTGTTCATACGTTGACGCCGATCGTCGGCGGAACCACACCCGCTTGGGGCACACTCGCGCTCCATGAAACAGATCGAGTTGTCGTACGCGTTCGCCGCCCGCGCGCCAGGCCGCTCCAGCGGTCATGCGCTGCTGCGCAATCCGATGATGGACGTGTTGCAGGCGGTGCACACCAGTGGCTCCATCTCGGCCGCCGCGCGCCAACTCGACTTGTCGTACCGACACGTCTGGGGGCAACTCAAGGACTGGGAAGCCGATCTGGGCCAGGCGCTGCTGTTCTGGGAGCGTGGCCAGGCCGCGCGCCTCACGCCGTTTGGTGAACGCCTGCTG
>JBKBWW010000049.1:0-25288 GCA_046314475.1 Hydrogenophaga sp.
CGCCGCACCCGCTACGGGTGCGGACGACGTGGCGTCGGCGATGGTGGGCTGGGCGTGGGCGGTGAGCGCTGCGCACGCGATCAGCAGCGCTGGGAGGGAGAACTGGCGGTGGGTGGACATTGGATGCTCCGACTGCCCGCGCAGGGGCGGGACGGGAAGGTGTGCGGGATGGCGGGTGAAGGACATCGCCACCGGTGGCGAAGTTCCGGCGATGGTGCAGCGCCGGAGCGGGTCTTGTGGGCGCCACGCCCGTGCGTCCCCGGGCTGTGCTCAACTTCTGCGCTCCGCCGGTCGAGCAAGGTGCCCCATGAAAACGCCCTGGATCCCCACCCCCACCATTCCGCGCTTGCTGCAAACCGCGCGCATGCGCCTGCGCCCGCTCACCATCCACGACGCGGTGAAGGACTTCGACGCGGTGATGACCAGCCGCGCCGAGATCTGGGATCTGTTCGGCCCCGGCAGCGGCTGGCCGGCCGAGACGCTCTCGCTGGAGCAGGACCTGATCGATCTCGCCTGGCATCAGAAGGAGTTCGATATCGGTGGCTCCTACACCTTCACGGTGGAGGCGCTCGACGCCTCGCAGGTGCTGGGCTGCGTGTACCTCTTTCCGCCCACGCAGGCGGGTTGCGACGCGGATCTCTTTTACTGGGTGCGCAGCTCCGAACTCGCCAGCGGGCTCCCGGCCCACCTGTGGGAGCACCTGCGCCGCTGGCTGGTGCAGGACTGGGGTCTTCGGCGCCTGGTGCTCAACGGCGGTGACACCGTGGCGCTGGGCTGAAACGGCGCAAGCCTCACAGGTGCAGCGTGATGCTGCGGCTGGTGATGCGGGACACGCAGGGCGTGAGGCACGAGGCTTTTTCGTCGTCGCCGAGGATGAAATCGTTGTGTTCAACCTCGCCGTCCGAGTACCCCGTCTTGCAGGTGCCGCACAGGCCGCTCACGCACGAGGTGGGCACGTGGATGCCGTGCTGGCTCAGCAGCTCCAGCAGGTTGCCACCGTCGGGCAGCACCAGCTCACGCGCCGACTGCGACAGCCGCACCAGGGCCCCGGTGGCGGGGGCCAGCGGCTCGGCGCGCGTGGGGGCCTGGAAATGTTCTGAATGCACGGTGCCCGGTGGCCAGTGCGCCGCGGCTTGCGCGCAGGCCTTCATGAACCCGGGCGGTCCGCAGAAATACAGGTGCGTGCCCTCGGGTTGCACCGCCAGCAGCGCCGCCAGATCCAGCCCCGCGCCCACCTGCCCGTTGTCGAAATGCCAGCGCGCCGAGCCTGGGGCCCGGTGGTTGAGGTCGACCAGCTCTTCGGTGAAGGCCGCCACCTCGCTGGAGCGTGCGCAGTAGTGCAACTCGAACGGTGTGCCCGCTTGCAGCAGGCTGTGCGCCATGGACTTCAGCGGCGTGATGCCGATGCCCCCCGCGATCAGCAGGGCCGAGGTCTGCTCTGGCCGCAGTTCAAACTGGTTGCGCGGGCGGCTCACACGCACCGTGTCGCCGACCTTCAGCGCCTCGTGCACACGCAGCGAGCCGCCGCGCCCGTTCACGTCCTTCAACACCCCGATCACGTAGCGGTGCGCTTCGGCCGGATCGTTGCACAGCGAGTACTGGCGCACCAGGCCACCGGGAAGGTGCACATCGATGTGCGCCCCGGCGGTGAAGGGCGGCAGGCGCTCGTGGTCGGGTGCGACCAACTCGAACGAATGGATGCCGGTGGCCTCCCGCCGGATCTGGCGAATCTGCAGCGTCAGCGGCGCGTCGAGATCGGTCATGGGTCAGGCCGCCGCGGCGCTGGCCTTCATCTCGGCTTCCAGTGCCAACATGCGGGTCTTCACGAACTGTTCGCGCTCGGCGCCTTTGAGGTGTTCGCTCTCGGCCAGCATGGTCACCACCGCCTTGGTCACGTGGCGGCGGCGCACGATCTCGTCTTCCACGCGCGCACCCACCGGGATCTCCAGCACGTTGCCCGAACAGAAGCTGCGCGGCGTGCCGGCAGCGTCGCGCAGCCACTCGGCAAAGCCCTCGGCGCTGGCGGCCTTGTTGGTGCCGCGCACGGCGTCGCGCAGCAGCTTGCGGAACATGTAGACCCCGGCGTCGAGCTTGGTCGGGTTCTCCAGCGCGTGCACCGCGATCGGCCGCTGGCTGATGATGGCCTCGTAGTCGCCCGGTGCGTACTGCGCCTGCTTGTAGTTGGCGCGCGCGCGGTGGTCGGTGGGGATCTGGGGCCGGTCGTTGATGGTGAGCTCACCAAAGCGCTCGGGCCGGCGCAGCGCCACCTGGCCTTCCAGAAAGTCGATCGACTCGTAGCCGACCAGCGACTTGATGCCCACGCCACGCGTGTCGATGCCCGGGCCCATGACGCGCCAGCCGATCATCTTGCTGTTCACGTCGTCCACCGGCACCGTCCAGCGCACGATGTGGAAGCGGCTGAAGTGCTTCTGCGCCGAGCCGTCTTCGGAGGTGTAGGCGTGCAGGCTCAGGTTGGGCAGCACCTGGTGCTGCACGCGGATGAACAGGCGGTCGTCGCTGACGCGGCGCGCACCCGCGCAGGCCAGCGAGCGGCCACCCTGCACCGGTACGAACTGCATGTCGGGTGCCACTTCCATCGAGGGCGCGCCGACCTCGTCGAACGTGGTGCCCTGGAACTGGCCGTTCACCACGTTCTTGGCCGAGTGCAGCGTGGCGGTGTGGAAGTTGTCGGCCGCGTTGTCCTGCACCTGCAGCCAGTTGCAGTGCTGGAAGTTGCTGTAGGGCACGAGTTCGTCGCCGGGCAACACGGTGAAGTTGCCTTCCCACTCGGGGAAGGGCGGCTCTTTCTCGGGCGGGCCCATGTAGGCGAACACCAGGCCGTTGCGCTCGAAGGCCTTGTAGGCGCCCTGGCGGATCGAGCAGGCGTAGCGCTCGGCGTCCGCCTCCTCGCCTTTGGGGAAGGGCACCTTCAGGCAGGTGCCGTCGATGTCGAACACCATGCCGTGGTAGCAGCACATGATCCCGCGTTCCTGGATCGAGCCGTATTCGAGCGACGCACCGCGGTGCACGCAGTGCGCGTGCAGCAGGCCGACGCGACCGCTCTTGTCGCGAAAGGCCACCAGTTCCTCGCCCAGAATTTTCAGAAAGTGCGGCGTGTCCGTGAGCTCCATGGACATGCAGACCGGCTGCCAGAAGCTGCGCATGTACTCACCCGTGGGCGTGCCCGGGCCCACCTCGGTCAGCTCGGGGTCGTGGCCCGGGATCTTGTTGGTGTGGTACCCGCCGTAGGGAATCAGCTTCTTCTCCACCGGTGCGGCGGTGCCGGTCGAGCGTTGGCTGTCGTGTTTGTCCATGGGCTGGGTCATGCGGTGTCTCCGTCGGGGTGGTGGGTTGTTCTTGAGTTCTGAACTCTGTATACAGAGTTCAAAGATAGGTGGAATGCCCCCATCTGTCAACCCGAAAGACCCTGACCCTGGGCTCAGGCCTTGGTTTACCCTTCGGTCTGTCGCTGTACTTTGTATCCAGAAACCAGAAGGTCTCCATGTCGTTCACGGCCAAGCTTCCCTCCCGCACCAACTACGTGGACGAGGTCTACAAGGTCCTGCTGGACGCCATCAGCGACGGATCGCTCGCCCCGGGCACCCGCATCACCCAGGAAGAGGTGGCCGAGCAGCTCGATGTGTCGCGTTCTCCTGTGATCCAGGCCCTGCGCCAGCTCAAGACCGACGGCCTGGTGCAGGACGCGCCCGGGCGCGGCGTGCTCATTGCCCCGCTGGACCCGCAAACCATCGGCCACGTCTACAAGATCCGCGGCGTGCTGGACGAACTGGCCGCTGGCCTCGCGGCCGAGCGCCGGGCCACCATCGACCCCGAGCTCATCCGCAGGGGTCGGGATATCGCCACCGGTGACGACGTGCGCGCCATGATCGACGCCGACATGGCCTTCCACCGCGCCGTCTACCAGGCCAGCGGCAATCCGCTGATCGAAGACAGCTCGCGCATGCACTGGGTGCATTTGCGGCGGGTGATGGGCGGCGTGATCCAGCTGCACGGCATGCGCCGCCCCATCTGGGACGAGCACCAGGCAATTGCCGACGCCATCGAAGCGGGCGATGTGCCCCGCGCCCGCCAACTGGCGCTGCAGCACACGCTCAATGCCAGCGAGAACCTGCTCGCCCGCCTGGGGCTGGACGCGGCTGCACCCTGATCAGCGCCACGGCCCGGCGCGGCACGCTCATTTGTCCCGAAACGCGGTGGACTGCAGATCCGGCAAGCCCCCATCCAGTGCCCGTTGAAAGCGGGCCGCGCTCACGCTGGCGTCGCGCCGCCAGTGCCGGATCACGGCCAGGGTGCCGAGCCGTTCCACCAGGTTGAGGCTGGGAAAGACCACCGAAAGCACCTCCAGTGCGGCTTCCTTGGGCGCGAGGTGTTCGCGCAGGCCCATGGCCACCACCTCGTCACGAAACGCCGGGTTCAAGGTGGAGGGCTGGATGTCCAGCTCGCGCAGCGCGGCGTTCAGCGCCCGTCGGTATCGAAATTGTTTGAACATGTCGCCGTTGGAGGCCTGTGACTCAGGTCCGTTCCGTGATCAGAGGCTGGCGCGCAAGGCGGTCTTGAGCACCTTGCCGTAGTTGTTCTTCGGCAGTTCGTCCACCAGCACATAGCGCTTGGGCCGCTTGAAGCGCGCCATCTGCGCCAGGCAGTGGGCATCGAGCTGTTCGATGGCGACTGGCGCACCGGCCTGCGCCACCACAAAGGCCACCACCACCTCGCCCCACTCGGCGTCGGGTGCGCCGACCACCGCAGCTTCGGCCACGCCCGGCGCGGTCAGCAGCACCTCTTCGACCTCGCGCGGGTAGATGTTGGAGCCGCCGCTGATGATCAGGTCCTTGCTGCGGTCCTTGAGCGTGAGGAAGCCGTCGGCGTCCAGGCAGCCCACGTCGCCGGTGAACAGCCAACCGTCGCGCACCGCAGCGGCCGAGGCCTCGGGGTTCATCCAGTAACCCGACATCACACTGTCGCCCTTCACCAGCACCTCGCCCACCTCGCCGGTGGGCAGGCTGCGGCCCTGTTCATCGGCCACGCGCACCTGCACCGGCGTCTGTGCCACGCCCACCGAGGCCATGCGCTGCGCCCAGCGCGGGTGGCTGGTGTCGGCCAGCTGCGCGCGAGAGAGCGCGGTGCCCACCATGGGCGTTTCGCCCTGGCCGTAGATCTGCACGAAGCGCGGACCCATCACGCGCAGGGCACGTGCGATGTCGGCCGCGTACATGGGCGCGCCGCCATACACGATGGTCTTGAAAGCACGCGCCGACGCGTCTGCTGAAAGGCCGTGTTGCTCGGCGTGGTCCACCAGGCGCTTGACGATGGTGGGCGCGGCAAAGGTGGACAGCGGCCCCAGGGCTTCGCCCAGCGCAAACAGCTCGGCCGGGTCCACCCCGCCCGAGGCGGGTACCACGTGGCGCGCACCCGCCATCAGGTGCGGAATGGCGTAGAGACCCGCGCCGTGCGACATGGGTGCGGCATAGACGATGGCGTCCCCGGCCGCCACCGGGTCCACGTCGATGAAGTAGGTCAGGCCCATGGTCATGAGGTTGCGGTGCGTGAGCATCACACCCTTGGGCCGGCCGGTGGTGCCGCTGGTGTAGAACAGCCAGGCCACGTCCTGCGCCTGGCGCTCGACCACGGGCACGTTGAACGCATCGTCCACCGGCGCGAGCAGCGCGTCGCACTCGATGGAGGCCACATCGACCTGCCGCTCCAGGCCGGCCAGCGGCCCGGGTGCCACGTCGTGCGAGACGAAGCCCCAGCGTGCGCCCGCATTGGCCACGATCCATTCGGCCTCGCGCGGGTGCAGTTTGCCGTTCACCGGCACCACCACCAGCCCCGCCCACCACGCGGCCCACAAGACTTCGAGGTAACGCGGGTGGTTGTGCATGAACAGCACCACCCGGTCGCCCGGCACGAGGCCGGCGGCCACCAGGCGCTGCGCCAGGCCCGCGCTGCGCTGCGCCCACTGAGCGTGGGTGGCCCAGGCGTCGGTGCCATGGAAGATGGCCGCGCTGGCAGGGCGCTGTCGCGCTTGGCGCAGCAGCAGGTGAACAAGGCTCATGGGGTCTCCGGATCGGGGGTGCGCTGGAGCACAGACCTTACACGCCGACGCGGGTAGCGTGGACGCTGGAGGTCGGGCGCACACAGACGCTCGTCGCCAGACAAGGAACCCCATGAAAACACCGTCCGCCTTTTTGTTCCGCACCGCCTTGGTGGCGGCTTGCGCCTTGACCACTTCGGGCGCCTGGGCCCAGTCCACTTACGAGCAAGACCGAGCCGCCTGCATGCGCAGCGACTCGCAGCACGAGCGCACCAGTTGTCTGCGCGAAGCCGGCGCCGTGCGTGCGCAGGGCGCGCGCAAGATGCCGATGGCGAGCGACACGCCCGAGTCGCGCATGCAGAACGCCATGAAGCGCTGCACCGAGCTGCCGGCCGAGAGCAAGGCCACCTGCGAACGCATGGTGCACGGCGAAGGCACCACCAGCGGTTCGGTGGCCGGTGGCGGCGTGATCCGTGAGCTGGTCACCCCGGTGCCGGCGGTCCCGCCGATGCAACCCATGCCGCCCGCACAACCGCCGCCGCAGCCCATGCCCGGTGCGCCGATGGTGCGTTAAGCGCCCAGCCCGGCAGCGCGCAGAAACGCGCTGTTCTCGTCCGCCGTGCCCACTGTCACGCGGATGCAGCCCTGCAGGCCGTGCAGGCTGTCTTGCCGGCGCACCAGCACGCCTTGCGCGAGCAGGGCGGCGTGCGCCGCCGCCGCGTCGGGTGTGCGGATCAGCAAGAAATTGGCGTGTGACGGCAGCGCCCGCCAGCTGGGGTGGGCCTGCAGCGCCTGGGCCATGCGCTCGCGTTCCCGCAGCGTGAGGGCCACGCGCTCCTGCACATAGCCCGGGTGTTCCAGCGCCACCTGTGCGCACACGGTCTGCATCAGCGACACGCCGAAGGGCGGCACCAGCTTGCGCAACTGCCGCGCCACCGCGTCGCTGGCCAGCGCATAGCCCAGCCGCAGACCCGCGAGCCCCCAGGCCTTGGAGAAGGTGCGCAGCAGCACCACGTGTTCGTGCCGCTGCGCGAGTTCGCGCGCGTCGTCCGGCGCGAAGTGGTGGTAGGCCTCGTCCACCACCAGCAGCCAGCCCGGGCAGGCCTGCGCCAAGCGCTCCAGCTCGTCCAGCGCGCAGAGAGAGCCGGTGGGCGCGTGCGGGCGTGGAATGTAGATGACACCGTGCGGTCCGTCGCCGCGGCTGGAACCCAGCGCTGCGATCACCGCTTCCATGTCCAACGATGCGTCATCGCGCAAGGGCACTTCGGTGAGTGAGGCACCGAGCAGCTTCGCGTCCAGCGCATACAGCGCAAAGTTGGGCGTGACCGTGACCACCCGGCCGCCCAGCGCGCACAGCTGGATCAGCAAGGCGATCAGCACATTGCTGCCGGTGGTCACCACCGTGCCCGAGGCCGACCAGCCATCGTGCGCGGCAGTGGCCTCGCTCAGGGCCTCGGCGTTGAGGTCGGTGTAGCGGTGCCAGGGCACATGGCGCAAGCGCTCCAGCGCCAGGGCCTTCAGCGCGTCGGGAAAGTCCTCGAACGACTCGTTCTGGTCAAGCTTGACCTGCGCGTTGACCGGAGAGAAGGGGTAGTCGGGGCTGCCGAGAACGGCGGGGCGGATGGGCAGGGTCATGGCCCGATTGTCGGGGTCCCGTTACTCCGCCGCGTCAATCTCCCGCGGCTTGGTCAGCGTGAGCAGGATGTCCGCGTACCAGGCGCAGTTCAGGCCCAGCGATTCGTCCAGCACCAGATCGCGGTCGCCCATGTCCATGCGGGCCGAGTGCACACCCAGCAGTTTCCAGGGCAGGGCGGCGTTCTGGGCTTCGGGGGAGCTGTCGCGCATGACCACGGCCGCGCCGCTGGTGCCGCGGTGGGTGCGGGCGTCGGTCAGGAAGTAGCCGTTGCCCTGGAAGCGGATGCCGTAGGGCGAGGCGATGACCGCGTGGCGCAGCACCGGCAGGTGGTGCAAGGCGTCGTGAAAACCGAGCGGGAAGCCCACCACCAGCAGCGATTCGCCTGGGTGCACGTCCGAAAAGTCGTTGGACAGGTGGGCCGGGCTGAAGGCGCGGATCACCGACTCGTCGGGCAGTGCGGCGCGGTCCAGCTCGATCACGGCCACGTCGATCTCGCCGCCGCTGTCCTTGCCCTGGCGCCACACGGCGGCACCCTCGTTGTAGAGCAGCATCGAAAAGCCGGTCGAGCGCGTGAGGTTGGACGCGTCCAGGTGCAGTTCGATTTCCAGCCGGTCGGGGAAGTGCTGGGTGTCTTCGTCGATCACCACGTGGCGGCTGGTCACGAGGAACAGGCGGTCGTCGCGCTCGAAGAAGAAGCCGCTGGCGTTGGTGAGCGGCTGTTTGCCGTGGAAGGTGGACACGCGCGGCGCCGCCAGAAACAGCGGGTCCACCGGCGCGGTGATGGGCGCCACCTGGTCGCCCTCGGCGTTGCCGGTGGTGGGGGCGTTCATCTGTTCGGGGGCGGGGTAGATCGGGGGTCGGTTCATGGTTTGAGTGTCGCACCCTTCAACGCGAAGAGCGCGAAGGGGTTGAACAGCGAAGGGATGTGGAAGGTGGTCGGTGCGACCGGGCGTGCGGGGACTTTGGCCAGCGCAGGTGCCCGGGCCGGGGTGAATTGCTTCGAGACAAAGGACCACACCAGCCGGGAGGCGTCGGGCCCTTGCGCGTCGCTGTAGGGCTGGTGGGGCGCGCCGCCGCTCCAGGCGTGGCCCAGCTGGTCCACTTGGACCAGCGTGACGGCGGTGCGGCCCCGGTGTTTGAAATCGGTCACCTGCATGGGGTGGCGCTGGCCCCGCTGCTGGCTGCGGGGCGTGCCCGCCGCAGCGCCGCCCGCGAGCGCCCACACCCCGGCGGCAGCAGCGCCGTTGCTGGCGGCCACCACGGCGTCGCGCCCACCCTGGATCACCAGCAGCGGCGGCAGCGGCAGCAGTTGCCCTGGCGCGGGCGACCAGGGCGCGGGCATGCGGTGCCCTCGCATGGCGGCGAGCGCGGTGGCGGTGGAGTCGGCCGCCCCCGGGGCAATGCCGGAGTGCATCACCACCGCCTTGAAGCGGGCCGGGTGGCGCGAGGCGATGAGCGCGGCCATGCTGGCGCCGGCCGAGAGGCCCGCGAGTGCCACGCAGGCGCGGTCCACCGGCTGCAGCAGGCACACCTGGTCGATGGCGGCCAGGATCAGCGCCACCTCGCCGTGCGCGCGCCCGCTGCGGGTGTCAAACCAGTTCCAGCAGCGCTGCGCGCTGGCCAGGCGGTCTTGCTCGGGGTAGAGCACCAGAAAACGCTCGCGTCTGGCCAGGGCGTTCATGCGCGTGCTCAGCGCAAAGCCTGCGGCGTCCTGGCCGCAGCCGTGCAGCATCACCAAGAGCGGCAGGCGCTCGCTGCTCTGCAGGTCGGGTGGGCGGTAGAGCCGGTAGCGGCGTGCGCCGCCGGGGCCCAGGGCCATGCCGCTGAGCCAGTCGCCCGGTGTGGCGGGTGGCGGCTTCGGGGTGGTGGCGCGCTTCACGGCGGTGGTGGCGGCCCGCGTCTGCGCGCGGCGCGTGTTGCGCGTGAGCGTGGCGAGGTTGCGGTTGAACAGCTTCAACCAGCTCGACGTTGCCGTGCGCGAGGCCATGGTGTGGCGCCCTCAGGCTTTCAGGAACGCCAGCAGGTCCTTGGCCAGGCGCTGCTTGTGGGTGGCGAACAGGCCGTGCGGTGCACCTTCGTATTCGATGAGCTGGGCACCGTCGATGCCCGCTGCCGCCAGGCGGCTGGAGGCCGCGATCGGCACCGTCTTGTCGTCCGTGCCGTGGATCAGCAGGGTGGGCACCTTGAACGCGGCCAGGTCGGGGCGGAAGTCGGTGCTGGAGAAGGCGCGCATGCAGGCCACGGTGGGGCGCAGGCCAGCCTGCATGGCGGTGTTGTGGGCCCAGCGCAGGGTTTCGTCGCTCACGCGGCTGTCGGGCGAGCCGTGGCTGAAGAAGTCGCGGAAGAAACCGGTGAAGAACTTGGCGCGGTCGTCAGCCAAGGCCTTGGCGGTCTTGTCGAAGGCGGAGGCCTCGGCACCGGTGGGGTTGTCGGGGGTTTTCAGGCGAAACGGCAGCACCGATGAAATGAGCGCGGTGCGCGCCACGTGCTTGCCGTTGTGGCGCGACATGTAGCGCGCCACCTCGCCCCCGCCCATGGAGAAGCCCACCAGCGTGACGCCTTCCAGCTTGAGCTGCTCCATCACTTCCCACAGGTCGTCGGCCAGCGTGTCGTAGTCGTAGCCGTTCCAGGGTTGTGACGAACGGCCGAAGCCGCGCCGGTCGTAGGCGATCACGCGGTGACCGGCTTCCACCAGCGACACGGCCAGGTCGTCCCAGCTGTCGGCACTCAGGGGCCATCCGTGGATGAGCACGACAGGGCTGCCCTCGCCCCAGTCCTTGAGGTAGAGCGAGGTCTGGTCGGCGGTGGTGATGCTGTGCATGGCGTTGGGGAGGCTGGGAAAACGAAAGCTTTCAGTGTTTGTGCCCCGACCGCCAGGCGTCTGTTCGACAGCGCACGGAGCGTTGTATCGATGGGCCCACGCCAGCACAAACACGGGCGATGTGCTGAAATTCGTCCCCCAAATGTGGCTTGACATGAACCTGAACAACGACTTCAACGTGCGCGTCTGCAGCCTGGCAGACGAGGCGTCCTGGCAACCGTCGCCCTTGCCCGGGGTGGAGCGCCGCCTGCTGGACCGCGTGGGCGGCGAGGTGGCGCGCGCCACCAGCGTGGTGCGCTACGCGCCGGGTTCGCGCTTTGATGCGCACACCCATGGTGGCGGCGAAGAGATCCTGGTGCTCGACGGCGTGTTCTCCGACGAGACCGGCGACCACCCCGCCGGCACCTACCTGCGCAACCCGCCGGGCTCGCGCCACGCGCCGTTTTCAGTGCCCGGCTGTGTGCTGCTGGTGAAGCTGTGGCAGTTTGCCGCGGACGACCTCACGCCGCTGCGCATCAACACCCGCACCCACACCTGGCGCCGCGGCCTGGTGCCGGGCATCACGGTGATGCCGCTGCACGACCACGGCGGCGTGAACACCGCGCTGGTGCGCTGGGCCCCCGGCACGCAGTTCAACCCGCACCGCCACCCGGGCGGCGAAGAGATCTTCGTGCTGGAGGGCGTGTTGCGCGACGAGCACGGCGTCTACCCCCGACACAGCTGGCTGCGCAGTCCGCGCTGGAGCCAGCACACACCGTTCACAGGGCCCGAGGGCGCGCTGATCTATGTGAAGGTCGGGCACCTCGGCGCGACCTTCCTGGAGCCCGCACTGGCCGCCTGATCAGGTGCCGCTGCGCAACAGCATGGCGGGGTTCAGCCGCATCTGCGCGAGCAGGTAGCGCGCGCCCAGTCCCAGGCTCACGCCGCTCACACCCAGGGCGGTGAGCGCGCCGGTCCAATACAGGCCCATGGGGTCGAGGTCGAGCCGCCAGCGCAGCAGGCCGGTGGCAAGCAGGCTGCCGGCCAGCATGGCAAAGCCGGCAGTGACGACCGCGAGCAACAGGTATTCCCAATACAGCACACGCCGCAGGCTGGACAGGCGCGCACCCACCGCGTGCATCACCGTGGCCTCAAACACCTGGCGCGCCCGGCTGCTGGCCACCACGCTGGCGAGCACCAGCAGGCTGGCCGCCAGGCACACCCCGGCGATCACCGCCAGCCCCGTGCTGGCGCGGGCCATGAGCGCACGTGTTTCGCGCAGTAGCGATTCGGTGCGCACGGTGGCGATGTTGGGCGCGGCGGCGGCCAGCTGGTCTTGTGCGGCCAGGGCCTCGGCCGCGGGCAGCCAGGCGGCGCCCACGTGGCGGGTGATGTAGGGGTCGAGCACACCGTCGCTGAAGATGCCTTCCAGCCACAGGCGTGCTTGCAGCCGTTGCTGGCTGTAGATGGCGGCGAGCTCGGCCTGCACCGGTGCGCCCAGGATCTCGAAGGTCAGCTTGTCGCCCACCTTCAGGCCCAACTGGTCGGCCTCGCGGTCTTCCATGGCCACCAGCGGCGCGCCGGTGTGGTCGGCCGGCCACCAGGCGCCGTCGCGGATCACCACGTCGTCGATGTTGCCGGCACGGCTGCTGAACTTCTGTTCGTCGCGCGCTTCGCGCACCCGCTCACCATCGCCGCTGTCGCGCAGCACCTCGCCGTTCACCTCGATCACACGGCCGAGCACCAGCGGCGCGGTGGTGACTTCGCGCAGGCCGGGTTGGGCCTTGAGCGTGTCTCGCAGCAGCGGGATCTGTTCGGTCTGCACGTCGTAGAACACCATGGCGGGTGCGTTGGCGGGCACGGTTTCGTTCACCGTGCGCAGGAGCGAGGTGACCACCAGCGTGCAGGCCACCAGCAGCGTGAGCGCGGCACCCAGCGAGAGCAGGGCGGCGCGCAGGGGTGAGTCGCTGCGCTGCAGGCCGGCCATGGCCAGGCGCAATTCAAACGGCAGCGTGGCACCGGGCCGGCTGAGCTGGCGTCGTGCCAGGCCGCGCAGCACGCGCGTCACGCCTTCGAGCAGCAGCAACAGCAGCACCGTGGCCACCACGAAGGCCAGGCCGAAGCGCGCGTCGGGCACGCTGGCCACCACCAGCACGCCCACCACGGCGGCCACGCCACCGGTGAGCCACCACACGCGCCGCGGCGTCTTGAGCGTGTTGCCGTCGATGCCGCGAAACAGCGCCGCCGGCGAGACCGACAGCGCACGGCCCAGCGCGGGCAACGCGAAGGTGAGCGCGGTCAACACGCCGAAGCTCAAGCCCACCAGCGAGGGCAGCCACAGGCTGGCCACCAGCGGCGCCAGCGGCAGCTGTTGCGCCGCAGCGAGCGTGCCGCCCAGGGCCAGTGCGTTGCCGATGAGCACGCCGCCCAGGCTGGAGAGCAGCGCCAGCATCAATATCTGCAGCAGCACGAGCGCGGCCAGTCGCCCGTCGCGCAGGCCCACGGCGCGCAGCGTGGCCAGCGTGCCGAGCTTGCCCTGCAGGTAGGCCTGCACGCTGTTGAACACACCGAGCCCGCCAATGAACAGCGCGGAGAAACCAATGAGCAGGAGCCCCGAGCCGATCTGGCCCAGTACCTCGGCCATGCGGTCGCTGCGCTCTTCAAACGTGCGTACCTCGGCCTGCAGGTCGGGGTAGGCCGCGATGAACGCGTCGCGCCACTCGGCGGCGGGCTGCGCGGTGCGCACGCGGTAGTGGTACTCCACGCGGCTGAGCGGCTGCACCAGGCCGGTGGCGGCCAGCGCCCCGTCGGCCACCAGCACCGGGGCGCCGCCCCAGTCGGCGCGCAGGCTGCGGTCGGGCTGGCGCACCACGAGGGCGCGCACCTGCAGGCTCAAGTTGCCCACCTCCACCGTGTCGCCGGGTTTCAGGTCCAGGCGCTGGGCGAGCGTGGCGTCGAGTGCCGCGCCCCACACGCCGTTTTGTTCGGTCAGCGCGGCGCCCAGGTCGCCCGCCGGGGCGAGTTCCACCGTGCCGTAGAGGGGGTAGCGGTCGTCGGCGCTTTGCAGCTCGATGAGCTGGGCCCGACCATCGGGCGCGCGCAGCATGGTGCGCAGCTCTACCAGGCGCGAGACATCACCGCGCTCGTTCATCCAGGCCAGCGCCTCGGGCGAGAGCGGTGCGGTCTGCTCCACTTCCACGTCGCCGCCGAACAGCAGGCGCGCGTCGCTCACGAGCGCGTTGGTCACCTGCCGGTACAAGCCGCCACCAGCCGTGACCAGGGCCACGCCGAGCACCAGGCAGGCGCAGAAGATCCACAGGTGGCGGCCGCTGGCGCGAAGGTCGCGCCAGGCCAGGTCAAACAGGAAGCGCATCGGGAGCCCGCTCGGTGGTCTTCACTTCATTCAGGTGGCCGTCGTGCAGGCGCAGCACGCGGTCGCAGCGGGCCGCGAAGTCGGGATCGTGCGTGACCAGCACCAGCGTGGTGCCAGCCTCGGTGTTGAGTTCAAACAGCAGTTCGCGGATGGCCTCGCCGGTGTGGTCGTCGAGGTTGCCGGTGGGCTCGTCGGCCAGCAGCAGGCGCGGGCGGTGCACCAGCGCGCGCGCAATCGCCACCCGCTGTTGCTCACCCCCCGAGAGCTGGCTGGGGTAGTGGCCCTGCCGCTCGCCCAGGCCCACGCGTTTCAGCAAGGCCGCCGCGCGCTCGTACGCATCGGGTCGGTTGGCCATTTGCAGCGGCAGCGCCACGTTGTCCAGCGCGCTCAGGCTGGGCAGCAGGTGGAACGACTGGAACACGATGCCGATGCGGTCGCGCCGCAGGTCGGCCAGGGCGTCGGCGTCCATGCCGCCCAACGCGGTGCCGTCGATGGCCACACGCCCGCTGGCCGGGCGCTCCAGGCCCGAGAGCAGCAGCAACAACGAGGTTTTGCCCGAGCCCGAGGGACCGGTGATGGCCACCCGCTGGCCGGCGGCCACCGAGAGGTTGACCGAGCGCAGCACGTCGATGCGTGCGGTGCCCAGCTGGTAGTGCATGGAGAGGTCGGAAATATCGATCATGCGGGGTGAGGTCACGTTCAACGGCAAAGGTTCAGTATGCCGAGCGGGCTGCTGCGCCGCGTGGATGAGGACTTTTTGCGCGCCGAATGGCCCCGTGTTGTGCGCTCCTGACGCGAACGCGACCACCGGGCTCTACACTGGGCAGGGTATGTGCAACAGAATGTTGCCAGCGTTCCCGGGCTTCCTGGCGGACCGACAACACGTGCTTATGAAACATGGCGCAAGCCCATCGCGGGCGGGTGAACGGGGAAGGGGCGATCTGCAGGGCGGGTGGCTGCACCGTGGGTGGCGCACGCTCGCCGCCACAGCGCTGCTGGCACTGTCCGCCTGTGGCGAGCCCGTGGTGCCCCCGCTCACCGTCGGCATGAACCCCTGGGTCGGCTACGACCCGCTGGTGCTGGCGCGCGACCGGGGCCTCACCGACGCGCAGCAGTTGCGGGTGGTGGAGTTGGCCTCGGCCTCCGAGACCCTGCGCCATCTGCGCAATGGCCTGCTCGATGCGGCCACGCTCACGCTCGATGAAACCCTGCGCCTGGCCGAAAGCGGCGTGGCGGTGCGCATCGTGGCCGTGCTGGACGAGTCCACCGGCGGTGATGCGGTGCTGGCGGCACCGCGCATCACCTCACCGGCGCAGCTCAAGGGCGAATTCATTGCGGTGGAAGACTCGGCTGTGGGCGCCCTGCTGCTGCAACGCACGCTGCAGAAAGCTGGCCTGACACGCGCCGACGTGAAGGTGACCAACATTGAAGTTGCGCGGCACCTTGAGGCGCTGCAGTCGGGCCAGGCAGCGGCGGCCGTGTCCTATGAGCCCCTGGCTGGCGCCATTGAAGCTGCCGGCTTTCGCCGGATTTTCGACAGCAGCGAGCTGCCCGGCGAGATCCTTGATGTACTGGTGGTGCGCGCCGAGGTGCTGGAGCAACGCCCCGAAGCAGTGGACGCCTTGCTGCGTGCCTGGTACGCCGGCCTGGACCTGTTCAAACGCGACCTGCCCGGCGCGGCGGAGTTGCTGGCCCGGGGCACCGACCTGTCGCCCGCCGCCTACCAGGCGGTGTTGGGGGGGCTTGCGTTTCAATCCCGCGACGCGTCCGCGCGCGAGCTGCAGGGCGACCCACCGCCGCTGGTGAAAAAAGCCTCGACGGTTTCCGACGCCCTGCAGTCGATCGGGTTGCTCCTGCGCACGCCGCGCTGGCAAGACCTGATCGACGGCGCTCCCATGGAGCGTTTGCAAGCGGGCGGGACTGTTCCATGAAGGCGCTGTTTGCCCGCATGGCCCTGCCAGGGCGCTGGCTGGCGCCACTGATGCTGGTGCTGTTCGCTCTCACCGCATCCGTCGTCAGCCACGTGGTGCAGTTGCGCAATCTGGACATGCAGGTGATTGACCAGGAGACCCGGCGCCTGCGCGAGCGCATGAGCGTGGAACAGAGTCGCCTCGATTCCTCATCGGCCATGGACAACCCGACGCTGGTGCGCCGGCTGGTGGGCGGTCTGGGTCTGTACAGCGGCATGCGCCACATCTACTTGCTCGAGCGCGACGGGCTGGTGGAGGCCTCGCTGGTGCGGTCGGACATCGGCCTGGCCTTTGGCGACGTGCTGCGCCAGCGTGATGACCTCAGCGAGGTCAACAAGATGGTGTTCAGCGACCTGTCGAATGTGGCCATCCGGGTCCTGCACCTGCCGTCCACGCAGCAGTTGGTGGGCGTCGCACCGCTGACCACCGGCAGGCGCCTCGTCACCGTGGTCGACCTGCGCCTGCCGCGCGCGGTGCGCCTGGCCGACCTGCGCGAAGACGCCGTTCGCGAGGGTTTTCTGCTGCTGGGCGTGGCGGCGCTGCTGGCGCTGGTGATGCACCTGGTGTGGTTCCGCCGGGCCCGGCACCTCGCGTCGACCCTGCAGCGCATGGGCAACGGGGAGCTCCAGGCGCGCGTGGACCTGCAAGGCAAGGACGAACTCGCCATGATCGGCCGCGAGGCCGACCGCATGGCCGAACGCTTGCACGCCGGCCGGGTGCAGCTGCGGCATCTGGTCGATCTGGTGGACCGTTCGCCTGTGGTGGTGGTGGAGTGGTACGACGAGCCGGGTTGGCCCATGGGCTATGTGAGCCAGTCGGTGGAGCAATGGGGCTACCAGCCCGCCGATCTGTTGCACGGCGATCGGCACTACGCCCGCCTCATCCATCCCGAAGACATCGAGCGCGTCACGGCCGAGGCGGCCCGCTATTTCAAGGAAGGGCCCGACGAACACCGCCAGGAATACCGGCTGCGCTGCGCCAACGGGAGCTGGGTCTGGGTGGACGACCGCACCACACTGACCCGCAACGATGCCGGCGAGCTCATCGGCATCAGCGGTGTGCTGCTCGACATCACCGCACAAAAAGAAGCGCAGCTCGCGCAGCAGGAACAGGCCGAATTCCTGCGCCTGTTCTACGAGCTGCCTTTCATCGGCATGGCGATCTCGGCACCCGGCTCCACGCGCTGGGTGCAGGTCAACAGCCAGCTCTGCACCATCCTGGGCTACTCGCGCGAAGAGCTGCTGCGCATGACCTGGTCCGAGATGACGCCCCAGCCCGATCTGGACCAGAACCTCGCCTTGCGCGACGCCATGCTGGCCAACCAGACCGACAACTACTCGATGCGCAAGCGCTTTTTGCGCAAGGACGGCAGCCTGGTGCACACCGAACTCGATGTGCGCGCGGTGCGCCACCCCGACGGCACGCTCAAGCACCTGTTTGCCACCATCAAGGACATCACCGAACGCCTGCAGGCCGAAGCGGCCATTGGCAAGCAGAAAGACCTGCTGGAGCTGGCCGAGTCCATGGCCGGGCTGGGCAGCTGGGTGTATGACACCCACAGCCGCAGCATCTGGTGGTCGCGCCAGATGTACCGCAACACCGGGCGCGACGAAGCGCTGGGGCCACCGCCCGACCTGGCGGCCTACCTGGCCTACATCCATCCTGAAGACCAGGACCGCGTGGACCAGTTCATGCGCGCCATCCCGGGCGACACGTCCATGACCACCACCGAGTTCCGCCGCCACCCCGAGCTGGGTGCGCTGCGCTGGTTTCGGGGCAGCGTGCAGAGCCAGCCCATGGCCACCGCCGGGTTCTACAGCTACAGCGGCACCTTGCTCGACATCACCCAGCTCAAGCTGGCCCAAACCACGCTGGAGCAGACCAACGCCGCGCTGGAGCAACGCGTGACCGAGCGCACCGCCCAGCTCCGCGGCCTCAACGAAGAACTCGAGGCCTTTTCGTACACCGTGTCGCACGACCTCAAGGCGCCGCTGCGCGGCATCGACGGCTACAGCCAACTGCTCGAAGAAGAGCACAGCAACCAACTCAACGAAGAAGGACGCCAGTTTCTGACGCGCATCCGCCGTGGCGTGGTGCAGATGGGCGATCTGATCTCCGGCCTGCTCGACTATTCGCGCATGGAGCGGCGCACCATGGAACACCAGCGGGTGGATGTGCCCGCGCTGGTGGCCCAGGTGATCGAAGGCCACAGCGCCGACATTGAAAGCACCCGCGTGCGCCTGAGCCTGCAGCTCGAACCCATGGTCTTGCAGCTCGACCGAGAAGGCATGGCCGTGGTGCTGCGCAACCTGGTGGGCAACGCCATCAAGTTCAGCCGCACCCGGGAACAGCCCGAGGTGGAGATCGGCTCGCGCACCGAAGGCCCGCGGCGCATCCTCTGGGTGCGTGACAACGGGGTCGGTTTCGACATGAAATACCACGACCGCATCTTCGGCATCTTTCAGCGCCTGCAGCGCGCCGAGGACTACCAGGGCACCGGCCTGGGCCTCGCGCTCGTGGCCAAGGCCGTGCAACGCATGGGTGGCCGTGTGTGGGCCGAGAGCCAGCCCGGACAGGGCGCCACCTTCTATCTGGAGTTCCCCGCATGAACAAGCCCACCACCCTGCCGCCCATCTTGCTGGTTGAAGACAACCCGATGGACCTGGACCTCACGCTGCGTGCCTTCAACAAGAAGAAGTTCTCCAACACCATCCAGATCGCGCGCGATGGTGAAGAGGCCCTGGCCTTCTTTGCCCGCTGGGAGGCCGGTGAGCCGTTGCCCGCCGTCATACTGCTGGACATCAACCTGCCCAAGGTCAATGGACTGGAGGTGCTGCAAAAACTCAAGAGCCATGCCGAGTTCCGGCGCATTCCGGTGGTGGTGCTCACCTCGTCGCGCGAGAACTCCGACCTCAAGACCGCCTACGACCTGGGCGTGAACTCCTACATCGAGAAGCCGGTCAGCTTCAGCAAATTCATTGAAGTGGCCGAGCACATCGAGCTCTACTGGTGCCTGCTCAACGAGCGGCCTGTTTGACACCGAAAGGATTCGCCATGATCAAGATCCTCATCCCCGTCGATGGCTCTGCCCAGTCCATGCACGCGGCCTACCACGCCATGCGCCTGGTCAGCTCGGGCCTGAAGGCCCGCTTTGTGGTGGCCAACGTGCAGGAAGGCCCCAACCTCTACGAACTCGTGGTGGCGCACGACCCCGACGTGTTGCACGAAGTGAGCGACGCCGCCGGCCACGACCTCGTGCGCCCCGCCGTGGCGCTGCTCACCTCGGCCAGCCAGCTGGTGGAAGAGGTCGTGGTGAGCGGCGACCCCGCGCACACCTTGCTGGAACTGGTGGAAAGCCACGACTGCGACGCTGTGATCATGAGCGCCCACGGCAGCGGCGAGGGCGAGAGAGGCTTGGGTTCGGTGGCGCAGCACCTGGTGCAGCACTGCCCGGTGGCCGTGACCATCGTGCGGCCGGCGCATGTGGAAGCGTCTGAGGAATCCTGAATTCGGGGGCGGCTGTCGGCCAGAAGCAGCCCTTCGTTTCGTTGCCACAATTCGTAATGTGGGCACCATACAGTCCCTTCCGGGAAGGTGAGCGCTGCCAATGTCGAACGCTTCGTATCTCAGGAGGCATCGACTCCCCTGCGGCCTGGTTTGAAAATCCCGAGGGGGAACTTTTGGGTGTGATGGAGGCCAATGTGGCTGGATCAGCTGTGACTTATTGAATCACAAGGAAAACAGCATGCTGTTAACTGATATCGCCGTCGAGCACACGCTGGCGGCCCAAAAGGGAGGACTTCGTGGGACGGTTTTTGTGCATCCCTTTACGAATACACAACGAGATACCCTTGGTAAATTTGAGATCGTTCGTAGCATCCGCGAGCCAGGGGTTAAAGAAGTGAAGTTCTCGACATTCGTGTCGTTTCAGCATTTGGCGGAGTTGTACGCGAAAGGTGTACTCGACGAATTCGGGTTTTCCGTTCGCATGTGTCCTGCTGATGGCAAGTACCCCGCCACGAATCCCGTAAAGAAAATACTCCCGACCAGCATCAGGCTTGGCTCACAGTTCGACCTGGCGGTTCAAGGCGTAGATGTTTCAAAACCAGCTAGCCGCGAATTGAGAACAGCGTTGCTTCGCACTCACATAAAGCTCTAAGGGAACCTGTGAAGCCGTCTGTTGCCCATGTCGAAATCATCGCCACTTTCAAGCGGGCGGAGTCAGATGCTGCTCACAAGTTCGAATTGATCAAAGCTGCTGCGAAAAAGGGACCCAAGGCCATCCAAGCAGCCGTTGACGCAGCTGCAAAGGCGGTAAAACGCAGGGACTCGTACGCAAAGAAGCTGGATGCCTTAGGTGTGAGTCTCAAGGATTGAGTAGTAATTCGCCTATTTTCCTACGCCGGTCATTGGCGACTATCGTGGCGTGCAGTGTTTGGCGCAGCTTTGGCGGTTTTGGCGCTCAGCGTTGCCTGTTCCTTCTGGGCCGGAGGCACTGCAGACCTGAAAAGTGGAGCCTGGGGAGACCCTCGGCAATCCTTCAACATTGAAGGATTGGCAGGTCTTCTGCTGGTGGCCGGTTCAAGCTTTTGCGGTGCGGGCTTTCAGATTGGCTATGGCTTGCGCCGACCATGGATTGGGGCAGTAACCGTCCTCGGCACCCTCGCACTGTTTTGGCTGGTCGGTTTCCAGTCTGAAGCATGGGGAACTCAGATTTGCTGCCCAGGTTGACTCCACGGCATGCCGCATAAGGCAGAATTCGGCCAGATGCGGACGTCCACAGAAGGCAGCTCCGGAGCGATCTGGAGTTGGCCTAACCGTTCCATCGAGAGGACGCATTCGGGCCTGCGGCCTCCAAGCGCCTCTCATGTCAAACGTTAGATTCGCAGAATCAATTGGAGGAACCAAGAGTGACAACACCAGAAAATTTTAAAGACCCAGAACCTCGCGGCGGATTCTTGTCTCTCCCATTTCTTCGGGATCTACTCCTAGTCGCATTAGTCGTAGTCGTTGCTTGGAAGCTGATCAACGCCGACTTCAAGTTTGATTTGGCGAGCTTTTCCTTTACCGATTTTTTGGCGCTTGTGTTGGCGTTGTTCTCTGTCGCTCTTTCGGTCGCCTTCTATTTCAAGGCCAACGACGCCAGCAATCAGTTCTACGACAACACATACAAGTTCACCAAGGAAATGTCCGAAATACTTGGCCGCATTGAAGCTGGATTTGGCGAGCGATTGCGCCATCTTGACGAGGGGTACTCCGGCATGAGGGACCGCCTCGACAAGCTTCCACAATATGGCGCCACACCTTCTGATGTGAAGAAGGAAGAGGAAGAGATTGAGCGGAAAGAATCTGAGCAACGTGCACTGATCGAGGATCTTGCACGAAAGGCAAAGCTTGCAGAACACGAGAAGCAGGCGCTCTTTGCGAACCTAGCGCAGAAGCACGAAGAGCTTGAACAGGCGCGAGCCGAGCTAAGGCAGATGCAGGCGAGCCGCCATGCAGGCTCCGCCGAAATGTCGAAGAGTCGTTCTGTAGCTCGATATGTAGCCCACCAACTGAAGCGATCCCTTCCGCCAGAAGAGCGTGCGGCGCCGATAACTAGCACGAAGATCCGAGCGCTCTTTTCTAGGAATCGTGCTGAGATCGCCGACGGCGCAATCGAAGACATGAAACAACTTGATCTGATCGACTCAGGCGAGAACCTGACGATGGAAGGCTCGATGCTTGTTCGGCGCGAGTGGGCGCGAATCTAACTCTCCATCGAGCGGACGTCTTACAGCGTGCTTTGCACGCTTCCATCTGCCGTTCATGTTGAACGTTGAGCGCTCGCTTTCGGGCAGCGGTCCAGGTCCAACGGAAGTCTGCTAGGGGCCCCAAGCAGACGCCGGCCCGCCAGCCCTCAACCCTGCAAGGTGAAGAAAAAGGTCGAGCCCTCGCCCGGGACCGAGTTGGTCCAGATGCGGCCGCCGTGGCGGGTGACGATGCGTTTGACGATGCTCAGGCCGATGCCCGAACCGCTGAACTCGTTCTGGTTGTGCAGGCGGTTGAAGGGGGCGAACAGGCGTTCGGCGAACTTCATGTCGAAGCCGCAGCCTTCGTCGTGCACGAAGAACACGGTGCCTTCGTTGAGCGCGAAGGCGCTTACCTCGATGCGGGTGACGTCTTTCCTGGCGCTGAACTTCCAGGCGTTGCGCATCAGGTTGTCGATCACGCAGCGCACCAGGGTGGTGTCGGCCATGGCATGAAGGCCTGGGGTCACGGTGATCTCGGCCCGGCGTTCCGGTTCCGACGCCATCAGCGAATCGGCCAGTTCGCTGGCCATCTGGCTGATGTCGACATCGGTCAGGTTCATCGCGGAGCGCGACAGGCGCGACATTTCCAGCAAGGCGTCGATCAGCGCACCCATGCGCAGGGCTGAAGCACCCATGGTCCGCAGCAGTTTGACGCCCGAGCCTCCCAGCCCTTCGGCGTGGTCTTCGATCACCACCGTGCTCAGCCCGGCAATGGCGCGGATGGGCGCGCGCAGGTCGTGGGCGGCCGAGTAGGTGAAGGTTTCCAGCTCGCTCAAGCTCTGTTGCAGTTCACTGGTGCGCTCGCCCACCTGCTGCTCCAGGCTGTCGTTGAGCTGGCCCATGCGGATTTCAGCGGTCTTGCGTTCGGTGATGTTCTGCACGATGCCGCTCATGCGGTGGCCAGGCAAGGGGCTGGCGTCGATCTTGATCCAGCGGTCGCCGTCGTCGTCTTGCCCCATGCGGAACTCTTCGCTGAACTTGTGCAGCGGCACGGAAGATTTGTCCATCTGAACCGCGATGGCGGGCCGATCGGCCTCGTTCACGCTGGCCAGGAATTCTGCAAAGCTGAGGGCGCAGTCGGCGGGGCGACCCATGAGGTTGGCCGAGCCCTGCGACAGGCTCACCTGGCCGCTGGCGCAGTCGAATTCGACCGTGCCCATGCGGGCTGCGTCAAGCGCCTGCTGCAGCAGTTGCTTGCTTTCGGCGAGGGCTTTTTCCACTGCGTGGCGTTCCAGCGCCATCTGGATGGTGGCGTGCAGTTCGCGCTCGGAGAACGGCTTGATGAGGTAGCCGTAGGGCCTCGTCTGGCGCGCGCGCTCCAGCGTGGAATCTTCCGAATAGGCGGTGAGGTAGATCACCGGCACCGGGCTGGTTTCGTGGATGCGTGCAGCCACCTCGATGCCGTCCATGGCGCCTTCGATGTGGATGTCCATCAGGATCAGGTCGGGACGGGACTGCGACACCAGCGCCAGCGTTTCGCTGCCCGAGACCGCCACGTCGGGCACGTGGTAGCCCATGTGCGAGAGGCGCTGCTGCAGGTTGAAGGCGACGATCGCCTCGTCTTCGACGATCAGGATGTGCGCAGAAGCGTTCATGTTTTTTCGCCCATTCGGAAGGTCAGCGTGAACCGGGTCGGGTTGCTGCGCTGCACGTCAAGGTGTCCGTGCAGTTGGCGGGTGAGCAGGTTCACCAGTTGCAGGCCGAGGGATTCGGACTTGGCCAGGTCCTTGTCGGGCGCAATGCCCTGGCCGTCGTCGCTGATCGACAGCTCCACCTGATCGGCGTTCTGCCGGATCTCGACCACCACCGTGCCGCTTTGGTCGTTCGGGAAACCGTGCTTGAGCGCGTTGCTCACCAGCTCGTTGACGATCAGTCCGCAGGGAATGGCTTCGTTGATCGGCAGCTTCACGTCGGTGGAGCGGATCTCGATGCGGACCTGCCGGGAGCGCGCGCCATACGACTCGGTGAGCCGCGGCAGCAGCTCGCCCAGAAAGCGCTGGAAGTCCACCTGGGCGAAGTCCTGCGACTGGTAGAGCGTCTGGTGGATCAGCGACATGGACCGGATGCGGTTCTGGCTGTCGCGCAGCAGGTCGACCATGTCGGTGTCGCTTATCTTGAGCGCCTGCAGGTCCAGCAGGCTGTGGATCACCTGCAGGTTGTTCTTGACGCGGTGGTGCACTTCCTTGAGCAGCAGGTCTTTCTGCTGCAGCGCATCGTGGATGCGCTTTTCGCTGAGCTTGCGCTCGCTCAGGTCCAGGATCACCGACAGGATCATGGGTCCCTCGCCGGTCTCCACCGGGTTGATGCCGATCTCCACCGGAAACTCGCTGCCGTCTTTGCGCAGGCCGCTGAGGTCGCGACCCGCGCCCATGGGGCGGGCGCTGGGTTCGGAAAGAAAGCCACCGCGGTAGCCGGGGTGTTTGTGGCGGTAGCGCGCGGGAATGAGCACCTCGACCTTTTGGCCGATCAACTCATCGCTGGCGTAACCGAAGGTGGTCTCTGCCAGTTCATTGAGTCGGACGATGGTGCCGTCCTGGTTCACCACGATCATGGCCACGGGGATGCGGTTGAACGCCTGCCCCAGGTATTCGCCCAAAGCGATGCGAAGGGCCGTCATCAAGTTCTCCTCGGGTGAATCGGGCCATGGCGGCTTCTCTTTGTAGGGCCCTGTTTGCATCAAGGCCTGAATCACTGTACCCCACGGGGTTCAATGTACGCCAACGAACATTGAAAAAGAAGCCGGTCCGCTGCCCTGAAGCCGTCGATCCGGCACTATTTCCGGTTGTCCAGCCGGAATATCTTCACCGCGTCGTTCATCACCCGGGCCTGCGCCTGTAGCGAGCTGGCCGCGGCCGAGAGTTCCTCGACCATGGCCGAGTTCTGCTGGGTGACCGAATCGAGCTGGCCCACCGCCTGGTTGATCTGCGCCAGGCCCATCGACTGTTCGTGCGTGGCCCCGGTGATCTCGGCGATCAGGCCGTTGACCTGCTCCACCGAGCCCACCACGTTGGCCATGGTCTGCCCGGCGCTGTGCACCAGTTGGCTGCCGTGGGTGACCTTGTTGGCGGACTCGTCGATCAGTACCTTGATTTCCTTGGCCGCGCTCAGCGTGCGCTGCGCCAGGCTGCGCACCTCGCCGGCCACCACGGCAAAGCCGCGACCCTGTTCGCCCGCCCGTGCGGCTTCCACCGCTGCGTTGAGCGCGAGGATGTTGGTCTGGAACGCGATGCCGTCGATGACGCCGATGATCTCGCCGATGCGGCGCGACGACTTGCTGATGTCGTCCATGGTGGCCACCACCTGGTTCATGGCGTCGTTGCCTTCGCGGGCCACCGTGGCCGAACGCTGCGACAGCACCGAGGCTTCGCGCGAGGAGTTCGCGCTTTGCTGCACCGTGCTGGTGAGCTGCTCCATCGAGGCGGCGGTTTCTTCCAGGCTGCTGGCTTGCGACTCGGTGCGCGAGGACAGGTCGGAGTTGCCGGCGGCGATTTCGTTGGAGGCCACCTGCACACCTTCCACTTCGTGGCGCACGTCGGACACCACCGCCTGCAGGTTCACGTTGAGCTGGTTGAGCGCGCGGGGGAGTTCGCCGAACACGCCACCACACACGCCATTGAAACGCCCCGACCGGTCACCGGCGGCCCGCAGGGGGGCAAAGGCAAAAG
>JBKBWW010000050.1:0-24487 GCA_046314475.1 Hydrogenophaga sp.
GATTCACGGCCCGCCCCTTTTCACCGGACTGCAATGACTGAAATATTTGGTGTGCCGATCGTGGCCTTCATGGGGCAACTCATGCTGGGGCTGGTCAACGGCTCGTTTTACGCAATCCTGTCGCTGGGCCTGGCCGTGATCTTCGGCATGCTCAACATCGTCAACTTCGCGCACGGTGCCCTCTACATGGTGGGCGCCTTCTTTGCGTGGATGTTGCTCAATTACGCGGGTGTGAACTACTGGTTCGCCCTGCTGCTCGCACCCATCGCGGTGGGTGCCATCGGCGCCCTGATCGAGATGACCATGCTGCGCCGCCTGCAGCAGCTGGACCACCTCTACGGTCTGCTGCTCACCTTTGGCCTGGCGCTGATCTTCGAGGGAGCGTTCCGCGAGTTCTACGGCTCGTCCGGCCTGCCTTACGAGCTGCCCGAGATCTTCCGCGGCGTGTTTGATCTGGGCTTCATGTTCCTGCCCAAGTACCGCGCCTGGGTGGTGTTTGTCTCCATCTTCCTGTGCCTGTTCACCTGGTACGTGATCGAGAAGACCAAGCTCGGTGCCTATCTGCGCGCCGGTACCGAAAACCCCAACATGGTTCGCGCGTTCGGCATCAACGTGCCGCTGATGGTCACGCTCACCTACGCGTTCGGCGTGGGCCTGGCCGGCCTGGCCGGCGTGATGGCCGCACCCATCTACCAGGTGAGCCCGCTGATGGGCTCCAACATCATCATCGTGGTGTTCGCCGTGGTCGTGATCGGAGGCATGGGCTCGATCCTCGGCTCCATCCTCACGGGTCTGGCGCTGGGCCTCATCGAAGGCCTCACCAAAGTGTTTTACGCCGAGCTCTCGTCGACCGTGGTGTTCATCATCATGGTCATCGTGCTCATGATCCGTCCGGCAGGTCTGTTCGGCCGGGAGAAATAATGTCCAAAGCCACCCGAACCGTTTTTGTGGTGCTGTTCCTGGCACTGCTGGTCGCCCCCTTCGTGGGCTACCCCATCTTCCTCATGAAGGTGCTGTGCTTCGCGCTGTTCGCCTCCGCGTTCAACCTGCTGATCGGCTTCACCGGTCTGCTCTCGTTCGGCCACGCCATGTTCTTCGGTTTCTCGGCCTATGTGGCCGGTCATGCCGCCAAGGTGTGGGGGCTCACGCCCGAGTTGGCCATCCTGGCCGGCACGGTGAGCGCGGCCTTCATCGGTCTGGTCACCGGCTGGCTGGCGGTGCGCCGCCAGGGCATCTACTTCGCCATGGTCACGCTCGCCTTGGCGCAGATGATCTACTTCATCTGCGTGCAGGCGCCGTTCACCTACGCGGAAGACGGCATCCAGAGCATCCCGCGCGGCAAGCTGTTCGGCCTGATCGACCTGACCAACGACACGGTGATGTACTACGTGGTGGCGGTCATCTTTGCGGCGGCGTTTGCGCTCATCTACCGCATCATCCATTCGCCGTTCGGCCAGGTGCTCAAGTCGGTGCGAGAGAACGAACCCCGCGCGCTCTCGCTGGGCTACAACGTCGACCGCTACAAGCTCATGGCGTTTGTGCTCTCGGGCGCCATCGCCGGTCTGGCTGGTGCCACCAAGTCGATCGCCTTCGGCATCGCCACGCTGACCGACGTGGGCTGGCAGATGTCGGGTGAGGTGGTGCTGATGACGCTGCTCGGCGGCATGGGCACCATCCTGGGCCCCACCGTGGGCGCGACCATCATCGTGACCATGCAGAACTACCTCTCGGGTCTGGGCTCCATGGTGTCCATCATCATGGGCGTGACCTTTGTGGTGTGTGTGCTCATGTTCCGCCGCGGCATCGTGGGCGAGATCGAGCACCGCTTCGGCGCGAAGAAGGGCTGAGGTCCTGCAACAGGCAACAAAAAACCGGCCTCGGCCGGTTTTTTTGTGGGCGGGGGAGATGCCTCATGCGGCCATGGCCTGCTGTGGCGCTTCGTCGCGCGAGATGTGGGCCACCAGGTGCTGGGGCGAACATTCCGACCACAGCGCGCGGGCGCAGCCTTCGCACTGGCCGCACTGCGTGGCCACACCCAGTTCAAGCTGGATGTCGTCAAAGCCCATGCCCGAGCGGGCGCACTGGGCAATGGTCTTATCGCTGATGCGGCGGCAGATGCAAACAATCATGGCGGGGTGGCTCCGTGAATCTGAGCGAATAATAATGAATCGCATTCAGATCCGCAATGCCGCTCGGCGGATGACCCGCTGTTCTGTCGGGCCAAGGCAGCAGACGCAAAAAAACCGGCCTGGGCCGGTTTTTGCAGAAGGTAGCGGGGATCAGGCCGAGAGATAACCCCGACCAGCGCCACCCATGGACGGCGCCGAGACCTGACGGCCATAGGTGGGTTGCTGGGCGTGTTGTGGCAGCAGGCTGGTCACAGCGCGCTGGCTCTGCGCGTTGGCGCGCAGCACGGCCTGGCGCAGCCGGGCGAAACGCTCGGCCGCCGACAACAGGGCCTGTTGCTGTTCGCTGCCCGGCTCGCCCAGCGCGATGACGGGCGGGGCCTGCTGCAGCACCTTCTGCATGGCGGCGCTGGCCAGTTCCACCGCGGGCGCATCACCGCGCAACAGAGCCGCTTCCAGGGCGTCGAGCTCCACTTGCAACGAGCCGATCCAGGGGTGGTAGTTGGTCGAGAGTGTGCTCATGGTGGGCCCGGGTGGTGGGTTGGGAATCAGGTGCGCGGGCCGAGCATTTCGGCGGCGTTGGCCAGCATCTTGTCGGCGATGGCGCCGGCGTTGACCTGGAAACTGCCGTTGGCAATCGCCTCTTTCATGGCGGCGACCTTGTCGGCGTTGAACACCTCGCTGCCGCCCGAAACCGCACGGGCCTCGGTGGTCGACGCCGAGAGGGTCACGGTCACGCCGGCCTGGGGTTTGTTGGCCGCGCTGGCCGCCGAGGCGGCAGCGCCGGCTTCGGCAGCCGCAGGCGCCGTGGCCTTCTGGGGGCCGCCGGCCACAGAACCAATGTACGAATCCGGTGATGAATCGACTTTCATGTCACGCTCCAAACCCCGAAGTCAGGGCCTTGTCCTGACTGTATCGGCCCCTGTTTCGCGAACTTTAGTCAATCTGGCGCGGCATTCGTCACGAATTTTCAGCCGTCTGGTCGCCCGGGGGGTGTTCACAGCGCCAGTTCGACCGTCTGGGCGTCCCGCACCACACCGGTGACCACGCGCCCGCCAGGCAGTTTGACGCGGGCGGTTTCACCCACCAGGCCGGCGGTGAGGGCCTTGCCGGTGGCGGAAATGCTGAAACCGCCGCCTTCACCGCTCACCCGCACCTGGGCACCCGGCGCAAACGCCTGGGGCGCACGCACCATGTTCTCGCGCAGCGCAAGACCGGGGGTGAGCGCAAACGCGGCCAGCTGCCCCACCCAGCGTTCGGGCACGGCCAGCACGCTGGAGCGCTGCTCGGCCCAATCGATTTCGGCGATCTCGGCGTCTTCTTGAACCAGGCTATCGCCCGCCGATACCGCGCGCTTGAGCACCCAGGCCGGTCCCCAGGCTTTCACGGTGACCGGCACATACACATTCCAGCGGGTCGGGCCGTCCACACAGCGCAGGCCGATGCGGCTGCGGCCCCACAGGCTGGAGCCCTTGGGCAGGTGGGCTTCGACCTGGTTGCAGGGCGCGAGCTTGAGACGCGCGTCCAGCGAACCCATGACCACCTCGGCGCGCAGCGGCGAGGCGCCGTCTTTCGGGAGCGCTTCGGCCAGGGCGGGTGTCAGGAAGTCGTGCGCCATCTTCTCGAGCACGGCGGTGTCGCTCGCCAGCGCCTGCCCGCTGCACAAGACCAGTGCCGCCCAAGTGAGCAGACGGGCATTCATGAGTGACAACCAGGAGGACAGGGGCTTGGGCATGGCCTGCACTGTAGGCCGTGGCCGCTGGCAGGAAAGCCGGGAAAAGGCCGCTTAAGGGGTCTTTGTTCCGGCCATTGAAGACCCTCAAGATTTCCATAATTCGTCCAACGCCCCGGTGTCCGTGCCCTCTGAGGAAGGCCGCTCACCCGCCCCGCAACCCGTGCCCTGAGGTGAACATGCTTGAACAGATGACCGCCCGGCTGGACTTCCATGCCAACGCCCTGCTGCTGCGCTCGCAGCGCCAGCAGGTCATCGCCAGCAACATCGCCAACGCCGACACCCCCGGCTATGTGGCACGCGATTTCGACTTTGCGGCCGCGCTCAAGAACGTCTCGGGCGGCCAGGCCCGCGCCGATGTGAGCCTGACCAGCGCCGGCCACATGCACCTGGGTACCACCAGCGCGCAAGACCCCAAGCTGGCCTACACGGTGCAGACCCAGCCCAGCCAGGACGGCAACTCGGTCGACCTCGACCGCGAGCGCGCCAGCTTCGTGGACAACAGCGTGCGCTACGAATCGACGCTGCGTTTCATCAATTCGCATGTCAAAACCATGCTCAGCGCGATCCAGGGCCAGTGAACCTGGTTGAAAGGACTTAGCCATGTCGATGTTTTCCATCTTCGGTGTCTCGGGCAGCGCGGTCAGCGCGCAGTCCCAGCGCCTCAACGTGGTGGCCAGCAACCTGGCCAACGCAGACGCCGTGGCCGGGCCGGACGGCAAGGCCTACAAGGCGCGCCACATCCAGTTCCAGACCATGCCCATGGGCGGTTCGGGCAACGCGGGGGTGAAGGTGAAAGACATCACCGAAAGCCAGGACCCCGGCCGGCGCGTGCACAACCCCACGCACCCCAGCGCCGACGCCGAAGGGTATGTGAACCACTCCAACGTGAACCCGGTGGAAGAGATGGTCAACATGATCTCGGCCTCGCGTTCGTACCAGAACAACGTCGAGGTGATGAACACAGCCAAGTCGCTGCTGCTCAAGACCCTCCAGATGGGCCAGTGAGCCCACCGAACCTCAGGACCTGACCCATGTTCATCCAGCCCATCGACACCACCAGCCTCGGCACCACCGTGGGCAGCACCACCGGCACCGCGACCAAGAACAACATGGACCCGGCGGCCTCGCAGGACCGGTTCCTCAAGCTGCTGGTCGCGCAGCTCAACAACCAGGACCCGCTCAACCCGATGGACAACGCGCAGATGACGACCCAGATGGCGCAGATCAACACGGTCAGCGGCATCCAGGAACTCAATGCCACGCTCAAGGGCATGGCCACGCAGTTCGGCTCCATGCAGGCCTTGCAAGGCACCTCGTTGATCGGCCGCGAGGCCTTGTTGCCCGGCGAATCGCTGGCCTTCAAGAACGGCCAGGGCAAGGCGGCGTTCTCGCTCGAAGCCAAGGCCACCGACGTGAAGGTCGACATCATGGGCACCAACGGCGAGGTCATCAAGACCATCGAGATGGGTGCGCTCAACGGCGGCCTGCACGGCTTCAGCTGGGACGCCGAGGGCGTGGACCCGGCCTCGGTCAAGGGCTTCCAGGTGCGCGCCTACAGCGGCAACGAACGTGTGGACACGGTGTCGCTGCAGCGCCTCTCGGTCGACTCGGTGAGCTTCTCCAGCGGCTCCATCTACATGCTGCTGCAGGACGGCAGCACCCGCGCCTACAACGACGTGCTTGCGTTCATGTGAACCGTTGACACCCCACTTTCCCCACACCCCCATTTCCCCACCCCAAGGACACCACCATGGCATTCCAGCAAGGACTCTCCGGTCTGAACAGCGCCAGCCGCAACCTCGACGTGATCGGCCACAACATCGCCAACGCCAACACGGTCGGCATGAAGAGCTCGCGCGCCGAATTCGCCGAGCTCTACGCCAGCTCGATCAACTCGGGCGGTGGCAACAAGGGCATCGGCGTGACCGTGGCCACGGTGTCGCAGATGTTCACGCAGGGCAACATCACCGTGACCGGCAACGACCTGGACCTGGCCATCAACGGCAACGGCTTCTTTGAAGTCACACAGCCCAACGGCACCATGGCCTACACCCGCGCCGGCATGTTCAAGCTCGACCGCGAAGGCAACATCGTCAACCAGCAAGGTGGGCAGCTCATGGGTTACCCCACCGACGCCGACGGCAACCGCCTGAGCTTCGACAGCCAGCCGCTCTCGTTGCCCACCAGTGCGCCGATCCCTGCGCGCCAGACCAGCAACCTCGTGGCCCAGTTCAACCTGGACGCGCGCGCGCCGGTGGCCTCCAGCGTCACACCGCCCACGCCGATCACCACCTACGGCACCTCGGTGGTGGCTTACGACCCGCAAGGCATGGAAGTGCCGGTGGCCCTGGCCTTCACCAAGACCGCCAACAACACCTGGGACGTGTACGCCAGCGTGAACGGCGGCACGCCCGCGCCGCTGGCACCGCCCGTGAGCCTGAACTTCAACGCCGACGGCACCATCGACCCCGCGTCGATCACGCCCGCGCCCACCATCACGCTGGCCTCGCCCAACGACCCCTCGGTGACCTTCCCGGTCACGCTCGACCTCAGCGCGGCCAGCCAGTTCGGCACCGACTTCGCGGTGTTCGACCTCGACCAGGACGGCTATTTCCCCGGCGAATTCGTGGGCCTGAGCATCGACGAATCCGGCGTCGTCACCGGCCGTTACTCCAACGGCGAAACCCGCGCGGCCGGCCAGGTGGCGCTGATCAACTTCCGCAACTCGCAAGGCCTGTCGCCATCGAGCGGCGGCAACTGGTCGGCCACCTTCGCCTCGGGCGAGCCGGTGCGCGGTGAACCCGGCACAGGCAATTTCGGCGGCATCCGCTCGGGTGCGCTGGAAGACTCCAACGTCGACCTCACCGCCGAGCTGGTGAACATGATGACCGCGCAGCGCGCCTACCAGGCCAACGCGCAAACCATCAAGACGCAAGACCAGGTGTTGAGCACGCTGCTCAACATGCGCTGATCAGGCACCTGAACTGAACGAAGGAGCCCCGCATGGACCGCATGATCTACACCGCGATGACCGGCGCCAACGCCGCGCAGCATCGCCAGTCGGTGCTGGCCAACAACCTGGCCAACGTGTCCACGCCGGGCTTCCGCGCCGAGCTCTCCACCTTCCGCGCGGTGCCGGTGCGCGGCGACGGCGCCAGCACCCGCGTGTTCGCACTTGAAGCCACGGCCGGCCACTCCGACCTGCCGGGCGCCATCACCTCCACTGGCCGCAACCTGGACGTGGCCGCGCGCGACAACGCCTACTTTGCGGTGCAGGGGCTCGACGGCACCGAGGCCTACACCCGCGCCGGCGCGCTCGAAGTCAACCAGGACGGCACGCTGGTCAACGCGCAGGGCCTGCCCATGCTCGGCGACGGCGGCCCGATCGTGATTCCCGAAGGCGCGCGTGTGGACATTGCCGGCGACGGCACGGTGAGCACGCGCGTGGGCAACCAGCCGTCGCAGAACGTGGGCAAGCTCAAGATGGTGTTGCCCGATGCAGACAACCGGCTCAAGCGGGGCGAGGACGGCCTGTTCCGCGGTCCGCAGGGCGACCCGCTGCCCGCCAGCGACGTGGCCCGCCTGCAGGACGGCGCGCTCGAAGGCTCCAACGTGAATCCCATGGAGGCCATGGTCGGAATGATCGCCGTGGCCCGCCAGTTCGAGGTGCAGATGCGCATGCTGCAGAACGGCGAAACCAACGACAAGACCGCCAGCCAACTTCTCAGCATGAACGGCTGACCCACTTTCCTTTGCGGAGCACACCATGATCAATTCGCTGATGATTTCCAAGACCGGCATGCAGGCACAGCAGATGCAGCTGGACGTGATTTCGAACAACCTGGCCAACGTGTCCACCAACGGCTTCAAACGCGCCACGGCCGTGTTCGAAGACCTGATGTACCAGAACCTGCGCCAGGTGGGTGCCAACACGGCCGAGCAGGCCGAGCTGCCCACCGGCCTGCAGGTGGGCCTGGGTGTGCGCACCGTGGCCACCTCGCGCAACTTCTCGCAAGGCAGCATGCAGCAGTCGGACAACCCGCTGGACATCGCGGTCAACGGCAACGGTTTCTTCCAGGTGGAGCTGCCCGACGGCACCACCGGTTACACGCGCGACGGCAGCTTCAAGCCCGACGCGCAGGGCCGCATCGTCACCTCCAGCGGCTACCCGCTCACCGCCGGCATCACCGTGCCGGCCGAAGCGCAGAGCATCACGATCTCCAGCGACGGTGTGGTCACCGTGAAGCTGCCGGGCAACCCCGCGCCGCAGCAGGTGGGCAACATCGAACTGGCCACTTTCATCAACCCGGCCGGCCTGGAGCCCATGGGCCAGAACCTCTACACCGAGAGCCTGGCTTCGGGCGCGCCGATCGCTGCCGCGCCCGGCACCGCCGGCACCGGCACCGTGATGCAGGGTTTCGTGGAAACCTCCAACGTCAACGTGGTGCAGGAGCTGGTGACCATGATCCAGACCCAGCGCGCCTACGAGATGAATTCCAAGGCCATTCAAACGTCGGATCAGATGCTGCAGCGCCTGAGCCAGCTCTGATCCTGAACGGAGAGTCCACCATGTTCCGTCTTGCCACCGCGCTCACCCTGGCCGTGCTCGCCACCGGTTGCGAAACCATGAGCACCAAGGTCGACCTGGAGCCGGCCAAACCCGTGCGCTACACCCAGGTGGCGCCCACGGCCAACCCGGTGGACACCGCGAGCACGGCGCCCAGCGGCAGCCTGTTCCGCGCTGCCAACTACCGGCCCGCGTTCGAAGACCCGCGCGCGCGTTTGCCCGGCGACACGCTCACGGTGCAGATCACCGAACGGCTCAACGCCAGCCAGACCTCGTCGGCCTCGATCGACCGCAGCGGCGAGATCTCGGGCGGCGTCTCGGCCTTCCCGTTCCTCAAGACCCCGCTGCTCGACAAGCTCAACCTGGGCGCGCAATCGGACAACAGCTTCTCCGGCGACGGCAAGAACCAGAACAACAACAACTTCTCGGGCTCCATCACCACCACGGTGCAGGAAGTCCTGCCCAACGGCCACCTGGTGGTGGTGGGCGAGAAGCAGATCGGCGTGAACCAGAACGTGGACGTGTTGCGCTTTTCCGGCACGGTCGACCCCAAGCAGATCCGCGCCGGCAACACCGTGGCCTCGACCCAGATGGCCAATGTGCGTGTGGAGTCGCGCGGCCGCGGTGCGCAGGGTGAAGCGATGGCAATTGGCTGGTTGGCACGGTTCTTTTTGAGCGTTATCCCCTTCTGATCCCCTCCCACAATGGGTCTCGTTCTGCCCACTGAGGAATTTGCGGTGAAGTCATCTCTCTCCCCCCTGCGTTTGTTGGCCCTGGCCCTGGTTTCACTGACCATGGCCTGGCCCGCCGCCGCCCAGTCGATCCGCATCAAGGAGATCGCGGCGGTGCAGGGCGTGCGCAGCAACCAGCTCACCGGCTACGGCCTCGTGGTGGGCCTGGACGGCACGGGCGACCAGACCACGCAGATGCCCTACACCGCGCAGAGCATGAACAACTACCTGCAGCAGCTCGGCCTCTCGCTGCCGCCCGGCGCCAACATGCAGCTGAAAAACGTGGCGGCCGTGCTGGTCACCGCGCAGCTGCCCGCCTTTGCCCAGCCGGGCCAGGCGATCGACGTGACCGTGTCCTCCATCGGCAACTCCAAATCGCTGCGCGGCGGCACGCTGATCACCACGCCGCTCAAGGGCGCCGACGGTGAAATCTACGCACTCGCCCAGGGCAACCTGCTGGTGGGTGGTGCCGGTGCATCGGCCGGCGGCAGCAAGGTGCAGATCAACCACCTGAGCGCGGGCCGTGTGCCCGGCGGCGCGCAGGTGGAGCGCGCCGTGGCCTCGCCGTTTGCGCTGGGCGAGACCATCGACCTCGGTTTGAATTCGAGCGACTTCCAGACCGCCAGCCGCGTGACCGACGCGATCAACCGCGTCATGGGCGCGGGCGTGGCCAGTGCGGTCGACGGCCGCGTGGTGCGCCTGCGCGCGCCGGCCAATCCGGGCGAGCGTGTGGGCTTCCTGGCCAAGGTCGAAGAGATCCGCCTGGACGCCGCCATCCCCATGGCCCGCGTGATCATCAATTCGCGCACCGGCTCCATCGTGATGAACCAGGCCGTCTCGCTCGGCGCCTGTGCCGTCTCCCACGGCAACCTCTCGGTGAGCATCAGCTCCACGCCGGTGATCAGCCAGCCCAACGCCTTGTCCACCGGCGGCCAGACCGTGGTGAGCGAGCAGGCCAACATCCAGATCACGCAAGACAAGGGCTCGCTCATCAAGCTCGACACCGCGCCGCAGCTCGCCGACGTGGTGCGCGCCCTCAATTCGCTGGGCGCCACGCCGCAAGACCTGCTGGCCATCCTGCAGGCCATCAAGGCTTCGGGTGCCATGAACGCCGAACTGGAGGTGATCTGATGTTGTACGGAGCACTGGTTTCCATGAACCCGCATCTGGGCGAGGGCTTCGACAGGCTCAGCCCGAACGGAGGTTTCTTCATGCGGTGGTTGGCCACGTTTGGCCTGAGCTTTTCCCCGTTCGGGCTGAGCCTGTCGAAGCCCTCGCGTGGTCCCGCCCAGCCATGAACCCGATGAATGCCCTGTCCAGCAACGGCCTCGCGGCCGACCCCACAGCGCTCAACGCGCTGCGGTACGGCGCGGGCAAGGGCAACGACAAGGCCGCACTCAAAGAGGCGGCCAAGCAGTTTGAATCGCTGTTCATGCGCGAGCTCATCAAGAGCATGCGCGAGGCCACGCAGAAATCGGGTCTCATGGACGGCGAAGGCGCCGACCTCGGCACCGATCTGCTTGACCAGCAGTTCGCGGTGCAGCTCTCGGGCCTGCCCGGCGGCTTGTCCGAAGCCATCGAGCGCCAGCTCGGCAAACAGATGCAGAACAACGCCGCCGAGAAGGCGGGCGCGGCCGATGCCTTGCCCGGCAGCAGCGACGCCAGCACCGTGGGCCGCGCCAGCGCAGGCCCCCGCCAGGCCGGTTTTGTGGACCAGCACAGCCAGGCCGCCGCCACCGTGGCGCGCGAGTCCGGCATTCCCGCCAGCTACATGATCGGCCAGGCCGGCCACGAGACCGGCTGGGGCAAAAGCGAGATCCGCAACGCCGACGGCACCCCGTCGCACAACCTCTTCGGCATCAAGGCCACCGGCGGCTGGAAAGGCAAGGTCGCCGAGATCACGACCACCGAATACATCAACGGCGAGCCGCGCAAGGTCACGGCCAAGTTCCGCGCCTACGACTCGTACGCCGACTCGTTCCGCGACTACGCCAGCCTCATCGGCAACAGCCCGCGCTACGACAAGGTCATGGACCAGATCGGCTCGGTGCAGGGTTTTGCCTCGGGCCTGCAGAAAGCCGGCTACGCCACCGACCCCCAGTACGCCGCCAAACTCAGCCGCGCCATCAACACCACGCTGAGCCTGCAACGCGCTCAGGGCTGAGGACCCCACCATGTCAGCACTCAACATCGGCGCCCGCGCCCTCAACGCCAACCTGGCGGCCCTGCAGGTCATCGGCAACAACATTGCCAACGTCAACACGCCCGGCTACTCGCGCCAGAACGTGCTGCAGCAGACCTCCGGCTACCAGCAGATGGGCAACGGCTTCTTCGGCAAGGGCATGGAGATCGCCACCGTTGAACGCTCGCACAACGCCTACCTCACGCGCGAAGCGCAGATGGCCGGCTCCGTGGCCGCGGCCGACGCGCTGCGCTACTCGCGCCTGCAAGCACTGGAAGGCGCGTTTCCCCTGGGCACCGCTGGCCTGGGCGCCGCGCTCAACGACACCCTCAACGCCTGGGCCGACGTGTCGTCCTCGCCCGGCAACCTCACCGCGCGCGTGGTGGTGATCGCCAAGGGCGAAGAATTCGCCGGCCGCCTGCGCAACACCGCCAGCCAGCTCGACGCGCTCGCGCTCAGCACGCAGCAGCAGGTGAAGGGCTCGGTCGACGTGGTCAATGGTCTGGCGCAAGACCTGGCCAAGGTGAACCAGAAGATCATCGAAGCGGCCGGCAGCTCGCACACCCCCAACGACCTGTACGACCAGCGCGACCAGCTGCTGGGCGAGCTCAGCAAACACATCCAGACCAGCGCGGTGCCCAACAAGGACGGCTCGGTGAGCGTGTTCGTGGCGGGCAGCCAGCCGTTGGTGTTGGGCCAGAGCGCGAACCGCCTGGCCGTGAACCCGGACCCCGCCGACAACTCGCGCATCGCCTTGTCGTTCGTGCAAGGCGGCGTGGCCACGCCCTTGTCGGAAGCCACGCTGGGCGGCGGCGAGCTGTCGGGTCTGATGACCTTTTTGACCAAGGACCTCACCGCGGTGCAGAACCAGCTGGGTCGCCTGGCGCTGGCCTCAGCCACCACGGTGAACAACCAGCACGCGCTCGGCGTCGACCTGCAGGGCAACCCGGGCCAGGACTTTTTCATTCCACCCGCGGCCGCCCTGGGCAAGAACAACCCGGCCAACGGCGGCACCGCGCAGGTGAGCGCCAGCGTGAACGACCCGGCCGCCCTGATGGCGTCGGACTACGAGATGCGTTTCTCCGCCGGCAGCGTGAGCGTGGTGCGTTTGTCCGACGGCGACAGCACCTCGTTCGCCGTGCCGCCCACCGCCTTCAGCAAGGACGGCCTCACCTTCAACATCGACAGCGGCGCTGCGGCAGCAGGCGACCGCATCCTGGTCCGTCCATTTGAGGCCGCTGCGCGCAACCTGCAGGTGGCCATCGGCTCGCCCGACCGCCTGGCCGCAGCCAGCCCGGTCATGGTCACGCCCGGTGTGGCCAACGCCGGTGGCCTGAGCGTGGAGAGCCTGTACGCGGTCTCACCGTCGGCCAACCTCACCGACCCGGTGTCCATCACCTTTCAGGCCGACGGCACCTATGTGGCCACCGGCCTGGGCCCTGGCAACCCGCCGCCCGACAACGTGGGCCCGCCGGCCAGCTACAACTTCAAGCCCGGTGAGGCCATCGTGCTCAACGGCTGGAGCCTCACCTTGCGCGGCAGCCCCGGCGCGGGCGACACCTTCAACATCGACCCCGCGCCCCCGGGCTCCATTGCACAAAACGCCGGCAACGCCAGCGCTGTGCTGGCCCTGCGCGACCGCCCCACCTTTGAAGGCGTGGCCCTGGCCGATGGGTATGTGAGCCTGTTCTCCGACGTCGGCACCCGCGTGCAGGGCGCGAAGTTCGCCACCGAGTTCTCGGGCCAGATCGCCACGGCGGCCGAGACCGCGCGCACCAACGTGTCGGGCGTGAACCTGGATGAAGAGGCCGCGCGCCTGCTGCAGTACCAGCAGGCCTACCAGGCCTCGGCCAAGTTTCTGCAGATCGCCCAAAGCACCTTTGACAGCCTGCTGGCCACGGTCGGCCGCTGAGCCCTGCGCCGACCCGACCTGACTGGAGCACCCCATGCGCGTTTCCACCGCCAACAGCTACGACAACACCGTGAGCCTGCTCGCGCGCCGCCAGGCCGAGCTGGCGGCCCACCAGGAAAAGATCACCACCGGCAAGCGGGTCATGAAGCCCAGCGACGACCCCGTGGCCGCCACGCTGGCCGAGACCGCGCAGAACCGGCTGTCGCGCACGCAGGCCGACCTGCGCTCGCTGGACACCGCGCGCAGCAGCCTGCAGCAGGCCGAAAGCGGCCTCAAAGAATCGGGCGAGATCATCCAGAAGGTGCGCGACCTGCTGGTGGGCGCCGGCAACGCCACCTACGGGCCGAGCGAGCGCGAAGACATCGCGCGCCAGCTCGAAGGCCTGCGCGAACAACTCATTGGCGTGGCCAACCTCAAGGACAACTCCGGGCGCACGCTCTTTGGTGGCCTGGGTGGTTCGGCCACCCCGTTTGTGGACCTCTACGACCCGAGCGGCAACGGCGTGCAATTCAACGGCCAGCGCGGCCAGGCCGCAGCGGGCAACACCTCGCTGCCGCAGGCGCTCGATGGCAACGCCATCTGGATGCGCGTGCCCCAGGGCAACGGCAACTTCACGCTCAGCCTGGACACCGCCAACACCGGCACCGTGAGCACCAGCGTGGGCGAGGTCACCGACCCGACCGCACTCACCGGCGATGAATACCGCATCGACTTTGCCGACGTGGCTGGCGTCATGCAATACACCGTGACCAACGTGACCACGCCCGCCGCCAACCCCATGGCCGGCCAGACCGGCGTGCCCTACACCAAGGGCATGACCATCGAATTCGATGGCCAGTCGCTGCAGATGAATGGCCAGCCCGCCGCGGGTGACCAGATCGACCTGGTGCCCAGCACCAACACCGATATCTTCAGCGTGGTGGAGGACGCGATTGCGGCCCTGCGCTACACCGGCGCCAACAACGGCGCCCACCGCACCCAGGAACTCGCGCGCACCCTCACCGAGCTCGACGCCGGCCACGACCGCGTGTTGCTCGCACGGGGACGTGCTGGCGAATGGCTCAACCGCGGCGACTCGCTCGACACCTTGATGGAGGACCGCAGCGTCGACCTCAAGACCGAGAACTCCCGCCTGGTCGATCTGGACATGGTCCAGGGCCTGTCGGACTTCAAGACCATGGAGCTGGGCCTGGAGGCCGCGCTCAAGTCGTATGCGCAGGTGCAGCGCCTGTCGTTGTTCCAGGTGATCAATTGAAACGTTTGCACCCATGTTGAGCCACACCGTTCTGGACAGCCTGGCCCTCGGCTACGAGCCGGTGTGGAACCGCGAACGCCAGCTGGCCGCCGTGCGCTTGTGTGTGCACCCCATCCACGCCGCCGCCGTGGACGCCGCCCACCTCATGCAGGCGCTGGGCGACGACTGGCCCGAGAGCGCGCCGGTGCTGCTCATCTCGATAGCCTCGCCCAAGCTGTTGCAACAGGCGCTGGCCTGCGCGCCGGTGCACAACACCTGGCTGGAAGTGCCCGCCGAGCCTTTCGACGCGCCCGAGAGCCTGGCCGCGCTGTCGGTGGCGAACCGGCGCGGGCACCGCCTCGTGCGCCGCACCGATCTGGCCGCACTGCGGCAAGGCAAGTCGCCCGGGTTCGATGTGCGCAACCTGCTGCAGCTCAGCCCGCAAGAAGCGGCCGACATTCTGCAAGCCCAGTCCACCCCCGGCCTGCACCTGCGCAGCCAGGGTCTGCCACCGGCGCAGCTCTACCATGGCGTGCAGACCCAGACCCTGGCCCGCCACCTGCTCGACGACGCCGGTGCCTGGGGTCTGCTCGGCTGGCCCGACGCCGATGTGTTGCTCGCCCACCGCCACCAGCCCATCTCGTGCGACCCGCGCGTGATCCGGCAGATCTTGCAGGCCATCGACGACGACTGCTCGCTCGAACGCCTGGAGCGCCTCGTGCGGCAAGACCCGGTGCTGGTCTACCGCATCCTGCTGCTGGTGAACTCTGCGGCGTACGGCGGTCGCCACGAAATCGGTTCGTTGCGCCACGCGCTCATGATGCTGGGCTTTCGCGAGCTCGGTCGCTGGCTGTTTGAACAAGCGCCCGGCAGCGAAACCGACAACGACCTGCAACCCGTGCGCGCGGCCATGGTCATGCGCGCGCGTCTGGCGCAGCACCTGCTGGCCACCGGGTCTGAAGACAACCTGCGGCTGGAGGTCTACACCACCGCGCTGTTTGCCCACCTCGACAAACTGCTGCACGCGCCGCTGTCCGATTTGCTGCACAAGCTGCCGCTCTCGGGCCGCCTCTATGACGCGGTGCTGCGCCACGACGGGCCTTACCACCCACTGCTCGACGTGGCACGCGCCCAAGGCGAACCCAGCCAGCTGCACCGCCTGAGCGCGGTGTGCGACCGCAACGAGGTGAGCCTGGAGCAAGCCAACCGCGCACTCATCCGCATGCTGGCCACCAGCCGCGACCACGCGGGTGTGCGTTCCGAACGCGTGCCGTGAACGACCGGGCGCTACCATCGCGCCCATGACCACCGCCACCGCTCACAACACCCCCCACCACACCAGCGCCCTGGTGCTGTTCTCAGGCGGGCAAGACTCCACCACCTGCCTCGCCCACGCGCTCGAACGCTTTCCGCGCGTGGAAACCCTGGGCTTCGACTACGGCCAGCGCCACAGCGTCGAGCTGCAGGCCCGTCCCGTGGTGCTGCGCGAACTGCGCGAGCGATTTCCGCAGTGGGCCGACCGCCTGGGCGAAGACCATGTGCTCGACCTCGCGGTGCTCGGCAAGGTGAGTGAGACCTCGCTCACGCGCGACATGGCCTTTCGCATGGAAGAGAGCGGCCTGCCCAACACCTTCGTGCCCGGCCGCAACCTGCTGTTCCTCACCCTCGCCGCCGCACTGGCCTACCGGCGCGGCATCCAGGTCATCGTCACCGGTGTCTGCGAAACCGACTTTTCCGGCTACCCCGACTGCCGCGACGACACCATGAAAGCGCTGCAAGTCGCGCTGTCCCTCGGCATGGACCACCGCTTTCTCATTGACACCCCGCTCATGTGGATCGACAAGGCCGCCACCTGGCGCCTGGCCGAGAGCCTGGGCGGCCAGGCGCTGGTGGACCTGATCGTGGAACACACCCACACCTGCTACCTCGGCGACCGCGAGCACCGGCATGCCTGGGGGTACGGGTGCGGGAGCTGCCCGGCGTGTGAGTTGCGGGCGCGGGGGTGGGAGCGTTACGTTGGCGAAGCCAGCAGCTTGTAACGCGCGCCCCCGGTTGCATCGGGCAAGAACGTCCACTGCGTCCGGTGGAACTCCGCCACCCCGGGCCGGTGCGCAATGGACACGAGCGCGCCGTTGCTCTCTTTCACCAGCGCCTGCAGCCGCGCGTACAGCGTGGCTTCGGCCGCTTCGTCCAGTGCGCTCGTGGCCTCGTCCACAAACAGCCAGCGCGGTTTCTTGAGCATCGCGCGGGCGATGGCGAGGCGTTGTTGTTCGCCGCCTGAGAGCTTCTGGCCCCACGCGTCGTGTTCGTCCAGCCGGGTGCCCAGGTCGGGCAGCAGCGCGTCCGTCAAGGCTTGTTGCAGCTCGGCGTCGCTGTAACGCCCGGCGGGTTCGGGGTAGGCCAGGGCGTCGCGCAGCGAGCCAAGGGGGAAGTAGGGGCGCTGCGGCAAGAACATCACCTTGTCGGCGAAGCCCGCCGGTGTGCGCAGGCTGCGCTGCGCCCAGGGCCAGATGCCAGCGAGGCCGCGGAACAGCGTGGACTTGCCGCTGCCCGATGGGCCCTTGACCAGCACCGTGTCGCCGGGCGACACCTGCAGGCCGTGCACCGCCAGCAGCGCCACGCCGCCGGGCAAGGCGAGCTGCAGGTCATCGATCGCGAGCGCGTCGTCGGTGTTGGGCTTGGGGGCAGCGATGTGTTCGGAAGCTTCCAGCGCCTGGAAACTTTCTTCAAAGCTGGTGATGCGGTCGGTGGTGGCGCGCCAAGCGGCCAGGCTGCTGTAGTTGTCGACGAACCACGAGAGCGAATCCTGCACGCGCCCGAAAGCAGACGAGATCTGGATCAGTTCACCGAGCTGGATGGCGCCGCTGAAGAAACGCGGCGCAGCCACGATGAAGGGGAACACCACGGCGGCCTGACCAAAGCCCACGGTGAACCAGGTCAGGCGTTTCTGCGCATTGATGAGCTTGAGGTAGTTGCCGATGACGGCGCCAAAGCGCCCGCCGAGTTGCTGGCGCTCCACCGGTTCGCCCCGGTCCAGCGCGATCGATTCGCTGTACTCGCGCACGCGCACCAGGTGGTGGCGGAAGTCGGCTTCATAGCGCTGCTGTTTGAAGTTCAGCGCGATCTGCGAGCGGCCCAGGTAGTGGGTGATCACGCTGCCGAGCGCGCAGTAGAGCACCGCCATCCACACCATGAAGCCGGGGATGGTGTATTCGCCGCCGTTGAACGAGAACGCGAAGCTGCCCGAGAGCGCCCACAGGATGCCGACAAAACTCACCAGCGTGACCACCGCGTTGAGCAGGCCCATGGTCAGGCTCACCGTGTAGCTGGTGAAGAGGTTCATGTCCTCGGCGATGCGCTGGTCCGGGTTGTCGGGCGGCGCGTCTTCGCCACGGGCAAAGCGCGCGAGCTCCAAGTGGTAGAAGGCCTTGTTGGAGAGCCAGCGGTCGAGGTAGTGGCCGGTCATCCAGGCGCGCCAGCGCATTTCCAGCAACTGCGTGAGGTAGAAGCGGTAGACCGCGATGATGATGAAGCCGAAGGCCAGATAGGTGAAGCGACCGAGCTCGCGCCAGAACACCGCAGCGTCCTTGTTTTGCAGCGCGTCGTAGAACACGCGGTTCCACTCGTTGAGCAGCACCAGCATGTAGACCGAGGCCAGGTTGAGCGCCACGATGGCCGCCAGCAGCGCCCGCGCTTTCCACTTTTCTTCCGACTGGAAATAGGGCAGGGTGAGGCGGCCCACCTTGCGTGCGAACTCGCGGAAGCTCTGGAATTTGTCGCTCAGGGTCATGGGTTCACCTGCTCAGGAAAGGAAAAGGGAATTCGGGTCGTTGGACGGCAGCGTGCACAGGCCGCACACAGTGAAGGTGGAGCCGCAGCCCGGCTGCGACACCACCGCGATGTCGCTGCCCAGGTAGCTGGCCTGCGCCTTGGCAATGGCCAGGCCCAGCCCGTGGCTCTCGCTGGCAGCACGGTCGTCGAAGCTGCGGTAAGCGTCGAACAGCAGCGGCAGGCGCTCGGCGGCCACACCGGCGCCCGAGTCTCGCACCTCCACACACAATTGCTGGCCGGCGGGGTACTGCGTGCGCAGGCGTGTGCCCACATACACCGCGCCGTGCTCGGTGTGCTTGATCGCGTTGCTCACCAGGTTCTGCAAGATGGAGTCGAGCATGCCGCGGTCGACCAGCACCCGGTGGTGCGGTGCTGCAAAGTGCAGCCGCACACCTTTGGCGTGCGCCTGAGCCGCGAAGATGCTGTCGACGTGTGCAAACACCTCGCTCAGCGCCACCGGCTCCAGCTTCACCTCCATGGCGCCGGACTCCAGCCGCGAGAGCTCCAGCAGGCGATTGACCTGCCCGTTGATCGACGCCACCGCGGTCTCGATCTTCGACGCGGTTTGCACCACCGCTTCGCCACCTGCTGGCGGCGCGCTGTGGCGCAGGAAGCCGGTGTACATGGCGATCGCGCGCAGCGGCTGTTTGAGGTCGTGGCTGATGCCGGCAAGAAAGAGGCTCTTGGTGCGCGAGGCGGTTTCGGCCTCGGCGCGGCGAAAGCCCAGGTCTTCGATCAGGTTCTGGTTTTCGTGGCGCAGGCGCATGGACTCGCGGTGCAGCCGGTTCGTCATGTGGGCGTAGCGCGCCATCGACATCAGGAACAGCATGGTCAACCCGGCGAGCACCAGGTGGTCTTGTGTGCCCGCCATCAGCAACAGCACCACATACGGCAGCAGCGTGGGCAGCATGAACAAGTAAAAGGCCGGCAGGTAGATCGACAGCGGTGTGACCGCGCCGCCCACATGCCCCGCGAGGTAGGAGCCCACCATCAACAGGGACAGCGGTTTCTGCGGGTCAAAATACAAGCAGGCAAACGCGCCCCAGATGGCCCCGGTCAGCAGGGACGAGAGCGCGAACCCCCGCAGGATGGCGCGGTGGCCGTGGCCTTGCGCCAGCTTCGGTTTCATGTGCCACACAAACACCTCGCGCAACAGCGACAGCAGCGCACCGGCAAACAACCAGATGGCGATGTGGCTGGTCGGCACGTGCCCGACCATGAGCCACGCCCCGACAAGGGACACCAGCGTGATGCTCACGTAGGGGTAGTGGATCTCGTGCGCGAAGTACAGGGCGAAGGCCTTCTCCTCGTAGGATTGCAGCGAGCCGACCGACGTCTGTTTGAACATACCCTCGCACCTTCAACACTGGAATGCGCCACTATGCCACCCATCAAGATCCTGATCGCCGAAGACCATGCGCTGCTGGCCGACGGCCTGGAGCTGCTGCTCGGCACCCAGCCGGACATGCAGTGCCTCGGCGTGGCACGAGACGGTGCGCAGGCGCTGGCGCAGACCCTGGCCCTGGTGCCCGATGTGCTGCTGCTCGATCTCGGTCTGCGCAAGCTCGATGGCCTGGGGGTGATGGAAGCGCTGCAGCGCGCACAAGCGCCCACGCGCGTGCTGGTGGTCACGGCGCGGCTCGATGAACCCTCGATCCGCAGCGCGCTGGCGCTGGGCGCCGCAGGCTATCTGCCCAAGGATGAAGACAGCGACGAACTCCTGCTGGCGGTGCGGCTGGTGGCGCAGGGCAAGCGCTACATCAGCGAAGACATCGCGCTGCTCTTCACCCCGGGTGTGCCCGCCAACGCACCGGGCAAGCTCACCACCACCGAGTCCGCAGTGCTCCAGCTGGTGGGCGCGGGCCTGACCAGCAAGGAGATCGGTTTGCGGCTGGGCACCAGCGAAGCCACCGCGCGCAAGCACCGCGAAAACATCCGCCGCAAGCTGGGCATCCGCAACAGCGCGGAAATGGCGGCCTACGCGACGCGGCTGCAGGGCGCCAGCGACGCGTAGACACGGCTCTACGCACTTGGGCGTATGCCCCGAGGCCTTCGCTACGCACTTGGGCGAATTGTGGTTTGTCAGCCCGATTCCTACGATGAAAGCATTCGTGTGCGCTGCGCTTCCCGCGCAGTCGGGCCACGGCACATTCAAAGGAAACGGTGTGAAACGTTCGCTGCAAGGGGGCCGTGTGGCCGAGGGTTCAGGGGTGTCGGTGCTGCGGGGTCTGGCCCGTTGGGGGTTGGTGGTTGCTGCGTGCGCGGCGTTGCTGGCGTGTGGCGGCGGGGGTGGCAGCTCGCCCGCGCCGAGCGAAGCGCTGGTGCGCAGCTCGGGCGAGGTGGGGCCGGCGGGTGGCACGCTCGGCGCGCAGGGCTTGGAGCTGGAGATCCCCGCAGGTGCCCTGGCCGAGCCCACCACCGTGTCCGTGCTGTCGTTTGCGCCCGAGGTCGGTGAACTGGCTCGCTTTCGTTTTGCACCGGCCGGTCTGGCGTTCTTGAAGCCGGCGACGGTGCGCGTGCCGGTGGGCAGCCTGCCGCCCGGCGCGCGGCTTTACTGGCAGGTGGGGGGCGACACCGTGTTGTTGCCTGCCACCCGGGAGGGCAACACGCTGGTTGCAAGCATCGGGGTACTGGGCTTCACCGCCAGCGGCGGTGTGCTGGAGGCGGCCCGAGGCGTGGTGGCGCGCCGGGCTGTGGCGCTGGAGAGCGCGCAGGACGCCGCGCCGGCCGACAGCGGTGATCTGGTGGTGCAGCTGGCCAACTGCCAGCGCGATGTGGCCGCGCTCAAGACCCGCCTGCGCAACGCGGCCCAGGTCAACAACCTGCCGCTGGCGCAGGCCATCTTCAACGAACTCGGTGCGCTTCAGGTCGACTGCAGCGACGTCGCCAGTCAACAGCTGGAGGTGGACGCCTGCGTGGGCCTGAGCGCAGCCGTGGCCCAGGCCAGCGCCACGCGGGCCAGCACGTTTGACGACGTGAGCGCGCGCAGCGCCTCGCTCATGGGGGCCATGGCCAATGTGCAGAAAACCGGCGGCACCTGCCCAGGCAATGCCGTGGCGCAGGCGGACGCGCTCATTCCCACGGTGTTCAACCAGTTTCTCGACACCCTGCGGGCCGGCATCCGCGACGGCAGCCTGTTCGAAGACGCCGGGCCGCGCGACTTCGGTGCGCTGTTCCAATACGAGGCTGGCTGCCAGTTGCTCGCGCTGGATTCGGTGTGCGACCGCTTCTCGACCCAGATTTACCCCGACCTGCTCGACGCGATGCGCCGGGCTTCGTTTGACGAATGCCGGCAGACCAACGGCACGCTGGTGATGTCGCAGTTCCACGCCATGGGCGCGCGCTTCGGCAACGACGCGAAGTTCTACGACCACGGCCGCTTCTCGTTGGCCGATGTGCGGCGCGACATCAGCTACTGCACCAACCCGCGGGTGGAACTGCGCGTGTTCGACGACGCGCTGGACATCCCTGCCGAGATCGTGGAGCGCCGCCAAGACCTGCAACTCGCCCCCGCGCTGGACGACTACCGGCCCTTGACCATCACGCAGGTGCCGCGCGACGGCAGCTTGAACATCAACGGCGTGTTCCGTGGGCAGCGCTGTGCGAGTGGCGAGTCGCTGCCGGCCGACCTGGTGCTGCGGCTGAGCACCATCGAACTGGCGCGGCGCAGTTTGAACAACGGCAGCTACGACTTCAGCGCCCAGCCGCTGGACCTGGTGATCTCGCAGATCTTTGCGCAGACCGGGCTCAACGACGACATCGACGGTTTCCGCCTGAGCTTTCACCTGGAAGGTGGGCGCTGTGTGCTGCCGGCCGAGCGCGGTGTCTCGGATGAACTCGTGGTGCTGGACCAGCGCGAGACGTTGTTCGAGATCGAGGTGGGGTTGCCTGCGAAGGTGCCGCAGCCGGATCGGTTCAAAGGCTCATTTCAAGCAAGCGAAGAGACGTTTGGGCCAGAGACTGCGACGCCGAGCAGAACCCAGAATCAGCGCAGTTCGTTCACGATGGCAGGGCAGTTCGAGGAAGGAAACACCTACTTTCAGAACAAGTTGACAGGCTTGACTGTGGTCGCCGATGCCGAGTACCGCTATTGGGAGCGGGTTGGATTCAGCGGCCCCGATTGCAGCTACATCCGTACCTATGAAAGCGTGTTGACGATCAGTGGCACCCACAGTGTCAACATGGATCAAGTGTCTGTCTCCGGGGGATTGGTGGTCCTTCGCGATGAGAAAGCCTGGACCTTCAGCGACATGATCCTCGGCATGAGGCTGCCGGCGCAAGGGACCGTCAAGATCCGCTACGAGAACATAAGGGGGTCCGGTTGTGCAGGCCTCAACCTCAATCCATCGGACGAACCCGTCCCGCCGTTCACGCCGGTGAGCGTGAGGCTGAACCTCTTCAATTCAACCGGCACGCTGAGCCGTATCCAGGGTGCAATCACTGGCGATGGACAGGGCAGCCAGCAAATAGCAGTCAACGGAGCGGGCAACCGGGTGCTCAGTGACGGGTCCTATCGACGCACGTCCGTGTCGATGCAGCTGGCCGACCGCTGAGCGTTCAGACGTTGGAGATGCCCGACGCCACGTGCCCGGCCGGCACGTGCAGCGCGGCCGACTCGATGTGACCCGTCTGGTCGTCAAAGAAGAAGTCGGGCTCGAACTCGCGCAGAAACTCGCCCTTGGGCAGGCCACCGAGGAACATGGCTTCGTCCACCTCGATGTTCCAGTTCATCAGCGTGCGGATCGCGCGTTCGTGGGCCGGCGCGCTGCGCGCCGTGACCAGCGCGGTGCGCACGCGCATGAGCGGCGTGCCTTCGCTCTGCAGGCGGTGCAGGGCTTCAAGCAGCGGTTTGAACGGGCCGCCGGCCAGCGGCGAGCCAGCGTGGGTGGCCTCGTGCGCCTGAAACGCCGTGAGGCCTTGCGACTGGTAGACCCGCTCGGCCTCGTCGGAAAACAGCACGGCGTCGCCGTCAAACGCGATGCGCACCTCGTGCGGGTGCGCGTCGCTGGCGTGCACCGAGTGCGGGTACACCTGCGCGGCCGGCACGCCGGCGTCGAGCGCGGCGCGCACGTCGGCCAGGTGGGTGGAGAGAAAGAGGTTGGCGCGCAGCGGGCGCAAGTAGCGCCAGGGCGGCTGGCCGCGCGTGAAACTGCCGCGCTGGATGGGCAGGCCGTAGTGTTGAGCCGAGCGGAACACGCGCATGCCCGAGACCGGGTCGTTGCGCGAGAGGATCACCACCTCCACGCGCTGGGCGCTGGCGTCGTTGAAAGCGAGCAGCTTGCGCACCAGCGAAAACGCCACGCCGGGTTGCGCGGGCGTGTCCAGCCGCTCCAGCTGCAGCTTCATGTAGGCACGGTCGTCGCCGGTCTCGAACAACCGGTTCTCTTCTTCAAAGTCGAACAGGGCACGGGAAGAAATGGCAACAACGAGTTTGCCTTCGAGCGTTGCACCCATGGTCAAGTGACGAGTTGGTTGAGCTGGATGATCGGCATCAGCACCGCCAGCACGATCAGCATCACCACCACGCCCATGCCCACGATCAGCAACGGCTCCAGGATGGTGGCCATGTGCATGGCGCGGCGCTGCACCTCGGCGCCCAGCTGTTCGGCGGCGCGGTCCAGCATGGCGGGCAGCTGGCCGGTCTGTTCACCCAGCCGGGCAAACATCGACACCAGCGGCGGAAAACGCTTCTTGCTGGCGAGCGCCGAGGCCAGCGGCGCGCCTTCGCGCACCAGCACCAACGCGTCCAGCGCGTCGGCGCGCATGGCCTGGTTGTTCAGGGTCTCGGCGGCGGTTTGCAGCGCGCGAAGAATGGGCACACCCGCGGCCGCGAGCATCGCCAGCGTGGCGGCGAAGCGCGCCGCGTTGAAACCGCGCGCCAGCCGCCCCACCAGGGGCAGGCGCAGCCAGGCGGCGTCCATGCGCAGGCGCAGCGCCTCGTTGCGCCGCGCCATCACCAGCGCGACGCTGCCCGCCACCAGCGTGATCAGCATCAGCCAGCCGTAGCTGCGCACGAAATCGCTCAGGCCCAGCATCATCACGGTGAGCAGGGGCAGGGCGCGCTTGCTGCCGGCGAACACGCTGGCCACCTGCGGCACCACGTAGGACACGAGAAACACGACGATCACGATGGCCACCAAGGTCACGATGGCGGGGTAGAGCGAAGCGG
>JBKBWW010000050.1:24497-25276 GCA_046314475.1 Hydrogenophaga sp.
AGCTTGTTCTTGAGCGCTTCGCGCGCTTCCAGGTCGTCGGCCAGGCGCTCCAGCACCGTGCCCAGCTGGCCGCTCTGCTCACCGGCCGCAATCACCGAGGTGTAGATGGACGAGAACTCGCGCGGGTGTTGCGCCAGCGCCTGCGCAAAGGGCGAGCCCGCGTTGACCTCGGAACGCAGCGAGGCCATGAGGTTGCGCTGTTTGTCGTCCTCGGCCTCTTCGGTCAGGGCCGAGAGCGCGCGCTCCAGCGGCAGGCCGGCAGCGACCAGCCCTGCGATCTGGCGCGTCCACACCGCGAGCGTGGTGGCGCTGAACACGCGCCCGCCCCACAGCGTGATGTTGAGCCCGCTGCCCTTGACGTTGGTGCCGCCGCCCGTGGCCGGCTCCACCAACAGCGGCACCAGCGCGCGCGCGCGCAACAGGCTGCGTGCGGAGCGCGCGGTGTCGGCGTCGATCAGGCCCTTTTGGGTGGCGCCCTGGGCGTCGAGGGCTTCGAAGGTGTAGGCGGGCATGTCAGTCTCGGGTCACTGACATCACCTCTTCGGGCGACGTGATCCCCGCATCGATCAGCCGCTGCCCGTCCGCCCGCATCGACTGCAGACCCGCGGCCTCGGCGGCCACGAAGATCTTGCTTTCGGCGGCGCGGTTGTGGATCAGCGCACGGATCTTGTCGTCGGCCACCATGAGCTCGTAGATGCCGGTGCGGCCCTTGTAGCCGCTGTGGTTGCAGTGCTCGCAGTCCACCGGGTGCCACAGGCCCTTGTCGTCCTGGCGGCGGC
>JBKBWW010000051.1:0-23802 GCA_046314475.1 Hydrogenophaga sp.
CCGGCGGCTGGTGCCGCCTCCTCCTTTATGCCGCTGCGCAGAGCAAGCCACGCCCGCGAGCTGCCTGCACGGTTATGCACTCAGCAATCCACACAGGCTTCGCACGCCAACGAGGTCGGCGGCGACCGGCCTGGCCCAAGAAAAAACGCGGGAAAGCCAAACAGCCTCCCCGCGTCACATCGAAGCGACCCAACTCAGGCCCGAGCGATACCCGTCTTGAACACCGCCACCGACGCCACCAGCTGCAGCGCCTGCTGCTTCAAGCTGTCGGCCGCAGCCGCACTTTCCTCCACCAGCGCCGCGTTCTGCTGCGTGCCCTGGTCCATGCGGGTGATCGCCTGGCCGACCTGCGCCACGCCCGAACTCTGTTCGGAACTCGCCGCGCTGATCTCGCCCACGATGTCGCTCACGCGGCGGATCGAGGCCACCACTTCCTGCATGGTGGTGCCGGCCTGGTCGACCAGGGCCGAACCTTGCTCGACACGGTCCACGCTGGCACCGATCAGGCCCTTGATTTCCTTGGCGGCTTCGGCGCTGCGCTGGGCGAGGTTACGCACCTCGCCGGCCACCACCGCAAAGCCCCGGCCTTGCTCACCAGCGCGCGCCGCTTCCACTGCCGCGTTGAGCGCCAGGATGTTGGTCTGGAAGGCGATGCCGTCGATCACACCGATGATGTCGCTGATCTTGCGGCTGCTCTCGTTGATGCCCTTCATGGTCTGCACCACGCGGCCAACCACCTCGCCGCCCTGAATCGCCACGCTGGAGGCGCTCTGGGCCAGCTGGCTGGCCTGGCGCGCGTTGTCGGCGTTGTGGCGCACGGTCGTGCCCAGTTGCTCCATGGTGGCAGCGGTCTCTTCCAGTTCGCTGGCCTGCTGTTCGGTGCGGGACGACAGGTCCTGGTTGCCCGCAGCGATCTCGCTGCTGGCGTGCGACACGTAGTCGGAGCTGCGGCGCACATCGGTCACGGCCTTGGACAAACCTTCCTGCATGGTCTGCAGCCACGCCAGCAGACTGTCGGAGTCGCCCTTCTTCAGGTGGATCGGTGTGGTCAGGTCGCCTTCGGCCACGGCGCGGGCAATGCTCACCGCGGTGCGTGGCTCGCCACCGAGCTGGCCGAGCATGTTGCGGGTGATCATGAGCGCCAGGCCCATGCCGACCACCAGCGCCAGACCGATCAGGCCCATGACCGCAAAACGCGCCTGGTCATACACCGTGGTGACGCGCGTCGCAGAGGCTTCGCCGCCGTCGTAATTGAACTGGATCAGGCCATTGAGGGCCGAGATCACCTCGTCAAACGCCATGCTGGCCAGGCCGTCGGCGATATCGGCCGCGTCCACCTGCTGCTTGTCGCGACCGAGTTTGATGACCTTTTCATTGGCCTGCAGGTAGGCGGTCCAGGCGGTGGACAGCTTGTTGTTCAGCGCCGTCTCTTCCTCGCCCGACACGCGTGCCTGGTAGCCCGCGAACAAGGCCTGCAAGGACTTGCCGGCCTCTTTCATCTTGTCTTCGTACTCGGCGTGGTAGCTGGTGTCTTCGGTGCGGCTGTGCTTGATTTCAAACTCGCGATACTCGACGGCGAGTGCACGGGCATCGGACAGAGCGCCCACGCCCTTGAGCCATTTCTGGGACAGCGCGATGGCTTCCCCATCCACGCTCTTCAGACCCACCAGAGCGGTGGCACCGAGGGCGGCCGTCAACACCAGGATGGACGCAAACGCGCCGAAGAGCTGCTGGCTCACCGTCAGTCGACGGAGCCAGCCAAAAGGATGGAGAAGTTTTTTCATCGCACCACCGCCATCACTTCTTGTGACCGATGTAGCTCACGCCGATGACCTTGCCGCCCGCGTCCTTGATGGGGTTGTAGCAAGCGTCAAAGGCGGTGCCGAGCACGTCGATGGGGCCGCAGAACTGCTGACCCTTGCTGACCGACTCGTAGGCGGCGTTGCGGGCGAGCTGGGTGCCCACACCGCGTTTGCCTTCGGGCGTGAGCACGTTGGTGCTGACGCGCACGAACTCGTCGCCGTCTTTCACGAACACGGTGGCGGTGGCCTGGTGGCTCTTGCGGATACCGTCGACCACGTCGAAGTTGTTGTTGATCTTGCGCTCGCCAAAGAAGATGGCGGGCACGGTCTTGCCGGCCACGGTGTCGGTGCCTTCGACGCGCGGTGCACCGATCTTGCTCAGGCGACCGTCAAGATCGGCGATGGTGGCCTTGGGGTCGTTGGCGTGGGCGAAGGAGGCAGAGACGGCCAGCGTGGCCAGCATGAGGGCGCGGTTCAGTTTCATGAGAACTCCATATAAGACAAGGTTGATGAGGGCATCCGGCGGATGTGACTCTGTATCGGTAACAACTTGTCAGACTTGAATTCTCAATAGCCTGCGCCTGTCTCAACAAGCGATAAGAACCGGCTTGTCCGCCCAGTTCGGGCGTTCAGCGCGCTGCAATCGGGCTGTTCACACCAGCGTGACGAACGCCAGCCAGCCCGCCGCGACCCAGCGGTGCACCCCGCTGGCACCCAGGCGCCACACCGCAGCCACGAGGAACAGGTTGTAGGGCAAAGGAGCAAAGTGCACCGCGGCGGCGAGCGCGATGTCAAGGTCCGACGCCGCCAGGGCCAATGCCACGCCGGTGGCCAGCAGGTTGACCAGCGTGCCCACCAGCACCATGTCGCGCCAGAACAGCACGCGCATCGGCACCTCGGCGCGCCAGCGGCTCCTGAAGAAACCCGCAGGACCCGACATCAGGCGGTTGCCAGCAGGCGCACCAGCCATGCGTTCAGGTCGGCCACTTCCTGCGCGCACACCGAGTGCTCCATCGGGTAGGTGTGCCAGTCCACGGGGTAGCCCAGCGCCTGCAGTGCATCGCGCGATTCGGTGCCGCGCTGAACCACCACCACCGGGTCGTGCGTGCCGTGCGCCAGAAAGATCGGCACGTCGCGGTTGGCCTGCGCGCGCTCGGTGACGGTGCTGGCCGCCAGCGGCAGGTACCCCGACAGGCCCACCAGACCGGCCAGGCGCTGCGGCGCGCGCAGCCCGGCCATGAGCGTCATGGCGCAGCCTTGCGAAAAGCCCATGAGCACGGTGCGCGCGGGCGGCACACCCCGCGCGGCCTCGCGGTCCAGCAGGCCCTGCACCAGCGCGCACGATTCGCGCAGACCGGCTTCGTCTTCCCGGCGCGACTGGCCGATGGGCGGGTGGATGTCGTACCAGGCGCGCATTTCGTAGCCCCCGTTGAGGGTGACCGGGCGCACCGGTGCCGTGGGAAACACGAAGCGCACCGGGCCGATGGCGTCCAGATCGAGCTCTTGGGCGATCGGCACAAAATCGTTGCCGTCGGCACCCAGGCCGTGCAGCACGACGATGCTGGCCACGGGCGTGGCGGCGGGGTTGCCGCCGGTGATGAGTTCCAGGGTTTCCAGGGTGTGTGAGGTCATGACCCGCAGCATAGCGGCTGCGGGTCTCCCCACCGCTCTACTGCACGAAGCCCGGCAGCCAGAGCGAAATGGACGGGAAGGCGCACAGTATGAGCAGGCGCACCACGTCCACGGCAATGAAGGGCATGGTGCCCTTGTAAATCGAGCCCAGCGGCACATCGCGCGCAATCGAGTTGATGACGAACACGTTCATGCCCACGGGCGGGCAGATCATGCCGAAGGTCACCGCCATCACCACGATCACGCCGAACCACACCGGGTCGAAGCCGAGCTGCATCATGGCCGGGAACACGATGGGCACGGTCAGCAGGATCATGGCCAGCTCGTCCATCACCGCACCCAGGATCAGGTAGCCCACCATGATCAGGGCGAGAACACCATAAGGCCCCACCGGCAGGTGCACCAGGAACTCCACCGCGTTCTGCGTGAACTGGGTGATGGTGAGGAAGTAGCCGAACAGGTAGGCACCGACGACGATCAGCATGATGGACGACGACACGCGCAGCGCCCCGATGAGCGCGCCCTTGATCTGCACCCAGCCCAGGCGCCGGCGCAGCATGCCGATGGCCAGCGTACCCATGGCCCCCACGCCCGCGGCCTCCTGCACCGTGAACAGCCCACCGTAGATGCCGCCCAGCACGAACACAAACAGCACCACCACCGCCCACAGCGCGCGCAGCGAAGCAAAGCGCTCGGCCCAGCTGTGGCGCTCACCGCGCGGCATGGCATCGGGCCGCAGACGCGCCACGATGGCCACCACCACGCAGTAGAAGGCGATCGCCATGATGCCGGGGATGATGCCGGCGGCGAAGAGCTTGGTGATGTCGGTCTCGGTCATGATGCCGTAGAGCACCATGATCACCGAGGGCGGGATCATGATGCCCAGCGTGCCACCCGCGGCGATCAGCCCGGCCGAGAAGCCGGGGTTGTAGCCGGCGCGGCGCATCTCGGGCAGGGCCACCTGCGTCATGGTGGCCGCCGTGGCCACCGACGAGCCGTTGATGGCCGAGAAGCCACCGCAGGCCGCAATCGACGCCAGCGCGAGACCGCCCCGGCGGTGCCCGAGCCAGGCACGCCCGGCCGAGAACAGCTCGGTGCTCATGCCCGACTGCGAGGCAAACGCCCCCATCAGGATGAACATCGGGATCACGCTGAGGTTGTAGTCGGTGAGCACCGACAGCGGCACGTTGGCCAGCAGGTTGAGCCCGGGTTGCAGACCGGTGAGCGCGGCAAAGCCACCCACCCCGGCAATGCCCATGGCCACACCGATGGGCACGCGCACCGCCATGAGGCCGAACATGGCCACGAAGCCCAGCAGGGCCACCAGATCACGATCCATGAGCGGCCCCGTTCAAGTCTTCGTTGCCGTCATCTGCGCTGGCCGCGCGGCCCTGCCACAGGTGCACCAGCCGAACCAGCGCCAGCAGCGCCGCCACGCTGGCGCCCACGGCCGCCACGGCGTAGAACCACTGCAACGGCAGCCGCAGGTCCATGGTGCCCTGGCTGCCGGTGCCACCCACCTTGACCCACACCATCCAGGCCATGGGCATGAGGAAGGCGGCGGTCACGGCGGTGGCGATCAGGTCCACGCGACGCTGTCCGGCGGGTTGCAACGCCTCCCACAGCAGGTCCACGCAGATGTGGGTGCCGTAGTAGGTGGCCAGTGCAATGCCCCAGAACAGCGCAATGCCCTGCAGCATGCGCGAGCCGTCGAACCAGTCGGGGATCTGCACGCTGAAGGCGTAGCGCAGCAGCACGTTGCCCGCGGTCAGCACCGCGATCAGCAGCAGCGAGAGCGCAGCCATCGTCTCGATGGCCGAGAGCACGCGCTTCATCAGTTGGAGGCCTTGCGCGCTGCCAGTTCCTTGCGCAGGTCGTCCAGCGCGGCCTGGCCGGGCACGCCCACACCGTCAGCCGCCTTGACCCACTGGCCATACACCGGCTCCACCGCCTTCTTCCAGACGTCGAGTTGTGCGGGTGTGATCGGCACGATGGTGTGGCCGGCTGTTTTCTCCAGCTTGCCCTGGCCCGCGTCTTCCTCGTCGCCCCAGGCCGCACCGACCTTGCCGGCCCATTCGTTGTTGCAGTGGTCGTCAATCACCTTCTTCTGGCCCGCGGCGAGTTTGTCGTACCAGGGCTTGTTCATCACCCACACGAAGTCCGACGTGTACAGGCGCATGTCGCTGTGGTACTTCACGGCCTTGTCGATGCCGAAGGAAATGATGGAGTTCCAGGGGAAGGTGATGGCGTCGGCCAGACCCTTGTCGAGCGCGTCGCGCGACTCGGGCGCGGACACCTGCACATTGGTCGCACCCAGCAGCGTCATGGTTTGCGCCACGGTGCCGTTGGCCGAGCGGATCTTCATGCCCTTGAGCTGGCCGGGTTCGGTGATCGGCTTCTTGGCGTGGAAGGTGCCCACGTGCACGTGTGCGAAGCAGAACTTCACGTCTTTCATTTCGGTGCCGGCGTATTTTCGGTACCAAGCGTCCAGACCAGCCGAGCCGGGGCCGGGCTTGCCGATCAGGAACGGCAGTTCACCGGCGGCCACCATCGGGAAACGGCCGGCCTGGTAACCGGGGTTGACCCAGGTCATCTCGGCGATGCCGTCGCGCGCCATGTCGTAGTGGTCGGCCGCCTTGCCCAGCTGCTGCGCGGGGAACAACGCCACCTTGATCGAACCCTTGGACGCTGCCTCCACCGACTTGGCCCACGGCTCGAAGCCCAGCTTGGCCAGCGGGTGCATGGCCGGCAGCCAGTGGGCGAACTTGAGTTCGACCGCCTTGTCTTGCGCTTGAGCGCCCAGGGCGCCGAGCATCAGGGTGGCGGCTGCAACAGCGCGCAGGGTGGGGTGGATTCGGGTCGTCATGGTGTGTCTCCTGTTGTGGTGGATGTCGCGAGATCGAAACGCTGCTCGGGCTTCAGGCACCCGTGGTCAGCGGCGCGTCCTTCGTGGGCCGGGCGGCCCAGAAGATGGGTTGGGCACTGGCCGCTGGCCGGTGCGCCGTGTTGAGCTTGCCTTCGGGGTCGGCCAGCGTGGCCTTGAGCGCCGCGCGCAGGCTGTTCGCTGCGGCGTCGGGGGCCACCGCACCGGTGAGGGCCGGCACCACATGTTCGGCCCACAGCCGCGCGTAGTTCAGACGACCACGAGCCTGCGTGTCGCCGTAGCCCTTGAGCACCTGCGGCAGTCCGCTGAGCACCAGCGCCAGTGCGGGCGCCTGCGACAACACCTGGCGCATGGCACCCAGCCACACGGCCATCGTTTCGTGTTCCTGCGCATACCGCAGCGAGCGCGGGCGCAACGGACGCAGCCAGGCCAGACCACGCAGCATCAGAAAGCCCCAGAGGCTGGTGGAGCGGATGTGCAGACCCACATGGGCCTTGCCCATCCAGCCACGGCGGGTGGCCAGCGAGACCAGCCGCTCGCCGAGCGCGCGCGGCAGCACCGCGGCCACCTCGTCGATGCCGGGCTTGAAATGTTCGGTCACGCGCACGATGTCGCCCGGGCGCGCTTGCGCCTCGCTGGCCACACGCGCATAGCGGCTGCGCCGCGTCTTGAGGTCGGCCACACGGATCACGTCTTCAAAACACATCCAGAGCGCCAGATGGCGCACCGCTTCGGTCAAGGCTTCGGCCGCCAGCGGTGTGGACGCCGTCACCAAACCCCGCACGTTCTCCAGGAAGGCGTCGGCGTAAGCATCGTTCTGGTAATCGCGGCAGCGCAAGGCCCCGTGCGCGGCCAGCAGTTGCAACTGAGGTGACCAGACTTGCAGGCGCACCGTCCAGGCCTGCCGCAGGGGAACGGGCAGGTCGGCATCGGCCAGCACCTGCAGCGCGTCGCGAGACACCACGGGTTCGGGCTTTGAGGGTTGGTGCGCTTCATCGAAGGCAGCGGCAAACCCGGCCAGGCTGGCCTGCACGCCCTTGCCCGATGCGCGGATCACGTCTTCGCACACGCTGCGCGGCCAGGGCAACACGCCGGCGCCGGCCAGTGCGCCGAACATCACGGCCGAGATCACCGTGCCGGTCTGCACCGTCACCGCCTCCATGTCGAACAGCACGGTGTGGTGGGCCATCGCGCGCGCCGCGTCCAACAGCCGCTGCGGGTCCTGGCGGCCGTCGGCCATGTGCATCTTCTCCAGCGTGGTGTAGACGCGGTGGGTGGACGACAGCAAGGTGGTGCGAGAGGTCACGAAGCCACGTTCGACCATGCGCGAGGCTTCGAGCAGTTCGCTGGCCACCACAACGTCCACACAGCCGGGCACCGGCGTCAGGCCGAACACGGGTTGCGCCGGGCCGGGCAGCGGTTCGCGCAGCAGTTCGATGTAGTAGCTGGTGGCGCCCGTGCGTTGCGCCACACCAGGCACCGAGGTGGCCTGCACCGGCAGGCCGTGGCGCAGCGCGCATTGCACCAGCCAGTCGGCCAGCACGCCGCCGCCCTCGCCGCCCAGGGCTGCGATCAGGATGCCGTAAGAAGTTGTGGAGGGGTTCATGGATCAGGCCGGCTGCAGCAGGCCGATGAAAAAGCGGTTGAGGCGGTCGGTGGTGCGGTCCCACCAGCTCGGGTGCGTGACGATCTCGACCTTGTGGAAAGACGGGCACAGCACGGCGGCATCGGCCACCTCGCCGCACAGGCCGCAGCCCACACAGCCGTTGGTGACGTGGGCCACGGGTTCGCGCCGCAAGGGATCGGCCGATTCCTTGACGGTGAGCGTGGGGCAGCCCGAGAGGCGGATGCAGGAGTGGTCGCCGGTGCAGGTGTCTTCATCCACGCCGTAGCGCGTGCGCACGCTGCGCCGGCCTTCCTTCAGGCGGCGTGCGCGGATGGGTTTGAGGCGGCGCTGGCGCTCCAGCTGGCATTCGCCTTCGGCGATCACGACCTTCAGGCCCATGAACGGCGAATTGACCGCGTCCTTCAACAGATCGCGCACCTGGGAGACGCGGTAGTTGTGCACCGTCTTGATCCACTTCACGCCCATGCCCTTGAGCGTGTTCTCGATGGTGAGCTCGCTGACGGTGGCGCTCGCCCCTTCGGCCAGCAGACGCGCGTCCGACGCCGGGGTGGACATGGTCTCCTGCGTTCCGGTGGCCGAGGTGTAGCCGTTCTTCATGATCACCAGCACCCCGTCGCCCTGGTTCAGCAGGGTCGAGCTCACGCCCGAGAGCAGGCCGTTGTGCCAGAAGCCGCCGTCGCCCATGATCGCGATCGGTCGTTTGGCCGAGAAGTTCTTCACCGCCGCGCTCGACGCCATGCTCATGCCGTAGCCGAGGATGGAGTTGCCGAACGAGAACGGCTCGAAGGTGGCGAACGAGTGGCAGCCGATGTCGGTGGAGATGTGCAGCTTGCCCACCTCACGCTCGACCAGTTTGAGCGCGGCGAACACCGGGCGCTCGGGGCAGCCGGTGCAGAAATTGGGCGGGCGCGCGGGCACGCCACCGCCGAGTTCGGCGAGCGCACGCGTGCGGGTTTCGGCCAGGTCGGTGCTGAAGCGTTGAGCCACTGCCGTGTCGAGTGCGGGCAGGTGCTCGGAGGCGAACGCGGTGATGCCCTTCAACAAAATTTCGGCCGTGTACTCACCGCCCATGGGCAGCAGGTCCTTGCCGTGCAGGCGGGTCTGCAGGTCGGCGCGGCGCAGCAGCGTGGCGATGTCCTGCTCGATGAACTCGGGCTGGCCTTCTTCAATCACCAACACCGCGCGCTTGCCGGCGCAGAAGGCCGCAATTTGACCCGGCACCAGCGGGTACACCACGTTGAGCACCAGCATGGGCAGCTCGGTGTCGCCGGTGGCGTTGGCCAGACCGGCCTGCTGCAGCGCGCGGATGGTGGTGTTGTACAGACCGCCCTGCACGATCAGGCCCACATCCGCGTGCTGGCCATCAAAGTGTTCGTTCAGGCCAGCCTCTTCGATGAACTTGCGCGCCGCCGGCATGCGCACTTCGTACTTCAGCTTCTCGTGGCGGAAGGTCGCGGGTGGGTGCGAGAGCCGGTCGTAGTTGAAGCTGGCCGCTTCCTGCTGCAGGTGCCGGCTGGAGATGGCGGGCGCAATGTTGTCGCTGGCGACGAAACTGCCCTGCACATGGCAGGCGCGGATGCGCAGCTCGATCATCACCGGCGTGTTCGAGGCCTCGGAGAGCTCGAAGGCCTTTTCCGTCATGCGCACGATGGTGGGCAGGTTGGGTCGCGGGTCCATGAGCCACAGCGCCGACTTCATGGCAAAGGCGTGCGTGCGTTCCTGGATCACGCTGGCGCCTTCGCCGTAGTCTTCGCCCACCACGATCACCGCGCCGCCCATCACACCGGGCGAAGCCAGGTTCGACAATGCGTCCGACGCCACGTTGGTGCCGACCACCGACTTCCACGTGACCGCGCCGCGCACCGGGTACATGATGGACGCCGCCAACATGGCCGCGGCCGAACTCTCGTTGGTGCAGGCTTCCACGTGCACACCGAGCTCGTCCATGTAGGGCTTGGCCTGCACCATCACGTCGAGCAGGTGCGAAATGGGTGAGCCCTGGTAGCCACCCACGTAGGTCACGCCCGACTGCAGCAGCGCCTTGGTCACCGCGAGGATGCCCTCGCCCTGAAAGGTTTCGCCCTGGCCGAGTTTCAGCGCTTCAATCTCGCTGTGAAATGAACGTTCCAACCGCTGTCTCCTTGTCTTGTGGACCGCAATCTAGGGCCCTCAGCCGCATCTGGCCAATGGATTGATCTGATGTGGTGCATTCACCAGATGGATAATTCGGGACAACCCTTAGAGGTCCCACGATGAACTTCCGGCAACTCGATCTCAACCTCCTGCGTGTGCTCGCGGCCATCCACCGCACCGGTTCGGTGACCGCCGCAGGCAAGGCGCTCGCGCTGTCGCAGCCCGCCACCAGCAACGCGCTGGCCCGGCTTCGCGACTACTTTCAGGACGACCTTTTTGTGCGTTCGCCTGGCGGCCTTCAAGCCACACGGCTGTGCGAACGCCTGGCGCCCGAGGTGCAGACGCAGCTGCAGATGCTGGAGACCGCGGTCACCGTGCGCGACGACTTCGACCCCGCGCGCAGCGACATGCGCTGGCGACTGTCCTTGTCCGATCTGGGCGAGATGATGTTTCTGCCACCGCTGGCCGCCGCCCTGCGCCAGCAGGCGCCGCAGGCCCATCTGACCAACATCTCGGTGGCCGCCGACGACGTGCCGGCCGCGCTGGAATCGCGCGAGATCGATTTCGCCATCGGCATCCTGCAACCGCGCCACCGCGGCGTGCGCGCCGACCTGCTGTTTCGCGAGCACTACGTGGCCATGACCTCGCCGCGCTGGCGCCCCGCCAGTGGCAAGGCCGGGCGCACGCTCAGCGCACGCCAGCTCGCCGAGTCGTCGCTGGTGGTGGCCGCGCCCACCGCCACTTTTCATGGGAGCGTGGAACAGATGTTGGTGAGACTGAAGTTGAGCGATCGTGTGGTGATCCGCGCGCGCCACTTTGGCGCCCTGCCAGAACTCGCGCTCAACACCGACCTGCTGACCATCGTGCCGCAGATGTACGCGGCCAACGTGGGCCAGCGCCTGGACATGCGTGTGTGGGAGCTCCCGCGCGCCGCCGCCCCGAGCTACGACGTTCGCTTGGTCTGGCACGCCAGCACCGCCAAGGATCCGGCCCACCAGTGGATACGCGCGCAGGTGCACCGCCTGTTCGGGCGGGTGCAAGGGGCTGCGTGAATATGATGGCGCCATGACCCCACACACCCTGCTGGACCACCTCGACCACGGCCGCCTTTGGCCTGCACCCTGCGGCCTGTCGCTTGACGACGCCTATGAGCAAGCCCTCGAGGTGCGGCAACTGCGCATCGAGCGCGGCGAACAACCGCGTGGCTACAAGGTGGGCTTCACCAACCGCACCATCTGGCCGCGCTACAACGTGTTCGCACCCATCTGGGGCAGTGTTTGGGACAGCACGCTCACCCTGTGCGAGGGCGAAGGCAGCGTGTCGCTGGCCCTCACCTGCCAGCCCCGGCTGGAGCCGGAGGTCGTGTTCGGCCTCAAGTCCACGCCCGCACCCGACGCCACGCTCGACGATCTGTTTTCCGCCCTCGACTGGGTGGCACCGGGCTTCGAGGTCGTGCAGTCGCACCTGCCGAACTGGAAGTTTCTGCCCCCCGATACCGTGGCCGACGGTGGCCTGCACGCGCGCCTGCTGGTGGGCCGCCGCACGCCGGTGGTCGATGTTGCCAATGACGCCCACGCACTCGACACCCTGCTCGCCCAGGCTCACGTGAGCCTGCTCAAGAACGGTTCGGTGGTGGAAGAAGGCCAGGGCTCTAACGTGCTGGACAGCCCGCTGCGCGCTCTGCTGCATTTCACGCAGACCTTGCGCGCCTGCCCGGGCGCACCCGATCTGCAGGCCGGCGATGTGGTCACCACCGGCACCTGGACCGATGCCTGGTCGGTGGCGCCCGGCGAGCACTGGGCAGCCCGCTTCTCCTCACCACTGCCCAGCCTTGCGGTGACCTTCACAGGCTGACCTGCGCCCGTGCTTGCAGGTGAAACCCTCTAAACACATGGCGGGAGCCTTGGTAGATTCCTGCGTCATACCCACAACGGAGACCCGCTTCATGACCAAGATCGCACCGGACCTGCTGGCACTGCAACGCCTGTACCACTGGGAGAAGACCGCGCCCACCCGCGTGGCCCTCACGCAACCCATGGGCAACGGTGCCGTGCAGGAGTTCACCTGGGCCCAGGTGGCCGATCAGGTGCGCCGCATGGCCACCCACCTGCAGTCGCACGGCTGGGAGCCTGGCTCGAAGGTGGCGATCCTCTCCAAGAACTGCGCCTGGTGGATGATGAGCGACCTGGCCATCTGGATGGCGGGCTATGTGTCGGTGCCGCTGTACCCCACGCTGGCGCCCGAAACCATCCGCCAGATCCTCACCCACAGCGAAGCCAAGGCCCTCTTCGTGGGCAAGCTCGACGGCTGGGAAAGCATGAAGCCCGGCGTGCCCTCCGACCTGCCTTGCATGAGCTACGCGCTCTCGCCGGCCGACGCAGTGAAGAACTACGAAGGCTGGGACGCCATCTGCAAGCGCAGCCATCCGCTGCAAGGAGAACCGGTGCGCGACGGCGACGAACTCGCCACCCTGATCTACACCTCGGGCACCACCGGCATGCCCAAGGGCGTGATGCACACCTTCGCCAATTTCGCCTGGGCGCTCGACGCCGGCCTCAAGCGCATTCCCATGTCGGGCAACGACCGCATGTTGTCCTACCTGCCGCTGGCCCACGTGGTCGAGCGCATGCTGGTTGAACACGGCTGGCTGCGCACCGGCATGCACGTGTTCTTTGCCGAATCGCTCGACACCTTCGCAGCCGATTTGCAGCGCGCGCGCCCCACCATCTTTTTCTCGGTGCCCCGCCTGTGGGTCAAATTCCAGCAAGGCATTCACCACAAGATGCCGCCGGCCAAGCTCAACCGATTGCTCGGCATCCCGATCCTCGGCGGCATCGTGCGCAAGAAGGTCATGAAAGCCTTGGGCCTGGACCAATGCAAATTCGCCGCCGGCGGCGCCGCACCCATGCCCATCGCCTTGCTGCAGTGGTACAGCAAACTCGGCCTGAACATCAACGAAGGCTACGGCATGACGGAGAACCTCGCGCTCTCCCACATCACCGAACCCGGCAAAAACCAGCAGGGCACGGTCGGTCCGGCCTATGAGGGCGTGGAACACCGCATCGACCCAGAAACCGGTGAGGTGCAGATGCGCAACTCCGCCATGATGCTGGGCTACTACAAGGAGCCCGAGAAGAGCGCGGAGAGCTTCACCGCCGACGGCTGGCTCAGGACTGGCGACAAGGGCACCATCGACCAACACGGCCTGCTGCGCATCACCGGCCGCGTGAAAGACCTCTTCAAGACCGGCAAGGGCAAGTACGTGGCGCCCGCGCCCATCGAAGACAAACTGGTGATGCACCCTGCGGTGGAGGCCTGTGTGGTCACCGGCGCCAACCTCGGCCAGCCGCTGGGCATCGCGATGCTCAACGCCGAAACCGTGGCCCAGGTGGCCGATGCCAATGCGCGCAGCGAGTTGGAAGCGTCTTTGGCGGCCCACCTCAAGACCATCAATGCCACGCTGGACCCGCACGAACAGCTGCAGTGCATCGTGGTGGTCACCACCGCCTGGACGGTGGACAACGACGTCATCACCCCGACCTTCAAGGTCAAGCGCAACCGCATTGAAGACCTCTACGCCCGCCACTACGAAAAGTGGGAAGCGTCTGGCAAAAAGGTCATCTGGCAGCAGGGCTGAGCATTCGCAGAAGGCATGCCGCGCTGGTTAACATCGCGGCATGCACATCCTCCTCACCGGCGCGGCCGGCTTCATCGGCATGCACACCGCCCTGCGCCTGCTGGCGCGCGGTGACACGGTGCTGGGCATCGACAACCTCAACGACTACTACGACGTGGCGCTCAAGCAGGCCCGGCTCGCGCCGCTGCTGCAGCACACAGGTTTTCAGTTCGAGCAGATCGACATCGCCGACCGCCAAGCCATGGCGACCTTGTTTGCCAACCACCGCTTTGACGCGGTCGTGCACCTGGCGGCACAGGCTGGCGTGCGCTACTCGATCACGCACCCCAACGCTTACCTCGACAGCAACCTGAGCGGCTTCGGCCATGTGCTCGAAGGCTGCCGCGCGCAACAGCTGGGCCACCTGGTCTACGCATCAAGCTCCAGCGTGTACGGCGGCAACACCAAGATGCCGTTCGAGGAAACCGATCCGGTCGACCACCCGGTGAGCCTGTACGCGGCCACCAAGAAGGCCAACGAGCTGATGGCCCACACCTACAGCCATCTCTATGGTCTGCCCACCACAGGCCTGCGCTTCTTCACGGTCTACGGCCCCTGGGGTCGGCCCGACATGGCGTACTACTCGTTCACCCAGAAGGTGCTGGCCGGCCAGCCGATCCCGGTGTTCAACCATGGGCAAATGAAGCGCGATTTCACCTACATCGACGACATCGTGGAAGGCGTGTTGCGCGTGCTGGACAAACCCGCCACGCCCGCAATGACGGGTGCAGCGCCCTACCGCATTTTCAACATCGGCAACCACGACCCGGTGCCGCTGCTCGAATTCATCGGCTGCATCGAAACCGCGCTGGGCCGCACCGCAGAAAAACAGTTTCTGCCCATGCAGGACGGTGATGTGCCCGCCACCTACGCCAGCACCCAAGCACTGTGCGAGTGGGTGGGCTTTGCGCCCTCAACCCCGCTGGCCGAGGGCATTCAGCGGTTTGTGGCCTGGTACCGGCAATACCATCAGGTTTGAGTCACAAGGTCTGAATCAAGCCGTCTGAACCACGCGCTTGAGCACGCCGTCCACGCCCTGCTCGCACAGCCGCAGCACCGCTTCAAACCCTGCCGCGTTGCCATAGTAGGGGTCCGGCACCTCCGTGCGCTCCTCGACCCCCCCGTACTCCAGAAACAGATGCAGTTTGTGCCGGTGCTCGGTGGGGCACACGCGCTGCAGCTGCGTGAGGTTGTCGAGGTCCATGGCCAGGATCAGGTCGAAGCGCTCAAAGTCGTCTTCCGTCACCTTGCGCGCGCGCTCCTGGAGGATCCGGTCGTAGCCCCGGGCCTGCGCCAGCGCCACGGCCCGCCGATCCGCCTTTTCACCCTGGTGAGCGCCATAGGTGCCGGCCGAGTCCAGTGCCACCCGATCGGCGAGCTGGCGGCGCGCCACCTCGGCGTGCATCACGCTGGCGGCCATGGGGGAGCGGCAGATGTTGCCCATGCAGACGAGAAGGATCTTGAACATGGCGCCAAGGATAACGAGCCGGAACATGCCGCAAGGCGACCCCAAAAAACAAAACCCGCCAGCGGCGGGTTTCATCGTTTCGCCGCGCGGGCGAATCAGATCAGGTAGTCGTCAACGCTTTTGCCCGACGCCAGCACGGCGCGCACCCACTCGGGCTTGCGGCCCGGGCCACCGGCCCAGAGTTCGCCGTTCGGGCCGCGGTACTTCGGTGCCGACACCGATTTGGATTTGGCCGGCTTTTTGCCGCTGGTCGTGCCGCCGAGATCGGCCACCGAAATGCCGAATTGCTTCATTTTGGCCTTGATGTCGGCAATCACGGAAGCGAGTTCGTCTTTGCGCGCCTGTTCGGCTTGCGCCATCAGGGTTTGCGCTTGCGCCATGAGTTCGGAATAGCTTGCCATTGGGTAATCCTTGTAGGTGTTGAAACGGATCGGAATGATGAATTGCACTCTGCCGATGCAGGCTTGCATTCTAATCGCGTTTTTCCGGGCCGGGTTGCGCCCAAGCTTGCAGTTCGGCAGGGAGTTCCGCCTTGAACTCAATCGGGGTATTTGTTACCGGATGGTTCAATCGCAAGCGCCAGGCGTGCAGAAACATGCGCTTCAATCCCGCGCGCGACAATTGCCGGTTGAGTTCGAAATCGCCGTATTTGTCATCACCCGCAATCGGATGCCCGGCATGCGACAGGTGCACGCGGATCTGGTGTGTACGCCCGGTCTTGATCGTCACTTCCAGCAGGCTCAGGCCGTCGGGCAGCACGGCAGACAAGGCCGCCGGTGCGGGGATGCGGGCGGCCACCTTGACCAGACTGACCGAATGCATGCCGTCCGGATCTTCCTTGGTGGTCACTTTGACCCGCCGCTCGCCATCGGCCAGCAAGTATTTGTGCAAAGGTTGATCCAGCACTTTCAGCCGTGCCGGCCAAGCGCCTTTGACCAGCGCCAGATACGTTTTGCCGGTTTCCCGTTCGCGAAATTGATCCTGCAAGGCCTTGAGTGCGCTCTTCTTCTTGGCAATCAGCAACAGGCCGCTGGTTTCGCGGTCGAGGCGGTGCACCAATTCGAGCAAACGGGCGTCTGGCCTCGCTTGGCGCATTTGTTCAATGACACCAAAACTCACACCACTGCCGCCGTGCACGGCCACGCCGGCGGGTTTGTCGATCGCGAGAAAGGCCTCGTCTTCAAACACCACCGGGAATTGCCGTGCAGGCGCGGGATTGAGCAACTTCTCTTCGATCCGTTCCGACAGGCGAATCGGTGGAATGCGCAACACATCACCGGCCTGCACCCGGTCGTCGGCCCCCACCCGGCCCTTGTTTCGACGCACCTCACCCGAACGGATGATGCGGTAAATGTGGGTTTTGGGAACGCCCTTGAGCTCGCGGATCAGGAAATTGTCGAGCCGCTGCCCGGCCGACTCTTCGTCCACCGTGAGGTGCCGCACGGCGGCGGCTGTGGGGGTTGGGAGCTGGCTCAAAGGAAATCGAGGGAAAGCGAGGAGAGAGCGAAGGGAAATAGGACACCAACGTGGTGGTTGGCTGTCTATAATGCGTCACTCGCGTCACGTGCTGTAAGTGATTGATTTGCCTTGAGTTTAAGGCACGCACTGACGGCGCAGACCTCCCGGCACGACAAAGCAGGAGACCGACGCGAGATGGTTGCCACCCGCAGCACCCGGCACCCCCCGTCGCACCCGCAGTCATTCCCCGTGGAATCCTGGTGCGGTCAAGGTGCGGTCGACGCCGCGGGCGAACCGGTTGATGAAAACAGCGAACCCGAATACGGAATACCCCCAATCAGCCAGCCTTGCACAGTGAGGCTGGTTGAGGACGAAGTGAACACAGAGATAACCCGGCCAGATCCATGTCATTGACAGCCATCCAGCCTTCCCTGCTCACCCAACTCCACGCGCCTACGCCCTGACCTGGCGGTTCGACGCGGCACCTCGGTGCCTGCCTGTGTTGAACGCCTTCACCGATCCGCGGGTCATCGGCTCTCCGGCAATTCCTCCCCCGTTCGCTTTTTCCGCTGGTTCACGGCGAGTTGACGCCTGTGGCTCTCAAGCCCGGGCGTCCTTGTGTGTTTGAACGAAGGAAATCGCATCATGAAACGCATGCTGATCAACGCCACGCAGGCCGAAGAGCGCCGGCTGGCCATTGTGGACGGGCAAAAACTGCTCGACTACGAAATCGAAATCGAAGGGCGCGAACAGCGCAAGGGCAACATCTACAAGGCCGTCGTCACACGCGTCGAGCCGTCGCTGGAAGCCTGCTTCGTGGACTACGGCGAAGACCGCCACGGTTTCCTGCCGTTCAAGGAAATCTCGCGCCAGTATTTCGCTGCGGGTGTGCCGGTCAACCAGGCCCGCATCAACGACGTGATCCGCGAAGGCCAGGAGCTGCTGGTCCAGGTCGAGAAGGAAGAACGCGGCAACAAGGGCGCAGCCCTCACCACCTTTGTGAGCCTGGCCGGCCGCTACGTGGTTCTGATGCCGAACAACCCGCGTGGCGGTGGCGTGAGCCGTCGCATCGAAGGCGAAGACCGCCAGGAACTCAAGCAGGCGCTGGACCAGCTCGAGTACCCCAACGGCATGAGCATCATCGCGCGCACCGCCGGCATTGGCCGCGACGCGCCCGAGCTGCAGTGGGACCTGAACTACCTGCTGAAACTCTGGAACGCCATTGACGGCGCAGCGCAAGGCGGCAAGGGCGCCTACCTGATCTACCAGGAATCGAGCCTGGTGATCCGCGCGATCCGCGACTATTTCAACGGCGACATCGGCGAGATCCTGATCGACACCGACGACATCTTCGAACAAGCGCATCAGTTCATGAGCCACGTGATGCCCGAGCACGGCCATCGCGTGAAGCGCTACCGCGACGACGCGCCGCTGTTCTCGCGTTTCCAGATCGAACACCAGATCGAAACCGCCTACAGCCGCACCGTGCAGCTGCCCAGCGGTGGCGCCATCGTGATCGACCAGACCGAAGCGCTGGTGGCCGTGGACGTGAACTCGGCCCGCTCCATCAAGGGTGGCGACATCGAAGACACCGCCACCCGCACCAACCTGGAAGCCGCCGACGAAGTGGCCCGCCAGGCGCGCCTGCGCGATCTGGGTGGCCTGATCGTGATCGACTTCATCGACATGGACGAGTCGAAGAACCGCCGCGATGTGGAAAACCGCCTGCGCGACGCGCTGCGCCAGGACCGCGCCCGCGTGCAGTTTGGTGCCATCAGCAAGTTCGGCCTGCTGGAAATGAGCCGCCAGCGCCTCAAACCCGCGCTGAACGAAGGTTCGTCCATCCCCTGCCCGCGCTGCGGTGGCTCGGGCCACATCCGCGACACCGAAAGTTCGGCGCTGCAGATTCTGCGCATCATCCAGGAGGAGTCGCTCAAGGACAGCACGGCCGCCGTGCTGGTGCAGGTGCCGGTCGAAGTGGCCAGCTTCCTGCTCAACGAGAAGCGCACCGAGATCACCAAGATCGAACTCAAGCAGCGCATCAACGTGCTGCTGGTGCCCAACAAGTCGCTGGACACACCCAACTACAAGCTGGAGCGCCTGAAGCACGACGACCCGCGCCTGGACAACCTGGACGCGAGCTACAAACTGGCCGACGAGCCGGACGAAGCCACCGGCTTCACCCGCCGCAGCCAGGAACGCACCAACAAGCAGGAGCCGGTGATCAAGGGTGTGTTGCCCGATGGTCCGGCGCCCGTGGCCGCACCCCGTCCCGAGGTGGTGGCCCCTGTGGCCGCGCCCGTGGTGGCCAAGGCGGTGGCAGCACCCGTGGCTGCCCCGGTGGCCGCGGCTCCGGCTGAAAAAGGTTTCTTCGGCTGGCTCAAGAGCTTGTTCGGCGGCACCGATGCCCCGACCGCTGCACCGAAGCCCGCCGTGGCCGCACCAGCAGCCAAGCCGGGTGCCCGTGAAGAGCGCGCCGATGGCCGCGGTCCACGCGAAGGCGGCCGCGAAGGTGGTCGTGATGGCCGCAGCCGCGGTGGACGTGGCGGCGCCGAAGGCCGTGGTCAGCGCGAAGGTGGTCGTGAAGGCGGCCGCGGTGGCCGTGACGGTGGTCGCGAAGGCCGCCCGGTGGAAGGCCGCGAACCGCGCGCCGAAGGCCGCGTGGAAGGACGCCCGGAAGGCCGTGCTGAAGGGCGCGGCGAGGGCCGAGGCGATGGTCGCCGGGGCGAAGGCCGCGGTGAGCCGCGTGGCGAGGGTCGCAACGAAGCGCGTGGTGAGCCCCGCGGTGAAGGTCGCGGCGAAGGCCGGGGCGAAGCGCGTGGTGAAGGCCGTGGCGAACGCGGTGAAGGTCGTCGGGGCGATGGTCGTCGCGACAACCGCCGCGATGCCGCGCCGGTGGACGGCGCAGCGCCGGCCGAACTGGTGAACGGCGCGCCGGTTGCTGCACCGGGCGAATCGAACGAAGGTGGCGACAACCAGCGCCGCGGTCGTGGCGGGCGCGGTGGTGAAAACCGCCGCCGTCCGGCCGAAGGCGCCGAAGGCCAGGCCCCGGTTGCTCAAAACGATGCCTCACCCGCGGCGCAGGACGCTGGCGACAGCACCGATGCACCCCGCGAAGGCGAGATGCCTGAAGGTGGCGACGGCGCACCTCGCGCTCCGCGCGAACGCCGCAGCCGCGACCGTTATGGCCGCGACCGCCGCGAGCGCGGCCCACGCGACGCCAACGGTGCCCCCGAAGGCGTCGAAGGTGAAGCACCCGCCGAGATGCCTGCGAGCGAAGTGGCCTTTGCTGCTGCATCGACGCCGGTGGTGTCGCAAGAACTGGTGGACGAAGCCCCCACGCGCAGCTACTTCAGCCTGCCGGTGGATGCCGCGCCCGCACCGGTGGTGAGAGAAGCCCCCGTGGCCGCGCCTGCACCGGTGGCGGCACCGATTGCTGCGCCCGTGGTGGAAGCGGTCGCACTGGCACCGGTCATGGCACCTGCCGTGATGGCGCCGGTGGCAGCTCCCGTGGTCGCACCTGCTCCCGCACCCCGCGCGCCGGCACCAAAGCCCGCCGCACCGGTCGTGACCGAGGCCCCCGCGGCCCGTGGTCTGCCCAAGGTGGCCAGCTTCTCGCTGCCCCTGGACGAGATGCAGCAAGTCGCCCAGGCCAGCGGTCTGGAGTGGGTCAACTCCAACGCCGACAAAGTGGCGCAGGTGCAGGCCGCGATCGCGGCCGAGCCCAAGCCCGTGCACGTGCCGCGCGAGCCGAAACCGGCGGTGGTGCTGGACGACGGCCCGCTGGTGCTGGTCGAGACGCGCAAGGATCTGCGCGACATGCAGTTGCCGTTCGAAGCACGCTGACCGGAGGTCACCGCCAAGGCGTTCGACGCCTGACGGTGCACCAGCCAAAAGAAAAGCGCCCTCGGGCGCTTTTCTTTTGGGCGGTTGGCCAACAAGCGGCTCAGTCGAGCAAGGCCGCCTGTTTCCAAGCCGCTTGAGCCGCCGCCTCGTCACCACGCTCCTCGGCCAGCCGGGCCAGCGAACGCCAGGTGCGGCGCAACAGCGCGGCGTCGCGCAGGCCGTGGCTGGCCTGCGTGAGCAACTGGCTGGCCTTGCCCCAGAGCTGGCGCTGCATGAAGGCCTGCCCGGCGAGGTATTGCAGCAAGGCGTTGTTGGGCGACAGGCGTTGCTGTTGCTCCAGCCGAGCCAGCCAGGCGCTGTCGAGCTGCGGCAGGCCCGGCTCGAAGGCGGCGACGAGTTGCCGTTGCTGAGCGGCCTCAAGCGCGTCGAACTGCTGCCACAGCGGCTCCAGCCAGGCGCGCAGGCGTTCGGCCACCGCGCGGGCTTCCTCACTGTCGGTTTCGTTGTGCTGCAGCACGAGCTGGTTGCCGCGCCGCGCAGCGGCCAGCGCCAGCTCGGGCATGGCGCGTTCGCCGGCATCCAGACCGTTCCACACGGTTTCGAGTTGGGCCATGTCGTGGGCTTCGCGCAGCGCATCGAGCACCAACCCGCGCACGATGCTGCGCGCTGTGTCGGGCGAAAACGCCTTGTGTTTGGCGAGCAGGCGGGCAGTTTCCAGGGCCTCGGCCGTGGCGCCCCCCAGACGCGCCACCCGCAGCTTCAGGCGAAGCGCCTGGATGCGGCGGCCGGCGCCCTGCGGCAGTTCGGCCAGCCGGCTGCGCGCGGCGTCCACGTCGCGGTCTTCGACCGCCCAGCGCACGGCGCGCAACAGGGCGCCTTCGGATGCATCGGGTGCGCCCTTGGCCAAGGCCGGATCGAGGGCGGCCTGCAGGTGTTCATCGCGTCGCTCGCGGTTCTGCAGCGACTGCGCGCTTTCAGCGGCCAGCAGGTGCGCGAGCACCTGCAACTGGTCGCGGCGCGGCCACTGACCCGGGGAGACCGACTTGAGCTGGTCCAGCGCGTGCTGAGCCGCGGACTGCGCGCGCACGAACCGACCGGCCAACTGGTGTGCCAGCGCGTCCATGACCGAGCCGACCACCGAGCGCTCGACCTGCTGGCTGCGCCAGCGCTGGGCCCGCGACGGCAGATCACGGATCAGGCCGATGGCCTGCAGCGCAGCGTGCAGCAGCACAAAGCCGGCGATCAGGCAAAACAGGACGAGGTTGAAAGAGACGTCGAACCGGTACGGCGGCCAGAACAGCGTGACCGTGCTGGCGTTGTGCCCAACGAGCAGCGCCAGCGCCACCGCCACCGCCGCCAGGCCCAGCAGCCAGAACACGCTGCGCATCGCGCCCTGCTGGCGGTTGCGCATCAGCGGCCTCCCGCGGCGGCGGCCAGCGCGGCCAGGGTTTCATCGGGGCGTGGCACGTCGGTGGCCACCAAGTCGCGGCGCAGGCGGGCCACCAGGGTTTGTGCGCTGGCCACCTGCGGCGCGCGGGTGTCGAAGTAACGTGCGATGGCCACTTCAACAGCCAGCAGATCGGCCTGGCTGGTGGTCCATTGGCGGGCCAGCAGACCGAGCCGGGCGTTGAGCAACTTGAGCTTGAGGTTCTCGCGGAGGAAAAACGCCTGTTCGGGCGCCAGCAGCGCGGCTTCGGGGCGGTCGATGCGGCTCACGCGAACGAGCTCTCGGCCGCTGCGCGTGACCTCGGCCCAGGTGCGCGCCCACAACGCGCTCCACCAGCCGGAGACACGCGCCCAGCCTGCACTGAGCCCCCCCTCACCGGCTGCAGTGTCGGTGGTGCCTTCGATGGGCGCGGGCTCTGCGGCCACGGCAGGTACGGGCGCGGACGCGGCGGGGACAGGCTTGTTGTGTCCCACCTGGTTGAGCACAGGCCATTCATCCACCTGCCTCGATAGCTCGTCCAGCCGCAAGACCAGCAACGGAATGTCGGCCAGGGGTGCGGCCTGGATGCGGTCGATGTCGCGCGCGATGGCGCGCTGCACCGGGTTCAGGCGCGGCTGGGCTGCGCGCGCGATGCGCTGGTCAGCCGCCCGCAGAGCCGCCACCATGGGCTGGGTGCTGCCGGTGAGCAGGGCCTGCTGCTGCGCCAGCTTCACGGCCGACTCCAGGTCCTGCACCAGGTTGTCGTCGCGCGAACGCGAGAGCGCGAGCATCAGTTCTTCGAGCTGGCTGCGCTGCAGGCTCACCTCGGACAGACGCACCTCGGCCACCGTCAAGCGGCCCTGCAGTTCCTGCGCCAGTGCCTCGGCCTGCGCGGCCAGCGTGCGGGCTTCCACCGCCTGGGCGCCACTGTCCTGCACACGGCGGGCCAGCTCTTGCTGCGTGAAGCCGAGCTTTTGCCACAGCATGCCGGTGAACACGAGCGCGATCGCCGCCAACACCAAGGCCATCCACACCAGGCCCTGCCCAGCGCGGCGCGCCGGCGAGGCCGCAGGCGCAGGCACGCTGGCTGCCACCGCGGGTGCGGCGGTGTCGGTTGGGGGTGGGAGGGGTTGGTTGGAGCTCATGGTGCGGACCGCTCCGATTCTAGGGCGCGCAACACATCATCCAGGCTCGGGCGGGATTCGATCACACGGCCAAAGCCGGTCTCACGCGCGGCCTGCGCGATGCGCGGGTGCGTGGCCAGCGCCGTGGCAGCGCCCCAGTGCGCGCGGGGTTGCAACACGCGCAGCGCGGCGAGCGCCTCGGAGCTGCTGAACAGCCACACGCTGCCGGCCTTGGTGGCATCAAGCACGCGCTGCGCGTCTCCCGCGCCCAGCACCGGCGGGCGACGCTCGTAGGCCACACAGCCGTCGACCCGGGCACCCGCTGCCTCGCATTGTTGAATCAACCAGTCGCGCCCGTTGCCGGCCACCGGTCCGGCGCCGGGCGGCGCGTCGACAGACAGACCCCGCACGATCAGGATGCGGCTGCCAGCGCGCACTTGCGGCGCCACCACGGGCCAGAGATGTTCGGAATCGAACTGGGCCGCGTCCTCGGCGGGCGCGTCGATGCGATCCGGCTGCACCCCAAGCGCAGCCAGCGCCTGGGCCAGCAGGCGCGCGGTGCCGGGGCCTGGCGCCCAGAAGCGGGTGGTGACCGGAACGGTTGGCGGCGCCACGCCCTCGGCAAAAAAATGGCTCACGGCCGCGCCGCTGACAAACATCAGGGCATCGGCCCGCTGCCAGTCGGCCCGCCAGGCCTGCAATGCAGACCTGGCTGGTACCGACGTG
>JBKBWW010000052.1:0-23645 GCA_046314475.1 Hydrogenophaga sp.
GGCGCCGGACCTGCTGGCCGTGTGGGTGTCCGAGCAGGGCTTCCCGCCCTATGGCGTGCTGGTGGCGTTCCTGGCCGTGTACATCCTGCTGGGCGCGGTGATGGACGAACTGGCGATGATGCTGCTGACGCTGCCGGTGTTCTTCCCGGTCATCACCGGCCTGGGCTTTGATCCGGTGTGGTTCGGCATCCTGATCGTGACCATCGTGGAGATCGGCATGATCTCGCCGCCGGTGGGCATGAACCTGTTTGTGATGAACTCGCTGCTGCCGCTGGTCAAACTCAAACACATCTTCCAGGGCGTGTGGCCATTCGTCATGGCCGACATCGTTCGTCTGGGCATCCTGATCGCGTTTCCCGCCATCTCGCTCTGGCTGCCGGGCTTCATGAACCGCTGAGCGGCGGCCGTTCCCTGACGTGCACCACGCGCTGCGGGTACGGCATCTCGATGCCGTGCGCCTGCAGCGACTGCAGGATCTGCCGGTTGACAAGCGAGCGCAGCCGCAGCTGGTCGCTGTTGTCGCCCGACTCGATCCAGTAACCCACGGTGAACTCCAGGCCGTCGGCGCCAAACGCCGAGAGCGCCACCAGCGGCGCGGGCTCCTTGAGCGCGTCGGCCTGCTCCAGGACGGCCGCCATCAGCAGCGCGCTCACCTGCTCCACATCACTGCCGTAGGCCACCGACACCACCGTGGTCTGCCACACGCGGGTCAGGGCGGTGGAGAGGTTCTCGACGCGGTTGATGACCATGAACTCGTTGGGCACGATGGACTCGCGCCCGGTGGGCGCACGAATCACGGTGTAGCGGGCGTTGATGTCGAGGATGCGGCCTTCGAAGTTGTCCACGCGCACGTTGTCGCCGATGCGCATGCGGCGCTCGGCCAGGATCACGAAACCACTCACGTAGTTGGACGCCAGCTTCTGCAGACCAAAACCAATGCCCACACCGACCGCACCGCCCAGCACCGACAAGGCGGTGAGGTCGATGCCCACGGCCGAGAGCGCGATGATGAGACCCACGAACATGAGCAGCGCACGCGTGGCGTTGCTGGCGGCCTTGCGCAGCGAGAGATCGGCGCCCGCGGCCTTGCGCAGCAGGCGCGTCTCGATCGCCGCAGACACCCACAGCGACAGGATCAGCACCGCACCGGCCGTGAGGATGCCTTCGATCGTGGTGCGCAGGCTCAGCGTGGTGGCGCCGATCTTCCAGGTGATCTGGTCCATCTCGGCCAGCACCACCGGCAGCAAGCCGCTCACCCACAGCACCATGGCAAGCCACGCCACCCACGAGATGGTGCGCTCCAGCGCCCGCACCCAGGGCGCGGAGGCAAACGCCACCTGCAACACCTTCACCCCCACCCGGATCACCACCAGCGACACCAGCACCGGAATGGCCACCTTGAACGCCGCCAACGGCAGCACGGCCATCAACAGCGCGCGCGCCACATAGGCCAGCGTGAGCAGCAACAGCGGGAACATCACGCCGTCGACCAGACGTCGCCCGAACAGCACCGAGCTCTTTTCCTCCTGCATGCGCAGTGCGCGACGCAGCAGCCAGGTGATGCCGAGCGCCAGCGCGATGCACACCACCAGCGCGCCCAGCTCGCTGAGCACGGTGGGTTGGGTGAAGGCCGACAGCCAGAGACCGAAGTCGTCGATGGGTTTCGGGGCGGCGGGAGCGGTGATGGCCATGGGAAGAAAAGAGGTTGGAAAGTTCAGGCGCGCCAGCTCGGCGCGCGTTTGTCGATGAAGGCCTGCACGCCCTCTTGGGCCACGGGGTGCGCCATGTTGCAGGCCATGGTCTGCCCTGCCAATTGGTAGGCGGCTTCGATGCCGGTTTCCAGCTGGCGGTAAAACAGCGCCTTGCCCATGGCAATGGCTTCGGCCGGTTTGGCGAGGATGCGATCCACCAGCGCAGCCACTTCCGAGTCCAGCGCGTCGGGTGCCACCACGCGGTTGATGAGGCCGCGGGCGCAAGCTTCGTCGGCTGAAATGAAGTCGCCTGTGAGCAGCATTTCCAACGCTTGCTTGGGCAGGATGTTGCGCGACAAGGCCACACCCGGCGTGGCGCAGAAGAGCCCCACGTCGATGCCGTTCACGCCAAAGCTTGCGGCCTCGCTGGCCACGGCCAGATCGCACTGCGCCACCAGCTGGCAACCCGCTGCGGTGGCCAGGCCCTGCACGCGCGCGATCACCGGCACCTCCAGCTTGCGGATGGCCAGCATGAGCCGCGAGCAGCGAGCAAACAGCGCCTGGTAATACGACTGCTCGGGGTGCGCCCGCATTTCCTTGAGGTCGTGCCCCGCGCAAAAAGCCTTGCCGTTGGCACCGATCACCACCAGCCGCGCCTGCGGATCGGCCGCCACCGCGTCGAAGGCCGTTTGCAGCGCAACCAGCATGGCTTCGGACAGCACGTTGAAGCTGCGCGGGGTGTTCAGGGTGAAGGTGTGCACACCGCGCTCGTCGCGCGTGTGCAGCAAACAGGCGTCAGGGTTCATGTGCGAGGTCCAGAAAAAGGTTAGAGGTCTTTGATCATCAGGTGTCCTGCATCCAGGCGGGCAGATCGCGCTTTCCATGCAGCACACGCCAAACGTCGATGTGGTCTTCGCGCTCCAGATAGAAAACCAGATGGGGATAACGCGTCAACGGCCAGAACCGCAAACCTGCCAAATTGAGTTCGTGGGCATAGCGCGGAGACCCCGTGGCGGGCTGGCGGGCGATGTGGATGAACGCCTGCTCCAGCTGGTCGATGAAGCCCGACGCTGCTGCAGGTGCTTCGTTCTCGAGGTAGTGCAGCAGGATCGCGTCGATGTCCCGGTTGGCTTGTTCGCGCGGGACCACGGGCTTGAACTTCAATCTTTGGATCCCGCCTTGCCCGCCCCTGGAATCCTGCTGCGCAGGTTCGCAAAGTACGCCGTATCCACCGGTTGCGTTGGCCGGGATGCCGCGCCTTCCAGCAGCAATGTGCGCAATTGCAAGCGCTCCTGGTCTTTGCGGATCAGCTCGCGCATGTACTCGCTGCTGGTGCCGTAACCACCCTGGCTCACCTGTTGATCCACGAAGCTTTTCATCGCTTCGGGCAGTGAGATGTTCATCGTGCTCATGCGGCCGAGAATAAGGTCTTGGCAAATTTTGTCAAGACTGCAAGGCGAAGTTCAAACGTCGGCCAGCACCCGCAAATGCGCTTCGACGCTGCGCCCCAGCGCGCTCAGCGCGTAGCCGCCTTCGAGGCAGCTCACGATGCGGCCCTTGGCATGGCGCTCGGCCACTTCCTTGATGCGCATCGTCATCCAGGCGTAGTCCTGCTCCACCAGGCCGAGTTGCGCCATGTCGTCTTCGCGGTGGGCGTCGAAGCCGGCGCTGATGAAGACCATCTGCGGCTTGTGCGCGTCGAGCCGGGGGATCCAGCTCATGTCGATCAGCTCGCGGATGTCCATGCCCTTGGTGTAGGCGGGCACCGGCACGTTCACGAGATTCGCCGCTGTCGAATGTTCGCACGCCGGGTAGAACGGGTGCTGGTAGAAGCTGCACATGAGGATGCGGTCGTCACCGGCCACGATGTCTTCGGTGCCATTGCCGTGGTGCACGTCGAAGTCGATGATGGCCACGCGCTTGAGGCCATGGCGCTCCAGCGCGTATTTGGCGGCCACGGCCACGTTGTTCACGAAGCAGAAGCCCATGGCCTGGTTGCGGGTGGCGTGGTGGCCGGGCGGGCGCACGGCGCAAAAGGCGTTGGGCATTTCGCCGGCCATCACCGCGTCGGTGGCGTCGATGGCGGCACCGGCGGCCATCAAGATGGCGTCCCAGCTGTGGGTGTTGATGGAGGTGTCGGGGTCGACCTGCGCGTGGGTCGGGCCGCCGGCTTTGATGTCGTCGCGCAGGTTGTCGCTCAGGCCGCGCAACGATGCGAGGTGCATGCGCCCGTGGGCCAGTTCGAGGTCGGCCATGGAGGCGGCGGTGGCCTCCCGGCGCTCCAGCGCCACGTCGAGTCCACTCATGAGCAAACGGTCTTCGATCGCGTCCAGACGCTCTGGGCATTCCGGGTGGCCGGCGCCCATTTCGTGTCTCCAACAATCCTTGTGGGTGAAATACCCGGTGGCCTGGCCCATAACGGTTTTACGGTAAGGTTCGCGGCATGCAAGCCGACACAAAAATTCAACAGTTGCTGAATCAGCTTAACACGGTGATCGTGGGCAAAAGTCAGCAAGTTTCCGACTGCGTGGCCTGTCTTTTGGCCGGTGGACACCTCTTGATCGAAGACGTTCCCGGTGTGGGCAAAACCACCCTGGCGCACGCGCTGGCCCGCTCCTTCGGCCTGCAGTTTTCGCGCGTGCAGTTCACCGCCGACCTCATGCCTTCAGACCTCGTGGGCGTGTCGATTTACGAGCGCGGGCGCGAGGCCTTTGTGTTTCACCCAGGCCCGGTGTTTGCCCAGGTGCTGCTGGCCGACGAGATCAACCGCGCCAGCCCCAAAACGCAAAGCGCACTGCTGGAGGCCATGGAAGAAAAGCAGGTGACGGTGGAAGGCGAAACACGCGCACTGCCCGAACCCTTCTTCGTGATCGCCACACAGAACCCGCACGACCAGCTGGGCACCTACGCGCTGCCCGAATCGCAGTTGGACCGTTTCCACATGCGACTGTCCATCGGCTACCCCGACCGCGCCGCCGAACGCGAGCTGCTGCGCGGGCAGGACCGCCGCGACATGCTGGACAAGCTGCCGCCCGCTTTGACGCCCGCCGACCTCGCCACCCTGCAACACACCGTGAGCCAGGTGCACACCGCCGAGCCGGTGCTGGAGTACCTGCAAGACCTGGTGGCCGCCACGCGCAACGGGCAGTGGTTCGCCCAAGGCCTGTCGCCGCGCGCTGCACTCGCCGTGGTGCGCTCGGCCAAAGCGCAGGCCTACCTGAGCGGGCGCGACTACGTGGCACCCGACGACATCGCCGCCATCCTGCCGCAGACCGTGGCGCACCGTTTGATTCCGGTGCGCGACGCTGGGCGTGGCCCTGTGGAACAGGTGCGCGCCATGCTGGAAGCCATCCCGTTGCCTTGACATGGTGGCCACCGCTGCGCGCTCGCCCGCTGGCGCCCTCACCTTGCAACCCTGGCGCCACCCGTGGCACACGCTGCGCGCCCACTTGCAGACCTGGTGGCACAACCGCCTGCCCAAGTCCGACACGCTCACGCTGACCCAGCGCAATGTCTACATCCTGCCCACGCGGCCGGGCTGGATGTTGGCCATCACCTTGCTGCTGCTCCTGGTGGCCAGCATCAACTACCAGCTCAACCTGGGCTACCTGCTCACCTTTTTGCTGGCCGGCAGCGCGGTGGTGGGCATGCACGTGTGCCACGGCAACCTGCGCGGCACCACGCTGCTGCTCACGCCGCCCGAGCCGGTGCACGCGGGCCAGGCGGTGGCGCTCACGGTGCGGCTGTCCGGCGAGCGCAAGCGCACGCGCTACGGTATCGGCATGGGTGTGATCGGCGCCGACCCGACCCACGCGCCTCTGGCCTGGACCGACGTGCCCGCACAAGGCAGCGCGCACCTGCAGGTGAGTTTTCCGTCGCCCGAGCGCGGCCTGCACCCGCTGCCGCCGCTGACCGCGCAGACCCTGTTTCCACTGGGCACCTTCCGCGTGTGGACGGTGTGGCGTCCGGCCTCGGGTGTGCTGGTGTACCCCGAGCCCGAGAGCCACCCGCCACCGCTGCCCCCGGGGGAGCCGCAGGCGGGCAGCTCGGGCGCGTCGCGGGTGCAGAGCACCGGTGAATTCGACGGCGTGCGCGCCTACCGCCGGGGCGATCCGCTCAAGGCGGTGGTGTGGCGCAAGGCGGCGCAGGCGTTCTCCAGCGGGCGCGACGATCTGGTGAGCCGCGACGCCTTGTCCCACCAGCGCCACCAGCTCTGGCTGGACCACGCGCAGTGCGGCGGCGCTGGCCTGGAGGCGCGGCTCTCGCGCCTGACCGCCTGGGTGCTCATGGCCGACCGGCAGGGGCTGGACTATGGCCTGCGCGTGCCCGGCCGCGAGATCGCACCCGATCAAGGATCTGCACACCGCGCGCGTTGCCTGGAGGCGCTGGCCATATGTTGAACGCAGCCACCGCTGGCCCCGCCAAACGCTGGAACCTGGGAGCCAACCTCCCCAGGGACACGCGAGACACGCTGTTCCTGCTCGCCGTCATCGGCTGGGTGGCTTTCATGCAAGTGGGCCACACGCCGTGGTGGTGCACCGCGCTCACCGCCGGCGTGCTGGTGTGGCGCACCACGCTCGCACTGCGCGGCCTGCCGCTGCCCGGCTGGCCGGTGCGTGTGGGCCTGCTCGGCATCACGCTGGCCGCCACCTTCTTCACACACAGCACCCTGCTCGGGCGCGACGCGGGCGTGACGCTCATCGTGGTGCTGCTCGCGCTCAAGACGCTGGAGATGCGCGCGCGGCGCGATGCCTTCGTGGTCTTCTTCCTGGCCTTCTTCACGCTGCTCACGCACTTTTTCTATTCGCAGTCGCTGCTCACGGCGGCCGGCATTCTGGTGGCGCTGCTGGGCCTGCTCACTGCGCTGGTGAACGCCCACATGCCGGTGGGCCGCCCGCCGCTCTCGCAGGCGGCGCGCATTGCCGGCGGCATGGCGCTCATGGGCGCGCCCATCATGCTGGTGCTGTTCTTGTTGTTCCCGCGCCTGTCGCCGCTGTGGGGTGTGCCGGGGCAAGACGAGACCGGGCGCAGCGGCCTCTCGGGCTCCATGAAGGTGGGGCAGATCGCCCAGCTCGTGCTCGACGACAGCATTGCGTTTCGCATCCGCTTTGAAGACCGCCCGCCGCCGCAGGGCCAGCTGTATTTCCGCGGCCCGGTGCTCAGCAGTTTTGACGGCAGCGAGTGGCGCGCCCTGCGCTCGGGCTTCCCGCAGACCATGGCGCTGCCCACCGACCTGCAGGTGTCGGGCCCGCCGGTGCGCTACGACGTGACCATGGAGCCCAACCGCCGGCCCTGGCTGTTCGTGATGGAGTCCACCCCGCAAGCGCCCGAGGTGCCCGACAACGCGGTGCGCATGAGCAACGAGCTGCAGTGGTTCACCCAGCGCCCGCTCAACACGCTGGTGCGCTACAGCGCCGAGAGTTACCCCACCTTCCGCCACGGCCCGCTCACGCAGGTGGTGAGCCTGCAAGACCAGATTGAATTGCCGGGCGGCTTCAACCCGCGCACGCTGGCGCTGGCGCAAGAGCTGCGGCGCGAACACGGTGCCGGCCCCGAGGCCAACCCCAAACTCATCGATGCCGCCATGGACCGCCTGCGCACCGGCGGCTACACCTACACGCTGGAGCCCGGCGTGTTCGGCCCCAACACCGCCGACGAGTTCTGGTTCGACAAACGCCAGGGCTTCTGCGAACACATCGCCAGCAGCTTCGTCATCCTCATGCGCGCGCTCGACATCCCCGCGCGCATCGTCACCGGCTACCAGGGCGGCGAACTCAACGGCGTGGACGGCTACTGGACCGTGCGCCAGCGCGACGCCCACGCCTGGACCGAAGTCTGGCTGCAAGGCCAGGGCTGGGTGCGCGTGGACCCGACCTCGGCCGTGGCGCCCGGGCGCGTCGGCTCCATCCAGCGCCTGCGCGCACCACAAGGTGTGTTGGCCGGCGCCATCGGCAACCTCAACCCCAACATCGCCGCCCAGCTGCGCGCCGCCTGGGAAGCCATGAACAACAGCTGGAACCAGTGGGTGCTCAACTACACCCAGGGCCGCCAGCTTGATCTGCTCAAAAACCTCGGATTCAAGTCTCCCAGCTGGACCGACCTGGCCTATGTGCTCATTGGCGTGGTGGTGTTCGTGAGCTTGATCGGCGCCGCGTGGACGCTGTGGGAGCGCCAGCAACACGACCCCTGGCTGCGTCTCTTGCGCCGCGCCCGCGCCCGGTTGCACAAGCTGGGTGTGGAAAGCGCCGACCACACACCCCCGCGCGAGCTGGCTCAACGCGTGCAACAACGCTGGGGCCATGGCAGTGCCGCCGCGCCGCTTGCACAATGGCTGCTCCAGCTTGAAGCCCAGCGCTACGCGCGCCCCGGCGCCGGCAACGCCACCCTGGCCAGTCTGCAGCGCGAATTTCAGCGCCTGGCCTGGCCCAAAAGCCCCAACACCTGATCCCCACCAAGGCACCCATTGTTTTCCGTGAACCGCTTCCTCTGCACCCTCGCCGCCACCCTGCTGGTGGCCGCCCCGGCCCTGGCCCAGTCTCCCGCCAAGACCCGGCCCAACAACACCGCCACCACCGCCAAAGCCGCGCCCGTTTTCACCTACGACCAGAGCGAAGCCGCCATGGCCTTCGCCACCGACCTGGCCGTGCGCCGCAACCTCGACCCCGCCTGGGTGCGCCAGCAGATCGGTCAGGCCCAGCGCCTGCCCATCGTCGTGCGCCTGATGCAGCCCGCGCCCGCCGGCACACCCAAAAACTGGGCCGCCTACCGCGCCCGCTTCATCGAGCCCATCCGCCTGCGCGCAGGCCTTCGCTTCTGGGAAGACAACCGCGAAACCCTCGCCCGCGCCGAACTTGAATACGGCGTGCCTGCCAGCCTCATCGTGGGCGTGATCGGTGTGGAAACCCTCTACGGCCAGCACACCGGCAACTACCGCGTGATCGACGCGCTGACCACACTGGCCTTTGACTTCCCCGCCAGCCACCCGCGCGCCGCCGCGCGCACCGATTTTTTCAAAAGTGAGCTCGAACAATTCTTGAGCCTCACCGAACGCACCGGCACCGACCCGCTGACCCCACGCGGCAGCTACGCCGGCGCCATGGGCTGGCCCCAGTTCATGCCGAGCAGCTGGGTGAAATACGCCATCGACTTCGACGGCGACGGCAAGGTCGACCTGTTCAACAGCCAAGCCGATGTGATCGGCTCCGTGGCCAACTACTTCAAGGCCTTCGGCTGGCAAACCGGCATGCCCACGCACTACCCGGTGAGCTTCGACCCCACCAAGCTCGACCTGGACACCCTGCTCGCCCCCGACATCTTGCCCAGCTTCAGCGTGGAAAGCTTCACCGCCAAAGGCGCCGTGATCGAAGGCCCCGCCCTGCAACACCCCGGAAAGCTCGCCCTGGTGCTGCTGGAAAACGCCGGCGCCCCACCCACCTACGTGGCCGGCACGGAAAACTTCTACGTGGTCACGCGCTACAACTGGAGCAGTTACTACGCGTTGGCGGTGATCGAGTTGGGGGAAGCGGTGCGGGCTTTGATGCCGAGCCGCTGAGCTTGGGATCACGTAAAAGCCATGAACCCCCTGAACCCGAAGAAACTGCTGTTGACCAAGTGGACGGCGGTGAGGCCCGTGGCCAAACAAAAGCACTTTCTGGTCAGCCGGGTGATTCAACCCGACTTGGTCACCGACCCCATTGAATTGGTCGAGATTGAAGCCGTGTTCTCCAAGGCCACGCAAATCATGCCGTGGCGTGAACTGCAGGATGAAGGCGTCTGGAAACAAGGCTGGGTTTGAGGGCCATTGGGGAGAGGGGGTGCGGGCGTTGCTACCGGTGAGGTGCGACAAGCGCGATCTCTGCGGGGGTTCGGCCGTTCATACCTTGGCGAGGAAGGCCGCCGCATCACCCGCTTCACACTTCCAGTCTGCGAAGACCCCGACCAGATTGCATTCCACGCAGCGGCAAGCGATGTAGTACCAACGCACGTCATGGGTGCCCTCGTACACGGAGACGCCGGACATCAGCTCAAACACCTCGTTTTCACACACGCACTCGTGTGTCTCGGGCACGGCTTCTTCAACGTATTCCGCGCTGTCGCCCATCAGGTGTTGCTGCCCGCAGTCGGTGCAGGTGCGAATTGCCACGCCGGCTTCTTCATCGGTCTGCAGCGCGAAGCTCCGGCACCCACAGTCGCATTTGGACGCGGCAAACCGCACGGCCTCATGGCCATTCGCAACGCTGTAACTGCGCAGCTCGGCCTGGGTATCGCCCGACGTCGTCCCGTACCAGAACTCGCCCTTCTTCGTCAGTGCCATTGATGCTGCTCCATTCTTCAAGGTGGGATTCCCGGCAGGCCCGACGCCAAGCTCGCCACGACCATCTGGATTTTGCCCGGAAGCCCGGCGAATCCTCGTCAAGGGCCCTGGTCGGGGTGGTCGCCTGGAGCCGGGACGCATTGGCGACCGGCAGATGTGCAGCGATTGCAGCCGGTTGGGCTTTCGCAGCGAACGTGCGCTCTACACCACATTGCAGCCCTTCAGTCGCTGCCATGGAGGTCTACAACTTGCAGTCGACGGCACCACGACTAGACTGCAGCAATGGGCCACGAGCTGCCGTTTCTTAGTCGCAGAAGCAGACGTTCAACGTTTGACATGATCGGCTCGACGCGACTTGCCAGAGCGAGTCCTCTCGATGGACGGGTTAGCCAGCACCTGCGGCAACCATCTGGTAGTAGCTGAAATAGATGTTGCCGGTCTGGGCTGCGTGCCTCTTTTTGCGAAGCAGCAAACTCGTGAAGTCGATTCTTTCTTCAAAGACAGCCATGAGGTCGCCTCCATCTACTAGAAGTATCGAAGCACCGCCAGCCTGATGCGCCGTGACACCGTCTGCCGAGAAGCCGTTGATTGACAAAAACACGCCAAGCGTATTTTCCAGTTTGGTTTGGACTTTGTCAGAGAACACTGCCAAGTCGGCCTTGTTTATGAGTTCTTTTTGCCACTTCGCTTCAAAGAGATATTCAGTGCCTTCGAGAGAGAAGGCGCCATCAAGCTGTTCACCCAGATTCTTGAATGAAGCCTTGGGGTCGAGGTCAAAGAGCTCGAATAGCTCGTACATCACACGCTCTAGCTCGAAGCCACGGCTTTGAGCGTTGTCTGAACCGATCAAAGCCATGTATCGTGCTTTGATGGTTTCAAGCTTCTGCCGCACTGCGGCGTTCTCCCGTAGCTTCTTCGCGGCCAGCGCTTGCCGCTCCTTGATGTCGTCTTGTTCTTTCCGAATTTCCTGATGCGGCTGAACCAGTTGCTTCAGCTGATTGACCGCATTTCTCGCCTTATCGACTTTTTGCGGTCCATCGTCCAACGGCTTCAGATGTGAAAAATCCGTGAGCTTGCAAAGCTCATAGCAAATTTTCGTTAGATCACCAAGATGAGCTTCGGGGTTAGCGACTAGATGATCGACTACATCTGATGCGATCTGGCGCTTGTAGTTTTCCCAGTTGAAGTTGTTCAGGAGGCCAGGCTTCGAGAGACAAAGTTGTAGGAAGCCACGAAGCTCCGACTTGTACCAATACACCGAACACAGCGCCTCTTTGAGGGCCATGATTCCCGCAGGAGAAAGCTGCTTTGACATGAGATGCGCACTGTTTGGTAATAGCTAACGTTGGACATGAGAGGCTCGACCCAGCTTGCCGCGGCGAGTCCTTTCGATGAGATGGTTACATTTCGTCTTCGTCCTTCAGAAGATCGTCAAGGATTCCCTCGACGTTCGCTACTTTGCGGCGAGCCGTTTCGAAGAGGTCAGCAAGGGCAGAGGAGTATCGAACGCTCTCCCAGAGAACTCGCTCCTCCGAATCTAAGATCGCAAATGCGACCCTCTCGCTCCAGTAAAAGCGATCTCTGTCTCCATCGTAGGACTGGTAACGCTGCTGATAGAGGCCGAAAGTTTGCCCCTTGTAGGAGGCAGACATAAAGACCGGGATGTAGTCATCTGTTCCCTTTGATAGGGATCGCGGCGGGTCTTCGACACGCCACGTAATCTGCCCCAGGGAGGTCAGCTTGTTGAGCTTGACGAACAACGCTGTAATCTTTTCTTCGGTATCAAACATGATTTAGTCCCACTTGAGAGATCGAACCGATTGGCTGAGGCTTGAGATGACCTGCTGTACATCGGAGTACAGATCCCAAGCCGCGTCCAGGTTCTGATACTTCGGGTCGTGAAAGCTCTGTGCGGCAGCAACGAGCTTTGTATGAATTGCTTTGAGCTGCTTCTTGGTATCGCCGGCCACCAATGGAATTGCACTTCTAACCAAAACGGCGGAGACCTTGAACTGCGTTAGCGCGTCGTTCTTTCCGGCTGGCCATCCGTCAAGGTTCGCGTTTAGCGCGGACCCGGTCTTCTGGAGATCCTTGATGACCTCAGGGAGTCGGGCGCGAGAACGGAATGATCGCTTTATCGCGGCGACCTGAATCATCACTACGACAGTAATGACAAATCCGGCTATGCCTAGGATCGTATTTAGGTCCTGGAGCCACATAGGGATTGCGCTGTTCAAGGGGATCTCCTGCGAAACCTAACGTTCGAGCTGAACCAACCGCAACGGCAGGCGCTGGCTTGACGCGGAAGGACAGCACTACAACCTATAAACCGAGAAGGATTATGTCTCTTGGGCCAATGTGTTTGTGTTGTGGGCGGCCCGAAGCCTTGAATGGTTTCGACATCCGAACGGTGCAAGAGGTGCTGGGGCATTCGGACGTAACCACAACCATGATCTACACGCATGTGCTTAAAGTGGCTGCCGGTGGCACGGCCAGCCCGCAATGCGATGGCATGTGAGAACTGGAAATCCGGTTTTCGGAGCTTGGGAGAAGAAGTTCTTCGGTCCCCAAGGCGGCAGTGGAGAGTCGTGACCACGACATCTGTTAGCTCTCGCCCCCAATCGCCAACTCCTGAATGTCTGCAACGTAGTGCGGATCGCACGTTGGGAGCGATAGCTCAGCCGGCCGCAATCAGTCTTGAGGGGTCTTCCATGCAAAGGCGTACAGCTTCGTAGCGCCCCAGACCATCGCAGCCAAGTGGACAAGGTGTCCGGGAAATTGATGGACACCCATCCCTCCAGCAGAGAGTGAGGCAGACTCTCGCCGGTAAAGCGCCTGTCAACTGGCCTCCTCAACATCTCGGACGGTTCAATCTGTATTCCCTTGTCGGACCTCGACTTCATCCCCACCGATCCTTTTGCTGTTGAAAACGAGCTGCGCCGCGTTCACACCCTCATGCAGCTTGAGCAAAAGGAAGACCAGGCGCAATTTGCACTCAAAAATGCCAAGGCCAGCATCCCGGAGCGCCAGCGGCGTGGCTTGACCTGGTATCCCGTCACCATCACCGCAGAAGACATCGGCTTTGGCGGCAAGGTGGTGCTGGAACTGGAGCGACCCGCCAGCCAGCAAGGCCTGCACCTGTTTCAGGTGGGCAAAAACGCTTCGCTGTTTGGCAAAGTGCCGGGGCATTCGGCGGTTGACCAGCCCACGCTCAATGGCGTCATCACCAGCGTGCGGCGCAACAAGCTGCTGCTGACCACCACCAGGGAAGATCTGCCCGACTGGGTACTCGACGGCGGCAAGCTGGGCATTGACCTCACCTTCGACGAGGTGAGCTACCGCGAGATGAACCAGGCCATGCTTGAGGTGATTCGTGCCCGGGGCAACCGGCTGGCCGAGCTGCGCGATGTGCTGCTGGGCGCACGGCAGGCCCGCTTCTGCGCGCCCCAGGCCGACGACCTGTTCTACCCCGGCCCGCTCAACGACTCGCAGCTGGCGGCGGTGCGCCACGTGGTCACGGCCCAGGACGTGGCCATCATCCACGGCCCTCCAGGGACCGGCAAAACCACGACGCTGGTGCAGGCCATTCGGGAGACCGTCCGGCGCGAGCGGCGCGTGCTGGTGTGCGCGCCCTCGAACACGGCCGTGGACCTGCTCACCGAAAAGCTGGCCGAGCGGGGCGTCAACGTCATTCGCATGGGCAACCCCAGCCGCGTGTCGGACCTGCTGCTGGAGCACACGCTCGATGCCCGGGTGATGGCCCACCCAAGCCACAGCAAGATGCGAGCGATGCGCCAGACGGCCGACCAGTACCGTCAAACCGCCAGCGAGTACGTCCGCCATTTTGGTCACGAGGAACGGCAGCAACGCCAGATGCTGAAGGAAGAAGCGCGGCAGCTGTTCCTGCAGGCCGACGATCTGGAGCGCTTCATCACCGACGATGTGCTCGACTCGGTGCAGGTCATCACCTGCACGCTGGTGGGCGCCAGCAACCGCCACCTGCGCCACCTGCGCTTTGAGACCGTTTTCATCGACGAAGCCGCCCAGGCCCTGGAGCCGGGCTGCTGGATCCCGATTGCCAAAGGCCAGCGCGTGGTGCTGGCCGGCGATCACCACCAGCTGCCACCCACCGTGAAAAGCGACAAGGCCGCCCGCGAAGGCCTGCGCGAAACCTTGTTTGAGAAGTGCATCCAGCGCCAGCCGGCCACGGCCCGCATGCTCACCATGCAGTACCGCATGCACGAGCAGATCATGGCGTTCAGCTCCCAGCGGTTCTACGGCGGCCAACTGCAAGCGCACCAGAGCGTGCGCCACGCCGGCCTGGACGCCTACGACCCGGGCTTCGCACCCGACCTGCCCGTGGAATTCCTCGACACGGCCGGCTTTGGGTTCATTGAGGTCACCATTTCTGAGAGCCGCTCCACAGCCAACCCGGAAGAAGCGGATTTGCTGCTCAGACGCCTCACCCAACTCCTGGAGCCCTACGACCCAGGCCAGCACGAGCACGACCCGCTCAAGAACCCACTCACCATTGGCGTCATTGCGCCCTACCGCGCCCAGATCAACTGCTTGAAGGACGCCATTGAGGAGAACGAAGCGCTGAGCGGCCTGTTGCACCACCGCCTTCTCAGCGTGGGCACCGTCGATTCGTTCCAGGGCCAGGAGCGCGACATCATTGCGATCTCCCTCACGCGCAGCAACCACCTGGGTGACATCGGCTTCCTCTCGGACATCCGCCGCATGAACGTGGGCATGACCCGCGCCCGCCGCAAGTTGCTGCTCGTCGGCGATTCGTCCACCCTCAGCGCCCATCCGTTTTTCAAGGACCTGCTGGCCCATGTGGAGCGCATCGGGGGCTACCGCACGGCTTGGGAAATGGCGGACTAGCGACTGGCACCGAAGTTGCTAACTCACCCGGCAGAGAGGCGCTGTGCCCACACACACGCCAGCCTTGAAGACCGCTAGGGTTCCGGGCTCAGATTCCCCAAAGATCTGAGCCGTCTGGTCCGAGAGCAGTCGGCCACCATCGCGTGGTTCCACGGAGGGACAAAAGCCCGGGAGACGCTTGCGCTGCAAAGCCATGCCTCTCCGCCTTTCGTCCCCCGCTCAGGAGCCCCGCATGTCCTTGCCCCTTGCCCCCCCTGCCACGGCGCCGCGCGCTGCTGGTGCACCAACCCGGCCCAGGAAACGCTCCAATCTCTTCACCGTGCGCGCCGGCATCTCGCGGCGCACCTATTGGGTGCTCGCGCTCACCGGGCTGTTCACCCCTTTGGTGCTTTGGGCGGCGGTGGGCCTGTGGGGCGGGATCGATCCGGTGTTCATGCCGGCGCCGCTGCAGGTGCTGGCCAAGACCTGGACCTGGGCCACCGAGACTGGCCTGTTTGAAGACATGGGCATCAGCATCTACCGCGTGGTCGCGGGCTTTGTGCTCTCGGCCGTGATTGCCCTGCCCTTGGGTTTGTTGATCGGTTCGTTCCGTTCGGTGCAGGCGCTGCTGGAGCCGCTGACCGATTTCATCCGCTACATGCCGGCGGTGGCCTTCATTCCGCTGGTGATGCTGTGGGTGGGCATTGGCGAAGGTTCCAAGATCGCCATCATCTTCATAGGCACCTTTTTCCAGATGGTGCTGATGGTGGCCGAAGACGTGCGCCGCGTGCCGGCCGCGCAGGTGGAGGCGGCGCAGACCATGGGCGCCAGCCGCAGCGAGCTCATTGAAAAGGTGATCTTGCCGAGCGCCAAGCCCGCGCTCATGGACACCATGCGCATCACCATGGGCTGGGCCTGGACCTACCTGGTGGTGGCCGAGCTGGTGGCCGCCAACTCCGGCCTGGGCTACGCGATCCTGCGCGCCCAGCGCTTCCTGCAGACCGACACCATCTTCGCCGGGATCATCGTCATCGGCCTCATCGGGCTGGTCACCGACCAGCTCTTTCGCTGGGGGCATCGCCGTGCGTTTCCCTGGCTCTACCTGAAAGGCTGAGCCCCATGAGCACCGCCCACATTCCCCTGCCCAAGATCGTCATCCGCAGCCTCAGCAAGCGCTTTGACGGCGCGCCCATCAACGCGCTGGAAGGCATCAACCTCGACATCGGCGAGAACGAGTTCGTCACCTTCGTGGGCGCGTCGGGCTGCGGCAAGTCCACCCTGCTGCGCACCATCGGCGGGTTGGAGACCCAAACCAGTGGCGACCTGCTGGTGGACGGCCACGCGGTGGACGGCCCGGGCATCGACCGCGCCATGGTGTTCCAGCACTACAGCCTCTACCCGTGGATGACGGTGCTGGAGAACATCAAGTTCTGCCGCCAGCTCAAGGCCCACACCGACGGCAGCAGCTCGGCCGATGTGGAAGCCGCCTCGGGCCGGGCCGACGCATTGCTGCGCCTCATGGGCTTGCAGCCGGTGGCCAACGCCTGGCCCAACCAGCTCTCGGGCGGCATGCAGCAGCGTGTGGCGATTGCGCGCGCGCTCATGGGCCGGCCCGATGTGTTGCTGATGGACGAGCCCTTTGGCGCGCTCGATGCACAAACGCGCGAGGTGATGCACGACCTGATCCGCTACGTGCACAAGCTGGAGAAAACCACCATCGTGTTTGTGACGCACGACGTGGAAGAAGCGCTGTACCTGGGTGGCCGCGTGGTGCTGATGGCGCCGCGCCCCGGGCGCATCGACACCGTGTACGACGTGCCCTTTGGCGACCAGCGCGTGCAAGACCTCAAGCACGAGCCCGAGTTCGTGCGGCTCAAGCGCGACATCCTCGACCGCATCCGCGAGACCTCGGGCATGAAGACCGATCTGGAGCAACTGCAGCGCCTCTCGGGCGTGGGCGCGGAGAACTGAGCCATGCGGCCTCCGTTCGCCCTGAGCCTGCACCCGTTCGCCCTGAGCCTGCACCCGTTCGCCCTGAGCCTGTCGAAGGGCTCACCAACACCCTGGCGAGGGCTTCGACAAGCTCAGCCCGAACGGGTTTGGGCTCAGCCTGAGCAAATTTCAATCAACCGGAGACACACATGAACCCACAAGACATTGCCGACCCCTTGACCGTGGTGCCGCCCAATCCGCCGCAGGCCGCGCCGGTGGACGCGCCCGCGCTGTGGCAGCGCTTCCCCGCCGCTGCGCTCGAAGGCGTGGACACCGGGAAAGCCATGTGGAGCGAGGTGGTGCCCGGCGGCAGCCACTGGAGCTGGCGCATGCCGCGCGGCAGCGCCCTGCGCTTCGTGGCGCTGGAGGCCGGTGCCAACGTGAGCCTGGTGCTCTACAGCGCGTTGGAGAAGCTGGAGCGCTACAACATGCCCGACAGCGTGAAGGCGCAGCACACGGCGCACTACACGCAAGGCCATGTGCTCATGAGCGACATGGGTCGCAGCATGGCCAGCTTCACGGCCGACAGTGTGGGCTGGCACGACCCGTTTGGCGCCCTGCTGGACGCCGAACTCATGCAGGAGAAATACGGCGAGAAGCGCTACGAGCACGCGCGCAACGCCATGCACCGTTCGGGCAAAGACGGCCTGCTGATCGAGATCGGCAAATACGGCCTGACCAAGCGCGACCTGATTGCGCCAGTGAACCTGTTCAGCAAGGTGGGCGTCGACGCGCAGGGCCGTTTTGCCTTTGTGCCCGACCACGCCAAGGCCGGTGACTTTGTGGAACTGCGCTTCGACATGGACGTGATCCTGGCCATGAGCACCGCGCCGCACGGGCTGGACACCGCGCCCGCTTACAGCCCGAAAAAGGTGGGCCTACTGGCCTGGCGCTGCGGCGCCGCGCCGGCCAACGATGTGTGCCGCGCCTTCCGCCCGGAGAACGCGCGCGCCCTGCACAACACCGACATGCTGTACCTGTGAGGAGCACACGATGAACACCACTGCAACTTCAACTGCAACCGCCACCGACATCCGCATCCTGGAGAGCCAGCTGGACCCGGCCCACGCCGTGATGGACCAGCGCCACCCCCCAGGCGAGCCCATCCTGTTTGAAGTCAAGCGCGGGCAGACGCTGCGCATCGTCGACCTGGAGGGCAACCAGGCCGCCGACGTGCTGTTCTACAACCGCCACGACCCGGCCGAGCACTACAGCGCCACCAACACCATGCAGCGCCAGGGCGGCATCTACCTCACCACCGGCTCGGTGATCCGCAGCAACGACGGCAACCCCATGCTCACCATCGTGGCCGACACCTGCGGCCGGCACGACACGCTGGGTGGCGCCTGCGCGGCCGAGAGCAACACCGTGCGTTACGCGCTGCAGAAGAAGTTCATGCACAGCTGCCGCGACAACTACCTGATCGCCCTGCAACACGCCGACGTGGGCCTGGGCAAACGTGACCTGGTGCCCAACATCAACTTCTTCATGAACGTACCGGTGACGGCCGACGGCGCATTGAGTTTTGAAGACGGCGTGTCGGGCCCAGGCAAGTACGTGGAGATGCGCGCCGACATGGACGTGTGGGTGTTGATCAGCAACTGCCCGCAGCTGAACAACCCCTGCAATGCCTACAACCCCACGCCGATTCAACTGATCGTCTGGGACCCGGTCTGAGCTTCAACCCTTCAACCTGAACCCATGCCCGTTCGGTCTGAACCCATTCCCGTTCGGTCTGAACCCATCTCCGTTCGGGCTGAGCCTGTCGAAGCCCCCGCCAACACGGCTGGGATGCCCTTCGACAGGCTCAGGGCGAACGGGACTTTGGATTACCAAGAAACAACCTCATGTTCAGCAAAGTCCTGATTGCCAACCGCGGCGCCATCGCCTGCCGCATCATCCGCACACTCAAAGCGCTGGGCGTGCAGAGCGTGGCCGTGTACTCCGAAGCCGACGCGCAGGCCCGCCATGTGCGCGAGGCCGACGAGGCCTACCTGCTCGGCCCGGCCCCGGCAGCAGAAAGCTATTTGCGCGCCGACCGCATCCTGCAGATTGCGAAAGACTGCGGCGCGCAGGCCGTCCACCCCGGCTACGGTTTTCTTTCCGAGAACCCGGCGTTTGCCGAAGCGTGTGAAGCCGCCGGCATCGCGTTCATCGGCCCCGCGCCCGCGCAGATGCGCGCCTTCGGCCTCAAGCACACCGCGCGCGATCTGGCCGAGCAGCGCGGCGTGCCGCTGCTGCCGGGCTCCGGCCTGTTGACCGACCTGGCGCAGGCGCAGAGCGAGGCCGCGCGCGTGGGTTTTCCGGTCATGCTCAAGAGCACGGCGGGTGGCGGCGGCATCGGCATGCGGCTGGTGTGGAACGCGGCCGAACTCATCGACGCGTTCGACTCGGTGGGCCGCATGGCGCAGGCCAACTTCAAGGATGCGGGCCTGTTCATCGAGAAGTACGTGGAGCAGGCGCGGCACATCGAGGTGCAGGTGTTCGGCGACGGCGTGGGCGGTGTGATCGCACTCGGCGAACGCGACTGTTCGGTGCAGCGGCGCAACCAGAAGGTGATTGAAGAAACCCCCGCGCCGGGTTTGAGCGACGCACAGCGCAGCGAACTGCACGCCACCGCCGTGCGGCTGGCGCAGGCGGTGAACTACCGCTCGGCCGGCACGGTGGAGTTTGTGTACGACGCGTCCACCGGTGCGTTCTACTTTCTCGAAGTGAACACGCGCCTGCAGGTGGAGCACGGCGTGACCGAGCAGGTGTGTGGTGTGGACCTGGTGGCGTGGATGCTGCAGCTCGCAGCCGGCGACCTGCCGCCGCTGCACACGCTGCAACCCTCATCCAAGGGCGCGTCGATTCAGGTGCGGCTGTACGCCGAAGACCCGGCCAAGAACTTCCAGCCGAGCGCAGGCCTGCTCACCGAAGTGGTGTTCCCTGCAGACGCGCGCGTGGACAGCTGGGTGGAGCGCGGCACCGAGGTGCCCGCCTGGTACGACCCCATGCTGGCCAAGCTGATCGTCACAGCCGACACGCGAGACGAAGCGCTCAAAAAGATGGAAGACGCGCTCGACGCGACGCGCCTCGCCGGCATCGAAACCAACCTGGGGTACCTGCGCCAGGTGGTGCGAGACCCGGTGTTTCGGGAGGGCCGGCAGGTCACGCGTTTTCTCTCCACCTTCGCCTACCACCCGGCCACCGTCGATGTGCTGGAGCCCGGCGTGCAGACCAGCGTGCAGGACTGGCCGGGCCGGCAGGGCTACTGGGACGTGGGCGTGCCGCCCAGCGGCCCCATGGACATGCACGCCCACCGCGCCGCCAATGCGTTGGTGGGCAACACAGCCGACGCGGCCGCGCTGGAGATCACGCTGGCCGGGCCCACGCTGCGCTTCAACACCGCCACGGTGGTGGCGGTGACCGGTGCACCGGCCAAAGTGACGCTGAACGGGGAGCCAGTGCCAATGTGGCAGGCCATCAACGTGCCCGCAGGCGGCACGTTGGCCGTGGGTCGCTGTGAACACGGCGTGCGGCTGGCGCTGGCTGTGGCTGGCGGGCTCGACGTGCCGCTGTATTTGGGCAGCCGCAGCACCTTCACGCTGGGGCAGTTTGGCGGCCACGCGGGGCGGCATTTGCGCACGGGGGATGTGCTGCACCTGTCAACCGTTCGGGCTGAGCCTGTCGAAGCCCCGGCAACAGCCTTGGTGAACCCTTCGACAGGCTCAGGGCGAACGGAGGGGTTTGGCGCTCTGGCTGAGCAGATCTCCGTTCGAGCTGAGCCCACCTCCGTTCGGGCTGAGCCTGTCGAAGCCCCCGCCTACACCCACCACTGGGACATCAACGTCCTCTACGGCCCGCACGGCGCCCCCGACTTCTTCACGCCCGACGACATCACGATGTTCTTTGGCACCGACTGGAAGATCCACCACAACAGCAGCCGCACAGGGGTGCGCCTCATCGGCCCCAAGCCGCAGTGGGCGCGCACCGACGGCGGCGAAGCCGGCCTGCACCCGTCGAACCTTCATGACAACGCCTACGCCATCGGCGCGATCGACTTCACCGGCGACATGCCGGTGATCCTCGGGCCCGATGGTCCCAGCCTGGGCGGCTTCGTCTGCCCGGCCGTGGTGCTGCACGACGAGCTGTGGAAGCTGGGCCAGCTGCGCCCCGGCGACACGGTGCGCTTTCACCGCCAGGCCGGCTCACCACCGAGCCCTATCCTCGACGACCGCGCCGCGCAAGGCGACCGCCCGCGCCGCGTGATCCGCCAGGCGGGTGACCGTTACGTGCTGATCGAGTTCGGCCCGCTCACGCTGGACCTGGAGTTGCGCATGCGCGTGCAGGCCTTGCTGCACGGCCTCAAAGCCCAACAACTCCAAGGCGTGATCGACCTCACCCCGGGCATCCGTTCGCTGCAGGTGCACTTTGACCCGGCCCTGCTGTCGCGCAGCGAACTGCTGCGAATCATCAGCGAGGCAGACGACGCCCTGCCGCCGGTGGACGAGATGGTCGTGCCCTCGCGCACCGTGGTGCTGCCGCTGAGCTGGGACGACCCCCAGACGAAACTGGCCATCGAAAAATACATGCAGTCGGTGCGGCCGGACGCGCCCTGGTGCCCGAGCAACATCGAGTTCATCCGCCGCATCAACGGCCTGGACAGCATCGAAGACGTGTTCAAGATCGTGTTCGACGCGCGTTACCTCGTGCTCGGCCTGGGCGACGTGTACCTGGGCGCGCCGGTGGCCACCCCGCTGGACCCGCGCCACCGCCTCGTGACCACCAAGTACAACCCCGCGCGCACCTGGACGCCCGAGAACGCCGTGGGCATCGGCGGCGCCTACCTCTGCGTCTATGGCATGGAGGGCCCGGGCGGGTACCAGTTTGTGGGCCGCACGCTGCAGATGTGGAACCGCTGGCGCCACGGCACGCCGGGCACCGACTTCGAACAGCCCTGGCTGCTGCGCTTCTTCGATCAGATCCGCTTCGAACCGGTGAGCGAAGACGCCCTCAAAACCATCCGCGCCAACTTTCCGCACGGCGGCTACGCGCTGCGCACGGAAGACGGCACGTTCAGCCTCAAGGACTACCGGCGATTCCTCGCCGACAACGCCGGGAGCATCGGCGCCTTCAAGGCCACGCAGCAAGCCGCGTTTGAAGCCGAGCGCGAACGCTGGGTGGCCGCCGGGCAAAACGACTTCACCAGCGACGACGCCGCAGCCAGTGCGGGCGTGGCCGACGAGGTGGACCTGCCCGAAGGGGGGCGCGTGCTGACCACGAGCGTGCCGGGCAACGTGTGGAAAGTGGCGGTGAGCGTGGGCCAGCAGGTGCAGGCCGGCGACGTGCTGCTGGTGATCGAGTCCATGAAGATGGAATTCAACTTGCTTGCACCGGCCAACGCCACGGTGCACAGCCTCATGTGCGCCCAAGGCGGGGCGGTGTCGGCCGGGCAGAACGTGCTGGTGCTGATCGACGAAGTCTTCTGAGTCCAGAACAACAACGGAGTGTTTCCATGTCACTGAGCCATCTGTCTTTCGACCTCGCGAGCCTGCAAGCCGCTTACCGCAGCGGCACCACCGTGCGCGAGGTGGTGGCCGAGTCGCTGGCGCGCTGCCGCGCCGACACGCACCACGCTTTCATCCATGTGCTGAGTGACGCCGAGGTGGCACCCCTGGTGGCCCGGCTCGACGGCGTGGACCCGGCGAGCCTGCCGCTGTTCGGTGTGCCTTTCGTGATCAAGGACAACATCGACCTCGCTGGCATTCCCACCACCGCCGGCTGCCCCGAGTTCGCGTACACGCCCACCGAGAGCGCCTTCCTCATCCAGCAGCTCCTGAACGCTGGTGCGGTGCCGGTGGCCAAGGCCAACCTCGACCAGTTCGCCACCGGCCTCAACGGCACCCGCTCGCCCTACGGCGCGTGCCAGAACGCGTTCGATCCGGACTTCATCTCGGGCGGCTCCAGCTCGGGCTCGGCCGTGTCGGTGGCCAAGGGCTATGCCACGTTTTCGCTGGGCACCGATACCGCCGGCTCGGGCCGTGTGCCGGCTTCGTTCAACAACCTGGTGGGCCTCAAGCCCACGCTGGGCCTGCTCTCGGGCACCGGCATGGTGCCGGCCTGCCGTTCGCTGGACACGGTGAGCATCTTTGCGCTCACCGCAGGCGACGTGCAGGCCGTGCTGGGCGCGGCAGCCGCGTTTGACGCAGCCGATGCCTACAGCCGCCCTGCGCAGCCCCTGGGCGTGGATTTCTCCGCCGGCCCGTTCCGCTTCGGGGTGCCGCGCGCGCAAGACCTGGAGTTCTTCGGCAACGACGCGGCCGCAACGCTGTTCAACACCTCGGTGGAGCGGCTCAAGGCGCTGGGTGGCACACCGGTCGAAGTGGACCTCACGCCGTTCCTGGAAGCCGCGCGCCTGCTGTACGACGGCCCGTGGGTTGCCGAGCGTTATGTGGCCATCCAGGACTTCATCAACGCGCAACCCGAGGCCGTGTTTCCGCCGGTGCGCACCATCATCGAAGGCGGCCGCAACGTGACCGGCGCACAAGCCTTTGCCGCGAGCTACCGCCTCAAGGCGCTCAAGCGCGTGTGCGATTCCGTGTGGACCGACATCGACTGCCTGCTCACGCCCACCGCCGGCACCATCTACCGCATCGACGCCATGCAGGGCGACCCGATCCAGCTCAACTCCAACCTGGGCCGCTACACCAACTTCATGAACCTGCTGGACTACAGCGCGGTCGCCGTGCCCTCGGGTTTCCTGGCGGGCGGCCCCGCGCAAGGCCTGCCCTGGGGCGTGA